>DATJYM010000268.1:0-9050 GCA_035499615.1 Candidatus Acidiferrales bacterium | reverse complement strand
TCGGCTTTCAGAACTTGAAGGGTTAGCAACAAGAAGAAGGCGGCGAGATATGAAAGCTTTTTCATAAGAATGGTCTCCTGTATTGATTTCTTACTTTTTTGTAAACGCGGATTGAATTATCCGGCGGGCAACATTTCGCCACCCGCCAATTTGACAGTGAGTCAGACGCGCTATTAGGTATTGGCTTGATGCCGCCATTTCAGTGCGAGTAGCAGCAATCCACCAGCTGTGGCGGCCAATGCCAAACCACCCGGTTCGGGCACCAGCACCGGCTCATAGAGGCCGCCCAGGTTGACCGTCGGGTCGATACCTCCGTTAATCAGGCTGTAGGCCACGATCCGCGCTGATCCGTTGCTATCGAAGTTCTGGGCGTCCGTCTGCGCGAAGAAGAACAACGATTCGCTGGCTCCACCAGGTGCGCCCAGCCGAAGGGGTGACTCGAAGTACCATGCGACTTCACTGCCGTCGTTGCTTCTCGACGCTGCATCCGGTCCCTGCACACCCAAACCGTCCGTGCGGAAGTTTGAGTTGACGTTAAATCCCAGGTAGCTTCCCTCAGCAATGGAATCGATGGCGGCGAGGTTGTTGCCGAAGTCGGTAATGGTGATGCGGCCATAGAAGTCCAGATTGCCGGTTGATGTCTCCTGTACGACTCTGTCCTGCAGTATGCCTGTGAGAGCGATTCCGCCTGTATCATTATCAAGCACAGTGAAGGGGATGAGCAAATCAGCAACCGGGGTCGT
Organism: Candidatus Acidiferrales bacterium; assembly: GCA_035499615.1. Lineage (GTDB taxonomy): Bacteria > Verrucomicrobiota > Verrucomicrobiia > Limisphaerales > UBA11358 > UBA11358. Next base: position 8,307 of record DATJYM010000268.1, on the reverse strand, counting down.
GCCGGCCAGATTGGGCTCAGCAGCACTCGTAGTGCCGGGCAGCGGTACGCCCACGGAACCGGGCGGCAGCGGAACCGACTGGCCATAAGCGCACAGAGCACCTAGAGTACTTGCAGCTACTGTGAGCTGCAGGGCTCGGAATGTCAGTCCTGGATATCTCAATATTCGCATGTGGAGTTCTCCCATTGTATTGGTCATGTTATTCATAATGGTTTTGTTTCTCACTTTGGTTTGGTTTTGATTTTGCACCACGGGCGTCGTCAACTTCCTTGGAAATTTACTTCCAAACAACCTGACGCTTTCCGTTCTGAATTTATCGTGGCGAAAGCCAAGTTCCCTGGAAATTAAGCCTCACGTGGCCATGCACCACTTCTTTCGGGTGCCTAGCATGCATTAAACAACAAAACTGCCGGACAAAACAAGTAAAAGTTATTCACAAGATTAACGTATTGCATTGTATCTTGTTACGTTTTTGGACGCGATGGCAGACCAGGCGGCGTCCTTGGGTTCAAGCCTGATTCAGCCAGTCCAGATACCGTCTGTTGCCGGCGCGGAGAGGCAAGATCAGGAATTCTGGAGTGTCGTAGGGATGCAGGGCGAGGACGCACTTCTCCAGTGCCGCCAGCTTTGTTCTTTGGGTCTTCAAAACCAGCAGGATCTCCGCTCCGGATTCAAGCTTCCCCCGCCACCAATAATGCGATTCAACCCTGGGAACGAGATTTGCGCAGGCGATCAGGTTGGCCTGCAATGCCGTCCTGGCCAGCAAGCGGGCAGTCTTCAAATTCGGGGCGGTGACCAGAACGATATTGAATTTAGAGGCAGATTTCACCGTTGTCACTGGGTGAGCGGCATGAGTTCCGCTGCACTTTTCTCTCGTTATTGAACTGTCAAGCGGCGTTCAGGGTGTCATCCCTCTGATAATCTTAAGCGTGCGTACCACGATTTCCTGCCGCTGCGGATGGTGACAGTAGTAACGATCGCCGTGTCTAAAGGCATATTCGCATTCTCCGGGTGATGACACGAGGCACTCGGCAAATTCATTGATGCTCCACAGGGATCTGGCGCGGCAGTTCTCCAGGAGCGGCGGATGAAGTTTTGGTCGATCCGGAGAAGCGGCGGATTCTGTGCTGTCGTTTGCGTCTGGCATGCCGTTGCTTATCAAGCCTAAACTGTACCATAGTTGTGTTATATGCAAGAGCCAACCGCATGCTTTTGGCTGTCCACGCTTTACCGACATTGTCGGTGCCGGGGCCATGAATCCGTTTTGTTTTGTCCACGCTTTTAGCTAAGTTGCGGCATGGACAGTCAAAGGCCACCGCTGATGCCGGGAACGCTTTACCTCGTAGCCACGCCCATTGGCAACCTCGAGGACATCACTTTGCGTGCCTTGCGTGTCCTGCGGGAATGCGACGTGGTCGCGGCCGAGGACACGCGCCGCACGGGGCAATTGCTCAGGCATTTTGAAATCGTTAAGCCGCTTTTAAGCTATTTCCAGTTCAACGAGGCCCGGCGCAGCGAGGAAATCATTGAACGCCTCCGGCGCGGCGGCAAAATTGCGATGGTTACAGATGCCGGCAGCCCCGCCATCAGTGATCCTGGAGAACGGGTTGTCAAGGCCGCCGTGGCCGCGGGCTGCCGGGTCGAGGCGGTACCCGGGCCGTGCGCGTTGGTTGCCGCACTGACCGCGAGCGGCCTGGCGACGGACGAATTTCATTTTGTCGGTTTTCTGCCCCATAAATCCGGCCAGCGGCGGACCAAGCTGGAATCGCTCAAAACCATTCCGGGCACGCTGGTCCTCTACGAATCACCGTTCCGTATTGAAAAGCTGCTGGGCGAGATTGTTGAAGTTTTTCCCGGACGCGAGGTTGTCCTGGCGCGGGAGCTAACCAAGAAATTCGAGCAGTTTCTGCGCGGCAAGCCGGCGGAATTGGTGGCGCTCGCCCAAAAGCGGCCGTGGAAGGGCGAATTTGTGGTGTGTATCGGCCCGTTTGTGTAATCGCAGGGTTTACGGGGCCGGGCCGGCTAAACAAATTTCCCCGGGTTCAAAATATTTCGTGGATCCAGGGCCCGCTTCACGACCCGATGCAACTCGCGAACCTCCGGGGAGACGGCTCGGGACCACCAGCGTTTTTTGGCAAGGCCGATGCCATGTTCACCGCTGATCGCACCTCCCCAGGCGATTACCTGGGCGAAAAGCTCGTCCAACGCCGCCTCGGCCTGGCGGGCGGCTCCCGCCCGGTTGAAATCCACCATTACGTTGGTGTGAATGTTGCCGTCGCCGGCGTGGCCAAAACAGGCAACCGGGAGGCCGTGCTTTTTCTGGAGTTTGGCGGCAAATCGAAAGAGGTCCGACAACCGGCTGCGCGGCACAACGATGTCTTCATTTAATTTGGTCAGGCCGGTGTCACGCAGAGCGTAAGAAAACTCACGGCGGATTTTCCAGATTTCCTCACACTGGGCGGCGCCCAAACCGTGCTCGAGGAACAGTGGCTGCTGTCGTCGAATTATGTGTGCCAGCACTGGCAATTCCTGGCGGACGGACTTTACCTGCCCATCGAGTTCGACGATCAGATGAGCACGGCAGCCGCGCAACCGGCGGCTTTTGGTGCGCTGGTAGGCGGCGGCAAGCGTGAATTCATCCGCCAATTCGAGTGCGCTGGGGAGAAATCCCGCGGATAAGATTGCTTGCAAGGCGCGGATGGCGTTTTGCATTGAATCAAAGCCGATGGCCAGGCAGGCGCGAAACGGCGGCAGTGGAATCAGCTTCAAGGTCGCTTCGGTAATAACGCCCAGCAAGCCCTCCGATCCGACGAACAGGCGGGTAAGGTCAAATCCCGTTTTGTTTTTATGCGTACGTCCGCCGACGCGAACGAGGGTGCCGTCGGCCAGTACGATTTCGAGGCCGAGCACGTAATCGCGGGTGACGCCGTACTTCAGGCAACGCGGTCCGCCGGCATTGGTGGCAATGTTGCCGCCGATGAAATTATTGGCACGGCTGGCGGGGTCCGGCGGATAAAATAGACCGCGTTTTTCAACGGCTTGCTGAAGCTTCTGCGTGATGACGCCCGGTTCAACCACAGCCACAAAATCAACGGCATTGATTTCCCTGATCCGGTTCAGGCGTTCCAGGGAGAGCACGATGCCGCCATAAACCGGAACGCAGCCGCCGACGTAACCATGGCCGGCGCCGCGTGCCGTAACGGGGATCTTGTGGTGATTGGCAAAACGCAGGATCGCGGAAATAGATTTGACGGAGCGGGGCAGGGCGACCGCGTCGGGTCGTTGGGCGGCGAACCACTTGTCGGACGCGTATTCCTGCAGCGTTTGGGGAGTCAAAACCAGTTCGCCTTTTGGCAGGACGGCTTTGAGCCGGCGCAGGTGTCTTAATTTCGTGGCGATCATTGTCGGGTTGTGGTGAAAAACACGGCGTCGGGATGGCAATTTTGCGGGCGAAAAAGGAATACAAAGTATACCGTCTGAAACCGGGAGTGAAGGGTCCGGGTTTCGGCGCGGTTGCAGGCGGTGAGGGCAGTTGCTGGTTCCATCGACCAATTTTTTTCGCGGGCGTCTTTCAGACGATTACGGGTGTCTTCACTTCGGCGAAGACAATGATTCCCGCCCCGGTTTGGAGCAAGCTTTGGACTTCCACTTCCACCTGCTGACCAATATGGGGCAGACCTTTGTTGACCACCACCATTGTGCCATCGGGCATATAACCGACGCCCTGACCCTTGTCCTTGCCCTCGCGCGCAATTTTCAACTGTAGAATTTCGCCGGGCAGCAGGATGACCTTGAGGCACTTGGCGACCTCATGCAAATTGACACAGTTGATTTTTTGCAGTTCGGCGACTTTGGCGAGGTTGTAATCGTTGGTGAAAAGCCGGGCGTTAAGGTTGCGGGCGAGACGAACCAGCTTTGAGTCCACATCCTTTTCGTCGGGAAAATCTCCCTCGTGGACGTGGACTTCAATGCCGGTGTTACGCTGGATGCGATTGAGCATTTCGAGCCCGCGGCGCCCGCGGGCGCGTTTGATGGGGTCGGCCGAGTCAGCTATCTGTTGGATTTCCTTGAGCACGAATCGCGGCACGACCACCGATCCTTCGAGGAAATGGGCTTCAATTAAATCTGATATCCGGCCATCAATGATGACGCTCGTATCCAGCAACAGCAGATTATCCGGCTGGTTTTGCGGCCGGAAACGGACATAGGGGATGATCAACGAAAAATCCTCTTTATTGCTCCGCATGGCGAGAATGATGCCGATGTAGCTGAACGCCAGGAACAATCCCAGACGGACAAACCAGCGGACTTTGTCATCGGCATTGTCCATCAGCGGGGAATAGCCAATGAGCAACGCCACCGCCATGCCGAGCAGCAACCCGAACGTCGTGGCCGAAAAAGCACGGAGGGAAAAACCCTTGAGCATTTCGTCCAGGGCGATCATAAAACCGCCGAAACCAAAACCGATGAGCATCCCGAACAACTCGCCATGATTGATGTCGGTGTATTCCGTCCGCACCTGGCTGATGGCGTAACCCGCTGCCGTGCAAAGGGCTAAAAACAGAATGCGAATGGCCCAAAGTGAGGTCATGGATGTTTCGCCGGTTGGCTGGGAGGCGCGTTCGTGTGCGGCAGCTCGTGGTGGAAGAGGAATCGCCACAAACCAAGCCGATTCAGGTTGCTGGTGGCGACGGCCAGATTGGCGGCCGTTATCTGCACGTTGGTGGACAGTTCCTGGTTGTTCAGCAGGGTTCCCGCCAAACCGTTGCCGGACTGCAAATTATCCATCAGTTTGTTCAGCGTTTCGGTCGAAGTTTCGAGGTTCTTTACCGCAGCGGAAATTTCCGGAGCATTGGTTGAAATCAGCCCGTGCGCAGCATCCGACAGGCCGATGAGGTCCTGCGAGAAGAAAACCACGTTGCTGACGGCCAGATGGATTTGGGTGCCATTGGTCGAGACGAGCGCGTTGAGGCTGGAGACCATGCCCGTGGCCTGCTCGGTAAAGTCGCGCAGATTGCTGACGGCGGCGGACAAATTCGTGAGCGTCTCTTCGTTCAGCACATACCGGCGCACGTCGCTGAGGGCGGCGTCCAATTTCCTGGCAGTGTCATCGATGCGTTGAATAAAACCGGACGCCGAGCGCGCGACCTCCTGCAAATTGAAAGGCGCCAGACATTCAACTTCGCTGCCATCCTGAAGCAAGGGAGCTTTATTGAGCGTGGGAATGATGGCGACGTACTGGTCGCCCAGAAAGCCGGATTGTTGGATGATAAACTGTGCGTCGGCGTAAATTTTGTAATTCCGATAAATTCGCAGCAGGATCGTAACGCTTTTGCCATCCGGAGCGAGTTCGATGCCCGAGACGCTGCCGACCTGGACGCCGGCCAGCAGCACCGAGGCGCGTTGCTTGAGGCCGCCAACGTTTTCTGCATGCAACCGCAGCATGTAAGTGCCGTGGAACAGGCTGGTGCCCTTGCTGAATTGGATGAGCAGCACCGCCAGGAGCGTCAGCCCGATAAACACAAACAGGCCGACTTTGGTTTCCAGTCGCGACTTTTCCATGGTTCAAAACGGAGTTTCCCTGGCGTCGGCCACGCCGTCAACAAATTGCCGCACGATGGGATCCTGCGACGCAAAAAACATGTCCGGCGCGCCGGCCGCATAGATCTTTTTGTCATGTAACAGCATGACACGTTGCCCGACGCGCCGGGCCGTCCGCATGTCATGCGTAACCACGACGGTCGTGATTTTTAATCGGCTATGCGCGCTCATGATCAATTTGTCGATGCTGTCCGATACGATCGGGTCCAGTCCGGTGGTCGGCTCGTCATAAAGCACAATCTGCGGTTCATAGACAATCGCCCGCGCCAGTCCGACCCGCTTTCGCATGCCGCCGGACAATTCGGCCGGGTTTTTCTTTTCGGTACCCGGCAAATCCACAACTTCCAGAGTCGCGGCAACGCGCCGGGCGATTTCAGCTTCGGTTAGATGCTCGTGCCGGCGCAGTCCGAACGCCACATTTTCCGCCACGGTCATCGAATCAAACAACGCCGCGCCTTGGAACACCATGCCAAACTTCCGGCGCACGCGCAGCAACTGGCGCTCGTTCATCGGTACGATGTCCTCGCCATCGATCCGAACCTCGCCGGCGTCCGGCTTGAGCAAACCGATGAGGTGTTTGAGCAAGACACTTTTGCCGCCACCGCTCCGGCCGATAATGGCAACAGAATCGCCGTTTTCAATCCGAAAGCTCACCCCGTCCAACACCTCGTGGCCGGCAAAACCCTTCTTCAGGTCGCGAACTTCAATCATAACTGCCCCAGCAGCAGGCTCAATAACATCGTCAGGAAAAAGTCCGTGATCAAAATGGTGATGGAGGCATAAACCACCGCCTCGGTCGTCGCGCGCCCGACTCCTTCGGCGCCCAGCCCGCAGGTCATGCCCTTGTAACAGCCGATAAGCGCGATGATGCCGCCAAAAATGACCGCTTTGGTGAAGCCGATCGCCACATCCACGTCGTGCGTGAAGCGCAGCATGTTATACCACAAGTAGGTGGAATCGACGCCGAGGAGTTTCACGCACACGAAGTAGCTGGCGCCGATTCCGAAGCAAATGGATTCAATGGTGAGCAGTGGCAGCGCGGCGACTCCGGCAGCGACGCGCGGCACCACCAGATAATCCACCGGATGTGTCGCGAGCGTCCGCAGTGCGTCAATCTGCTCGGTTACGCGCATCGTGCCGATCTCGGCGGCGATGGCCGCGCCGACGCGCCCGGCGACCATCAATGCCGTGAGTACCGGCCCGAGTTCATCGCAAACCGCGACGCCGACGACCGCAAGCGTGGCGGTGTCCATTTTGACCTTGTGGAATTGAACATACGTTTGCCAGCCGAACACCATCCCGGTGAACGCGCCGGTGATGAGCACGACCAGCTGCGATTTGACGCCAATGAAATAAATCTGGTAGAGCAGGTCACGCCAGGCAACCTTGAAGCTAAACAGGGAAGTCAGGGCCTCTTTGGCCAGCAGGGTGAATTGCCCCAGACCGGTAAGGGATTCCACCGCGCGTTGTCTGGCTGACAAGATCATTGCTGAACGCAAAGTATCAAACCCGCATGGGGTTTGACCAGTGCTGGATTTGATGTCTGCCGACATTGCGGTTTGGCCCGGAATTTGCGATGTTCAATCGGTGTGACGGGTATGCGAAGAAGGCTGTTCCGAACCGCCCTGGTTTTGTTCCCAATTTTTATTCTGGTCGGGGCGGGCGTTTTTCTTTTCCCACAGGAAATTCTGTGTATCGATGGTGATCCGGTGAAAGCCGATGTGTTGGTGGTTTTGGGGGGTGGCTTGCAGGACCGACCGGAAAGGGCGGCGGAACTTTTTCGGGAACACGCCGCGCCGCGCATACTTCTCAGCGGGCTGGGAGACTGTAAAATCTACCGGCGTTATTTGATTGGGATCGGTATACCTGCGAGCGCAATCCAGATGGAAGATCAATCACGCACTTCGAGGGAGAACGCCATTTTTGCCGTGAAACTGCTTCGCCGCCAGGGCGTGCGCCGCGTCATCATCGTCACCTCGTGGTACCATTCTCGCAGGGCGTTGGCTTGTTTCGAACACTACGGACCGGAGATGGAATTCTATTCGCGCCCATCCTACTTCGGCTATCACCGCGCGGACTGGTCCCGGAGCCGGCTCAGGCACCGCATTTACCTGGAATATCCCAAACTGCTCGGTTACTGGATGTGTTATGGGATTTCGCCTTTTTGATTTATGATGAAAATTCTTGCGGTTCGTTCGGACATAGGCCAGACTGAAAAACCTTGGCGCGGGGTGGAGCAGCCCGGTAGCTCGTCAGGCTCATAACCTGAAGGTCCCAGGTTCAAATCCTGGCCCCGCAACCAATTTTCAGGCGCCAACGACTGGTTGTAGAATCAGGGACCCTGGGCCTGCAACGAGGGAATTACGGCCGGATTCATCGTCCCAAGGTCTCTTTGAAAGAAGTAGTAATGATAGCTGCCGGGTGCAAAGCTGGTGATCGCCAGAGTGTTTTCGAATGGGATCCAATGCACGGAACCATCCACAGTCAGATGATTGCCGCCATCGGGAAATCGCGCGCCTGGCCGACGATGGGCAACAAAACCACGAGTGCTCGCACCCCAAGGGTTTCCAGTGCCTGCCGTATATTTGCAGATCAAATCCGCGGCCAGCACCCAACCCGGTTTGGACGCGCCCAACCTTGTTGGACTGGCCGACTTAATACCGGTGTAAAAGGAATTATACCACCAGTAGATGCCGCCGAAATATT
>DATJYM010000267.1:0-25359 GCA_035499615.1 Candidatus Acidiferrales bacterium | reverse complement strand
CGGCGCCGCCGTTGCCGTTGGGGGTGGCGAACAGGCCATCAATGCCCGTCGAGTTGGTGAACGAACCGTTGGCCGTCAACGTCGCATTGTTCAACCAGGAACCGGCCGTCAACGAATACTTTTTGATGACACCATTCGTTGCACTGTTCTGGTCAGCGATGTACAAAACGTTATAGGTCGCACCCCCGTCGGTGGAGATCAGATAAAAATCGGAAGCGTTGGGGTCCGTGGTCAGGTTGTTGCCGACGACCGAGTCGTACAAACCGGTATCCGAATCAAGGCCGAGGGCATAGACCACGGGAATGTTCTGCCCGGCAACCGCCTTTTGCGTTTCGACGAAGGGCGTGCCGCCAAAAGTTTTTACCACCACATTGTTAAATACGTTCAAGTTGGGTGAGGCGATGTTCCCACTGTTGGTGTTGCCTTCGTATAATCCGCCTTTGTCATCTGCAATCCATTCCCGGTCATCATCCAGAACACAGGCGGCGCGGGCCTGGCTGCCGCCCAAGGAGACGGAGGTGTAATTGACACCGATGTTCAACTGGTTGGACCAGTTCAGGCTTGCCGCTGCCCGGTTAAGGTTGAGCGTTTCGTCGGGAGTGGCCGCACTGCCATCGACAAAAGCGGCAAACCCCAGCAAGGTCCCGTCATCGCTCAGCGCCAGCCGGCCGGTGCTTCCGGACGAGGACTGGCGCAGGGCGTTCGCTCCGGTGGCGCTGATGGGCACGATATTGACCGGTGAGGATTGGCCGGCCTGTGAGGGGTTGACTTCGATGATACTGAAAGTTGTGTTGTTATCCAAAGTGTCAATTTGAAGGACGGCCAGATTGCCCGGGGTGAACAGAACCGGTGGCGCGCCAATATTGAACAGAGCTGAATTGGTGACCGTTACCGGAGAGTAACCAGACACGAGGAACGTGATGAAAGCATTGGAAACAGCAGACGGGCCGTTCACCGTGGCGGTCAAGTTGGTAAAGGTGATCAGACCGTTGACGGACGCCTGCGTGGTGGCTCCGCCCAAAGTCCAGCCTCCCGAACCGCCGATGGACGCGGTGACCGAGACATTGGCATAGGGATTCGTGGTGCCATTGCCGTATTGGTCTGAAACCAGCAAAACGGGATTGCCGGTGAGGGTGCCACCGCTTGCCGAGGGGCCGGCGACCTGGGTGGTAACGGCCAGTTGAGTGGCCACCCCGGCGCTCAGCGGCTGGGACACCCTCGCGGTTCCATATCCGTGCGAAAGGATGGAAATGCTTAACAGACCGCTTGCCTGCAGGAGCACGGAGTTCGCGGGGGTAAAGACGAGTTCGCCCGCATTATCCGTGGTATAGGCCGCATTCGTCAAAACCGCGCCGTTGACATAGATGGCGGAGATATTTGCGCGCCACGCAGGATTATCCATGAAAGTGTTGGTGAACGGATGATCCACGGTCGCATTCGGATCAGGGGCGATGGTCGGCGGTGGCGTTCCCGAGGTGCCGCCAATGATAATGTTGTCATAACGCCAGTTGCCGGAAAGGTTGTTGTAGGACGTGCCCAAGACGTTCACACAGTCACCGCCGTTCGCGGCGTTGACCACGTTGAAGCCGAACAGCGGATTGTTATCCACTCCGGGAACGCCGGTGAAGTCCACCGTGATGTTGTCGTAAAACCCTTGACCGTTCGTCTGCCAAAAGTAGGTCCCATTGACCGTGTTCAAGCTGGAGGTATTGGTGACGATAAAACCGGGCTTGGCTCCGTCAAAGAGAGTGTTGGCAACGTTCGAACTGGCCCAGCCGTTCGTCGTGTAGAACACACACATCTTTACCTCGGCCTGGGATGTGAAATAAAGATTGAAGCTGCAGACAATATTGGAATAGCCCGCGGTGCTGGCATCAAACTCGGCGCCTTGGGTGCCGATGGGAGCCGCGGTGTTCCAGCCGCTATTCGGAGCGCCGGCGCCCGTGGCGCCGCCGCGAACCCGCCAGCCATACGAATCGTCTCCCGTATTGGGGTAGGGAGAGCCGGTGGCCGCTACATCGGCCCAGGCGTAACTCAAGGAAGGGCCGCTGGCGAAAGTGTACATGTTGGTCATGCCCAAAACTCTCGCCACGCCCGAACCCGTGGTCGGCGCCGGACTGTTATAGGGTGCCGCTTGAGTGCCGATGAGATCAAAGCTCCAATCCGCAACGACATCGATGGTCTGGCCCTGGATCACCACATTGTCGAGAGACCAGCTTCCAGAGGTATTGCTGTAAACAGCCCCGGTCGTATCCACGCAGTTCGTTCCTGAGGAAGCGTTGACGACGCGGAAGGCAAAATTGGTTTCATTGTCCACGCCGGAAAGGCCCGCCAGATTCACTGTGATCTGATTGTTCCAGCCACTGGCCAGCTCGACATACGAGCCGACCACGGTGGCGTTTGTGGTCACACTGCCGACGGCGTTATTTTGAATGACCGCCCCGGAACCGACCGATGTAATAGTGGCATTGTTCCAGGTGCTGCCGTCCGTGGTGTATTGCACCTGCAAATTGGCCTCCGCATCGGAAGTGGCATAAACATCGAATGAAACCTTAAGTTTGTAATACCCGAAGGCGTTGCCGGAAAACTGGGCGCCCTGCGTGCCAATCGGCGCGCTCGTGGACCAGCCATTGCCGCGGCTGCCGGCGACCGTGCTAAAACCGCGAATGCGCCAGCAGTTGGGGCCGCCCGAAGAACTGCCGGCCAGAGATTGGACATCCGGATTGCTGATGCTGTTGGTGCCATTATAGGTGTTATTCATGCCCAGAGCGCTCGCCGTGCCTGTACCAGTCGAGGGCGTCGGGCTTGAATTAATGGCGATGGGCAAATTGTCAAAGGTCCAGGCGCTCAGGGTGGTTTGTGCTCGCGCTGTGACGCAAAGCATCGTGGCCAGACCAAGTAATCCGAATGTTTTTTTCATGCTGCCTTTTCTTTTTGGTGTCCGTGTTTTGGCTGTTGTTTACGTGCGGCGGTGACTTATCACTTCCAACTAAGGCGATGTAATAATAGAAAAGTGACGATGTGATGACGCCGGAGTGACGTCTCGGAAAAGTTCCGGCCCCGACGGAAAAGGGGTGATATGTCACGCTAACGTGACCGCTCCTCCCTCTTTTTGTAACAAGCTCAGTTAAAAATCCAGCGTCCGGAAGTTCGTTTCGAAGGAAGTTTGGCCCAGGGAAAATTTATGCGATTGAAATACAAAGTTTACGGCGCTTTCACGCTCATTGAATTGCTGGTGGTGATTGCGATCATCGCCATCCTGGCCGCGATGCTGCTGCCCGCACTGGCCAGGGCCAAAACCCGGGCCCAGGAGGTTGTCTGTCTGAGCAACCTGAAACAATGGGGATTGGCCGACTCGATGTACGTGGAAGACAACAACCAGGTCTATCCCTACCCGAGATACCAGTCCTCCTATGCTTCAGCCGTGGACCAGGACAACCCCGTCTGGCCGTCGATACCTACTTATCATAACCAAACGCCGCCGGTGGGCGACGATGTCTGGTTCAATGCATTGCCCGCCTATGTCGCCCAAAAGCCCCTGTATGAATGGGGAACCAGTCTGACCCTGATCAATTCGTTTTACACCACCAGAAATATCTTCATCGATCCGGCGGCGTTTGCCCAACGCATTGACCGCGTGGACCGGCAGGCCGCCCAGGACAAATATGACATGATTCCGGGCCAACGCCCGTTGTTCAATTATGGAATGAATTCAAAATCCGTTGCCAACCTGCAAATCACCTTTGCCACCGCAGTGCTTAGAACCCCCATGGTGGTTCATCCCTCGGCCTTCGTGCTGTTTTCCGATGGCCGCCTCCGTTCCGCCGAAACCCCCTATTACGGTACGACCGCCAACCAGATTCTCCTCGCCACCCCGCACAGTTACACCACCCGTTTTTCCTCCCGTCACAACGAGGGCGGCAATATCACCTTCGCCGATGGCCATGCCACTTACTTCAAATACAACTATGTCGTGTCCGACGGGACAGCCATTTGCCCGCGAGGTCCGATGGCTGGCCAACCCGTCGCTGCGGGTCACGACCCCGGCCGGCCGAACATCAGTTGGGATTGCCAGGGGAATCCGGTTATTAATTGATTTGAATTCCCAGCCGATATTCTTTTCCTTTCAGTGCCGATGAAATTCAACATGACGACCGTCACCCGCTCTTTATCATTGAATCGTTCGCTCTGGCTCGCGGTCTTGGTTTTGCCCGCCGTTATCAACCTGCCGTTGCGCGCCGACGACACGATGGCGCAAGCCAGCCAGCCGGTTCAGTCCCCTCATTTTAATTATTTGCCCGCGGGCAAACCGGACGTCATTGCACTGCTGGCGCCACCTCCGCTTCCCGGTTCTCCGGAGCAGGCCGCCGACATGGCGGAAGTCCGGGCGGTGTGCCATGCCGCCCCCAGCAACGACGTCGCCGTCGCATTTACGGAAAAGAAATTCGACATTTTCAATTTCACTCCGGCCATCGGTCCCTTTTTTGCGCCGGGCCGATTCCTCAAAACCGAGGCTTTTTTTCAGCGCGTGCAGAAGGATGCCGAGACTGTAACCGACCAGTCCAAGGACTTCTACAAACGTCCGCGCCCGTATGTCCTCGATCCAGGCCTCGCCGCCGGCAAACTGGAAAAGAGCTTTAGCTATCCCAGCGGCCATTCCACGGAATCCATGGTGCTGGCGCTGGTGCTGACAGAAGTTTTTCCCGATAAACACGATGCCATCGTGGCCGAAGCGCGCAACATCGGCTGGCATCGAGTAGAAATTGCCCGGCATTACCCCACGGACATTTACGCCGGGCGCGTGCTCGCGCAGGCCATTGTCCGGCAAATGAACAAAAACGACAAATTCCGGCGCGACCTGGCCGCCGCCCGGGCGGAAGTAGCCGCGGCACAAACTGCCGCCAATAATTAGCCACACCGTTTCCTAGCCGGGATCCGGCGCTGATCCAGGACGGTGCGCCATCAACCACACGAGTTGGGAAAACATTTGGGGGTAGGATCTCTTCTCCAATCGGGCAGCGGCCGCCAGGCATAATTCAGGGGAGAAAGTAATCCAAATGTAACGCGCGCTCCATGCAAACGTCATGGCTCAAGTCTTTAATGTGCGCGCAGTCAAACATGGACCTGGAAGAAACCAAAAGGAAGGAACAAAACTATTATGAAGCAAACAGTAATCTTGACCTCGGTCTGCGCATTGATGGCGGTAACGCAAGCCCGGGCACAAATCATCACCGCTTGGACTTTTGAAAACGACCCGGTCGCAGTGAATAACAGCCCGGCTCCCTCGACCGGTAGCGGCACTGCCGGTTCCCTTGGCATGAACCTTTATCCGACCCCGAATGTGGGCGTGACCACCGACGATGTCCTGGCCGGCAAGGCTTCAGATACCGGTGCGAACGGCGTTGCCAATACCACTCAAACCTGGCGCGTCCGGGCGCAGGCCGGAAGTACTGGCACGGCCAACGGCTGGTCGAGCCTGGCGCCAATCGGTACGCAGGGAGCAGAATTCGCGGCCAGCACGGCGGGGTATAACAACATCAATATCAGCTTCGACTGGTATGCCACGACACAGGGTGAAGGAAATTTGCAACTGGCATATACCACGGATGGCATCAATTGGATTAATGCTCCGCTGACGCTCTCCGGCTCCGATACCGGGTTGCAGGTCGTGTCCTACAATGGCGCGGACGGTCTCACGGTCAATGGGTCGTATGTCCGTGATAATGTATTGCTCAATGGAGCATTGGCCGGGCAGAATTGGTTCACCGGTTTGACCGCGACCATCACCGATCCGAATGCGGCCAACGATCCCAATTTCGCCATCGAGATGGTGAACGCTTCGACGGGTACCGACTGTGTCAGCACCCAGGGAACTGCCTTGAACAATTCTTCGGGCAACTGGCGTTTTGACAACGTGGTCATCCGCGGCACGGTAATCGGCGTGCCTGAGCCGACAGCCTTGTTTCTGGTCAGCGGCAGTTTGGCCATGCTGACCGCTCTCCGCCGCCGCCAATTATAAAAAGTCTCTTGCCGCCACGCGCGCAGGTCGTTTGACCTGCGCGTTTTGTTTTCTGAATGGATCCTGCCCGGTGGTGGGCTGCATCATGACGCCTGCATCTCGGCCAAACCCTTGCGCCGGGCCTTGCGAGCCAACCCCTTCGCCTTGTCTTCACCGTACTTGTCTATCGAAAACGACCGCCACTGCTTCCGGCCTCGGCGGTCACTGAAAACCGCAACCCAGAAGGCATACCGACGCCCCTTCGATTCTTTCGTGATGCGTCTGACACCGACAATCCCGGACCGGCTCTTGCGGCGCTCGACCTGGGCAAACGCGGCGCGGCTGATCACCGGCAATGAGTCACGAACCGCCCGCCATCGGCGAATGGCTTTCGCTCGCGCCTTTGCTTTTGTCCACTTCGTGCCGAAATTGAGATACTGCTGAATCCGTTTTCGGTTCCGGCAAAGGGCAATTCGATAGCGAGTGCCCTGCTGGCCAACCTTCTCGTGGTAAAGTCCCGGATAACCTGGTACGCGTCTCATAATTTTGTATGGTTTGGATGTTGATGAAAATGGAAACTGTCAGGAAACGACCCAATTTAGTACCGCCTTTTGCACGTGCAGCCGGTTTTCGGCCTGGGTAAAAATCGTATCGGCATGGGCCTCGAACGTTTCCGCGTCAATTTCCTTGCCGCGATACGCCGGCAGGCAATGCATCACCAACGCGTCCTTTTTGGCCAGCTTGAGCAGCTTCTGATTGATCTGGTACCCGCTCAAAATCTTCAGCCGCTCGGCGGATTCGGCTTCCTTGCCCATCGAAACCCACACGTCGGTGTATAACAGGTCCGCGCCCCTGGCCGCCATCGGCAAATCGTCCGTGCAGACAATTTTTCCGCCCGCGCGTTTGACCAGGTCGGCCGCCGGCTGGAATTTTTTCGGCGCGGCAATGCGTAATTCAAATCCGAGCTTTCCGGCAGCGAACATCCACGAGCTCGGCACATTGCACGCGCCATCGCCCACAAACGTCACCACCTTGCCCGCAATCGGCCCGCGCGCCTCCCGGAACGTCATGATGTCCGCCAGAATCTGACAGGGATGCTCCTCATCGGTCAGCGCGTTGACGGTGGGGATGCCGGAAAATTCGGCGAATTCCTCCACATCGGCCTGCGCGAACGTGCGGATGATCGCGCCGTCAATCATCCGGCCCAGCACCCGTGCGGTGTCCTTGACCGGTTCGCCGCGGCCCAGTTGAATTTCGCCGGCATTGAGGAACATCGTCTGGCCGCCCAGCTCGCGGATGCCGACCTCGAACGAAACGCGCGTGCGGGTGGACGACTTGGAGAACATCAACGCCCAGACCTGACCTGCCAGCGGCAATTTGTCGCGGCGCGCCCGCTCACGCTTGTAAACCACGGCGTCGCGCAGGATTTTCTCAATGTCCGCGCCCGGCAACTTCTCCAATGACAACAGATGTTTCATTTTGAAAACTCTTTGGAATTGAGCCCAAATTGGGTTTATAACCCGGATCCGGCACCACGTCACTTCTTTTTGCGAGCCGCGTCGGCCGCGCACCAGAGATACCAGGCGGCGGTGGTCCGGTGCGGCCGCCAGCGTTCGCCAAATGCAAGCAGGTCCTTCACTTTGGGTAGATCGCGTTTCCGATAGGCGAGGCGAAAGCCGGTGCGCACGCCAAAATCGTCCGCCGGCAGAACATCCGGGCGGCCCAACTGGAAAACCAGCAGCATCTCCACGGTCCAGCGCCCCACCCCGCGGACCTCCGTCAAGCGCGCAACGATTTCGTCGTCAGACAGCTCCACGATTTGCCGCGAAGCCGGGACGACGCCCGCCAGCGTTTTGGCTGTGATGTCGCGGATGGATTTGATCTTCGCAAAAGAAAAGCCGCAGGCGCGGATTTGTCCATCGGTGACGCCGGCCAGATCTTCCGGGCGCGGGAATTTCCTGTTGGGACACAATTTTTTAAAACGCGCGAGGATGTTGTTGGCCGCGGTGCCGTTGAGTTGCTGGTGCGCCACCGCCTGCACCAGAGATTGAAACGGCGGGCAGCGCGTCTCCGGCTCGAGCTCGCAGGGGCCGTGTTCGCGGATGAGCCGCCGCATCACCGGATCGCGGGCGGCCAGATATTTGCAGGCAGCATTGTTCATATTTCAACCAAAGCCCTTACCCTGCCCCTCTCCTGTCCGACGGGAGAGGGAACAGCCATTGCTTACGATTAAGATTTTGGAAGGTCATGGAGCAAAAGTCAGCCGTGCATTTGCCAAAAGACGGAAAATCATTCTCCCCCTCCGCTCCCTCGGATGGAGGGAACAGGGCCAGGGTGAGGTGGGGTTTTCCGCAAACCAATCATGCAAGCGATTTGACCACGTCTTCAATTTTAGAAATGCCCTCACTGGCTTCCTGCGGTTTGAGGTTAAGCGGCGGCAGCAATCGCACGATTTGGGTCCCCGCCGGGATGGTCAGCACGCCGGCCTGGTGCAGCCGATTGACAAACTGGACGCTGACCGGCTTGTCGCCCGCCGCCAGACCCGGAATCGTTTCCGCCAGCTCCAATCCAAGCATGAAACCGAATCCCCGCGCCCGTTTGACCACCGGCGAATAATTTGCGGCCAGCCTTTCCAGCTCGTGTTTCATCCAATCGCCGAGTTTCCGCGCGTTCTCAGCCAGACCTTCCCGTTCGATGACCTCCAGGATTTTCAACGCCACCGCACAGGCCAGCGGCGTGCCGCCGAACGTCGTGGCGTGCGTGCCCGGTCCCAAGACATCCGCGTACGGCGCCCGCACCCAGAAGGCGCCGATGGGAAAACCGCCGCCGAGCGACTTGGCCAGGGAAACTCCATCGGGCAGGAAATCCGGGTTCGGAGTTCGGTGTTCGGAGCTCGGAGCAGCGCCTTCCAGAATCCGCTCAAAACTGAGGAATTCTCCGCTCCGATAATATCCGCACTGCACTTCGTCCATGAGCAGCAGCAGCCTTTTCTCGTCGCATAATGCCCGCAAACCGAGCAGATATTCGGGCGTAGCGGGCGTGACGCCTCCTTCCCCTTGAACGCCTTCAATCAGGATGGCGACGGTTGCCGGCGAAATCGCGTCGCGCGCGGCAGCCAGGTCATTGAATGGAATGTGCCGAAAACCGGGCGTCATCGGCTCAAATCCCTTTTTCACCTTATCCTGGCCCGTCGCCGCGATGCCAGCGAGAGTCCGTCCGTGAAAGGAATTGGTCGCGGTCAGGATTTCAAACCGGCCCTCGTCGTGCCCGAATTTGCGCGCGACCTTGAACAGGCCTTCGTTGGCTTCGGCGCCGCTGTTGGCGAAAAAGCATTTGCCCGGGCCGATGCGTTTGACGAGTTCGGCGGCGAGCCGGCCTTGTGGTTCGGTGTAATACAGGTTCGAGACATGGATCAGTTTTTGCGACTGTTCGACGAGCGCCCCGGTGATGGCCGGGTGCGCGTGGCCGAGGCAGCACACGGCAATGCCGCCGCCGAGGTCGAGGTAACGCTTGCCGGCGACATCATAGACGTAGCTGCCGGTGCCGTGACTGAGCACGAGGTCAAACCGGCCGTAGCTGGGCACGACGTTCCGGCTGAACAATTGCCGCACCGCCTCGTACTGGTTGTGCACGAGCGGCGGTGGCGATGGAACGATCTCTTTCATTTACGATATTGGATTTGCGATTGACGAATCGCTCTTGTTTTCAAAATCCAGCGTCCATCGTAAATCGGAAATCGGAAATTACAAAACGATTTCCGTGCCGACGCCTTCGTCGGTGAAGATCTCCAGCAGCACGGCGTGCGGCACGCGGCCGTCCACAAACGACACCTTTTCCACCCCGGACTGGATGGCAGCGACGGCGCTGTCCACTTTCGGAATCATGCCCTTGTCAATCACACCGTTCTTCTTGAGCTCGCCAACCTCGCCAGAGCGGAGATGGGGCACGACCGAATCCGGCCGTTTCGGATCGCTCAGCAAACCAGGCACATCGCTCATGAACACAAGGCGCTGGGCCTTGAGCGCAATTGCCAGTTGTGCCGCAGCGATGTCCGCGTTGCAGTTGTAAACCTTCCCGTCCTCGCCGCGTGCCGTCGGGCTGATGACCGGCGTAAAACCGCACCAGATGGATTCCTTTAACGGCGCGACGTTGACTTCCACGACTTCGCCGACGTAACCAATGTCAATTTTTTTGCCCGGATTCTCCCGGTCTTCCAGCCAGAGCTTGCGGCATTTGAAAATGTCCCTGCCTGCGAAGCCGACCGGCTTGCCTCCCAGGCCTTTGAGGGTATTAACCAGGTCGGGATTGATCTCGCCGGACAACACTTCGTCCACGATCTTCGCGGTGGCTTCATCGGTCACGCGCTGGCCCTGCACGAATTCCGCCTTCAACCCGGACTTTTCCATCGCACGCGTAATGGCCTTGCCGCCGCCATGCACGACCACCGGATTGATTTCCACCGCTTCCAGGAAAACGACGTCGCGCGCGACGCTGTGGCGGACGTTGGCGTCGGGCGAATCCATGAAACTGCCGCCGTATTTGACGACGAAGGTCGCGCCGCTGAACTTCTGGATGTACGGCAGCGCCTCCAGCAGCGTCTCGGCTTTGGCGATGAGGTCTTGCACGGGCTTATTCCTAGCAGGAAGCGTGGCGAAGAAAAGCGCGTTTCGTCACCACAATTTCACTTCCGTCCGCGCGCAAATTTCCCTAGATTACCGCCGCATGCCTGAGATTGCCAAATTCGTGAACAGCGCCGCGGCCAGCATCACTCCGGCGATTGCCGAAAAGGTGCTGCGGCAACTGCCGCAGTGGAAGCTCGAATTCACCCAGATCAATGCGCCCAAATTTCCCCATCTGGTGGACCAGTTGGAATTTCTGGCCAACGCCGCCGAGGACGCGATTGAGGGCGCCTACAAGGAATTGCCATATCAGGCCATCGCGCAATCGGTGTTTGCGCTGCTCTATGCGCACAAAAAAATGGGTATCATCCCCGACAGCATACTGGAACTCGGCCGCGCGGACGATTCCAGCGTGGTGCGCAGCGTATTGATTCAGAACGAAAAGGTGTTCGCGGCCTATGCCGGGGCACAAGGCATCAACTGGCAAAAAATCACGAGCCAGCCTTGAGGCCTGCGTGCGGGAAACCCCGCCGGGCTTGATTATTTCTGGTAGCGCAGCCGCATCTCCGGGGAAAGATCGTCAAATCTGATCTTGGACATCGCCCAGCCGCCACCGTTCGGGGTATAGCTGATCACAATGCCATCGGACATCACCCGTTCCACTTCGACATTTTTGTAAACTGATCCGGTAACGGTCTCAAGTTCATTGGGCGGTCTGGCCGAGGTCGTAGAAGTGGACGGCAATGACGAAGCGTGGAGCACCAGCGGTGAGGTAGCCGCGGCCAGCACCGTTGACGGGTGAGTCTTGACAGGCGCGGCCATCGAGTGAACCGAGGCAGCGGGAGCCATCGCAACCGTTGCCGTGGTCGGCGCTGCGGTAATCTTGGAAACCGGCGTGCTCGCAATGACAGGAGAGGCAACCGGAGCGGCGGCAGCGGGAGCGACCGGCGGGGCGGATACCACCGGTGTCACCTTGACCGGAGAGGGGGCCGCGGGGACTTCTGCAGCGGAAGTGGTGACTGCCGGGACGGCGGCCGAAGCTGCCAGGGCCGGAGCAGCAACCACCGGAACAGCTTGGGCCGGACTCGATGAAGCCGGTGCGGTTTCAGCTGGTACAGCGGCAGCAGCCGGCGAACTTTCCGTGCTGGCGGCGGTGGAGGCCGAGGTCATCGGAGCTGAAGCAGCAGAAGCCGCGGGAGCTTCTGCAGCAGAAGTGGTGACTGCCGGGATGGCAGCGGGAGTTTCCAGGGCCGGAGCAGCGACCACCGGAACAGCTTGGGCCGGAGTCGATGAAGCTGCGGCGGTTTCAGCTGGTGCAGCGGCAGCAGCCGGCGAACTTTCCGTGGTGGCGGTGGTGGCAGCCGAGGTTATCGGAACCGTAGCAGCAGGAGCTGCGGCGATGGGAGCAGAGGACTCTTGATTCTCATTCGGAGCAGCACTGGTCGTTTCAGTCGCAGCCTCAGGCGTTTCTGTGGTCGAGGTTGTGGCTTGGTCGGTTTGTTGGGTCGTTGTTGGCGTGGTGGCGGCTGTAACCGGTGTTTGGGTTGCTGCTTCGCCGGATTGCGTCACCGTCGTTTCGGAACCGACACTCGCGGGCGGTTGAGCTTGCGCATGATCCAGGTCGTACATTTTCTGTTGCAAAGCGGTCAGGGCGGCGGCTTGGGCCGATGGGCTGCTGGCCGGAGCCGGCGCGGGAAGGTTGGCGTCGCTGGAGGCGGTTGAAGCCGCCGTTGCCGGAGCTATAGCACTGTTCGTTTCCGCCATGGGCGCACTGGCTATGGGCGCTTGCTCTTGCGGCACGGTAGCTGAAGTTGTAGCCGTCGGGGTGGTTTGTGAGGCGGTTGTGGTGTCAGAGGTTGTATCCGCGGCGGGGGCAACTTCTGCCGCAGCCGCCGTTGCCGGAACAGTCGCACTGCTGGTTTTAGCCGCGGGTACACCGGTTATGGGCGCTTGCTCTTCTGGCTCAGTCGCTGAAGTCGTTGCCGCCGGGGCGGCTGTAGAGCCGGAGGTTGTGTCGGGCGATTTGGCATTGGATTGACCGGGTGTTGCTGCCGCGGCCACCGAATTTGTATCCGCGGGTTTGGCCTGCGTGTGATCCAAGTCGTACATTTTTTGTTCGAAGGCCGCCCGAGCAGCGGCCTGGTCGGGGCTGTCGTCCGCACGGACGGAAACAAAGCTCGCAGTCAAGGCGACACACAAACCGAAAAGGATTTTCATTTTCATAGATTTACCTGTTTCTCACGCTCCTGCGAGCATCTCCGAGGCCAATCCAGCCACCCTCCACGGTAAAATCGCCTTCCAGGTCCGCGCCCGTCTTTTTCGGTGTTGTATCTGAGAAGTGCGGGAGATTCCGATTTCAATGGAGAATCGCCGCACGGAGCCTGATGTGGGTGACTGTCCAAATAACAGGCACAATTGCGTTATTAGGCAATCGGAGCTAAAATAGCCGGTCATGTCTCTGCAAAATCATCCTTCAGGTGTGATCACTTCCGCTGTGTCTAAATTCATTTTCGCCGTTTTATTGGCCTTGCCTGTCGCGTCCGGGGCGCAGACCAACATGACGATTTATTCCGATTCACTGGTCAATGGCTGGTCGAATGGAAGTTATGGCTGTACGACGAATTTTGCCAATACTTCGCCTACTCATACCAACAGCACCCATTCCATCAGCGTCACCATCACGAACGCCTACGGTGGCCTTGGTTTGAGTCATTCCAGCCTGACGGATACTGGCTTCGCCAGCGTCAGCTTTTGGTTGAATGGCGGCTCGGTGGGCGGACAACGGATTCAGATGTACGGGACTCTTAACTACTCCCCGCAAAGTGCCCGTTATTTTCCGGCCGCGCCACCGGCCAATACCTGGCAGCAATACACCGTTTCCCTGTCAGCCCTGGGCGTAGCCAATACGAACAACTTCACCGGCTTCGTCATTCAAGACTCGGCCGGCTCCACCGAAGCCACTTTCTATGTGGATGACATCCAGTTGAACGCCGTCATGCCGCCGCCGGCGATCGTTCATTTTAATGTCGATGCCGGCCAGCCCATCCGCACCGCCGAGGCCCGCTGGTTCGGATTAAATGTGGCCACCTGGGACGGTAATTTCGACACGCCCACGACGGTTTCGCTGCTCAACCAGCTGGGCACGCGCATCGTTCGACTACCGGGCGGCTCGCTTTCCGACGAATGGCATTGGGTGTTGGACCAGTCGCTGACGAATACCTGGCGCTGGCAGACGTCGTTCGCCAATTTCATGCACGTCATCACCAACGCCAGCGTCAATGCCCAGACCATCATCACCGCCAATTACGGCACCGGCACACCGCAGGAAGCGGCTGCGTGGGTGGCGTATTGCAATGCCACGACCTCGAGCACGGTACTTTTGGGAGTGGATGCCAATGGCACTAACTGGCAGACGGCCGGATATTGGGCTTCGCTGCGTGCCACCGGGCCGTTGGGCACTGACGACGGTAAAAACTTCCTCCGCATCTCGCGAACCGCGCCGCTGGGTTTCAAGTATTGGGAAATCGGCAATGAATGCTACGGCGGCTGGGAAACCGACAGCAACTCGGTGGCTCACGACCCTTATACTTATGCATTGCGCGCCACGAATTACATTGCCCTGATGAAGGCCGTGGACCCGACGATTAAAGTGGGTGTGGTTTCCACGCCCGGCGAAGACACTTTTGCCAATAACACCAGCCACCCGGCGTATAACTCGCGCGAGGGTGTCTATCATAATGGCTGGACGCCGGTCTTGCTCACCACATTGAATTCAGCCGGTGTAACCCCGGATTTCCTCGTGGACCACTTTTATGCGGAATCCGGCTCGGACAACGATGCGGCCTTGCTGCAAGCCGCCGCCAACTGGTCTTCCGACGCCGCGGGCCTGCGCCAGCAGCTCACCGATTACACCGGCGCCAACGGCATCAATGTTGAACTGCTGGTCACCGAGAACAATTCCGATTCCGGTCCTAACGGCAAACAATCGACCAGCATCGTCAACGGCCTGTATCTGGCCGACAGCCTCGCGCAATTGATGAAGACGGAGTTCAACTCACTGGTGTGGTGGGACTTCAGGAACGGCGTGGATACCAACGGCGACTTCTCGTCGACGCTTTACGGCTGGCGCACCAACGGTGATCTCGGCATCGTCGGCAACCTGAACACGCTGTATCCGGCGTTCTACATCGACAAGCTCATGCAGGACTTCTTTCAATCCGGTGACACCGTATTGACCGCGACCAGCGATTACTCGTTGCTTCCGGTGTATGCGGTACGGCGGCAGGATGGCAGCCTGACCGTGCTGGCCATCAACAAGGACCCGACCAATACCTACACCGGACAGTTGGCGGTGGCGGGTTTTACCCCGGCTGCCAACGGCACGATCTTTTCCTATGGAATTCCACAGGATAACGCGGCGGAAACCAACGGGCCCCTTTCCTTGCAGGACGTCGCCACGACGGGCTTTTCCGGCGCGAGCACAAACTTCAACTACGTCTTCGCACCTTACTCAGCCACCGTGCTGTCACTCGCACCCGGGCCGGCGACCTTGCTGGCCATTCCGACGCCACCGGCTGCAAACCAATTCGTCTTTCAACTTCAGGGCCAAACCGGTGTTCCCTATATCATCCAGAATTCGACTGACCTGATCACATGGTCGTCCATCAGCACCAACACGTCCCCAACCGGCACGCTGAACATCACCAATATCGTGGCACCCTCGACTCCGGTCCAATTCTGGCGCGCCATCTGGCTGCCTTAGCCTGCTTGCCGGAACCATATCGTGGGACAGGCGCGACGCCTCTCCGACACACAATCGCGACGGGCCGGGTTCGGCTTCCACAGCGTTTGTGGTCATCGCAATTCCAATCCAGTCAATTCCATTCTGGAAATTTGGCAGATTTGGCGCAAGTTGTGCCCCGATGGCGACCGACCCCATTTGTGGCATGACCGTGGATGAAGCGTCCGCGCTGCGCGCCAAGCGCGAGGGGGAGATGTTCTATTTCTGCAGCGAACATTGCCGGCAGAAATTCCTGGGAATTCCGAATTCAGTGAGGCCGGCGTCCAACGCAAAGTACTTTTGTCCGATGTGTCCGGGTGCGGAATCGGACGGGCCGGGTGACTGTCCGAAATGCGGCATGGCGCTGGAACGCAATCCGGCGTGTGCCGCCACCGCGGGCAAACCCGTTTACACCTGCCCGATGCATCCGGAAATCGAGCAGGACCATCCGGGTGACTGCCCGAAGTGCGGTATGCCGCTGGAACCCAAAACCGCCTCCGCCGAGTCGGAGGACGACGCTGAAACCCGCGTGCTCGCCCGTAAATTCTGGATTGGCCTCGCACTGACCATTCCCGTTCTGTTTCTCGCCATGGGCCAATGGATTCCCGGAGTACATGTCGAACGGTGGATTCCCCAATCGGTTTCCCGGTGGCTGGAGTTTTTGTTGAGCACGCCGGTGGTGGTATGGGCGGGCGGGATGTTTTTCGGCCGGGCCTGGCGTTCGGTGAAAACGTGGCAGTTGAACATGTTCACTCTGATCGCCACCGGTGTCGGCGCGGCATACGGCTATAGCACCATCGCCGTCATCGCTCCCGGCATTTTCGCGCCGTCGTTTCGGCAGCACGGTGAAGTGGGACTTTATTTCGAGGCGGCGGCGGTCATCACCGTGTTGGTGATACTAGGACAAATGCTCGAAGCCAAGGCGCGCCACCGCACCGGACAGGCCATCAAGGCGTTGCTCGGGCTCGCGGCCAAAACCGCGCATCGCGTCCGCGACGGCCAGGAGCAGGACGTGCCGGTGGATGAAGTGCAGAAGGACGACGTGCTGCGCGTCCGGCCCGGTGAGAAAATTCCCATCGACGGCGTGATTATCGAGGGTCGGAGCAACATCGACGAATCCATGATTACCGGAGAGCCAATGCCGGTGGCCAAGGGTGTGAACGACGCCGTCGTCGGCGCGACCGTCAACCAAACCGGAACCTTTCTGATGCAGGTGCAGAAAGTTGGTTCGGAAACGTTGCTGGCGCAGATCGTCCAAATGGTAGCGGAAGCCCAGCGCAGCCGTGCGCCCATCCAAAAACTGGCGGACAGCGTCGCAGGCTATTTTGTGCCGGCCGTCATCGGCGTCGCCGTCATCACTTTCATCGTTTGGGCTGTTTGGGGACCGGCCCCGGCGATGGCTTATGCGCTGGTCAATGCGGTGTCGGTGCTGATTATTGCCTGTCCGTGTGCGCTGGGTCTGGCGACGCCCATGTCCATCATGGTCGGGGTGGGCCGCGGCGCGCAATCGGGCATCCTCATTCGAAATGCGGAAGCCATTGAGGCAACGGAAAAAGTCACCCACCTCCTGATCGACAAGACCGGAACGTTGACAGCCGGTAAACCGAAGGTGGTGAGCGTGGTTTCTTCCGATGAGGATCCTGAATTGCTGAGCCTGGCCGCATCGGTCGAGCAATTGAGTGAACATCCGCTGGCCCGGGCTATTGTGGACGAAGCCAGGGAAAGAAAAATTTCATTGTCACCTGCGAGCAATTTCGAGTCCACGACGGGTGGAGGTGTGTCGGGGAAAATCGGCGACAAACTCGTCCGCGTCGGCAAGGAGAAATTTTTAGGCGATTCCGGCGTGCCCATTCCCGATGATTTGAGGCAATCGTCGCAGCAACTCCAGGAAAAGGCGCAGACGGTGGTTTGGGTGGCGGTGGATGGCAGGGCGGTTGGTATTCTTGGCATTGCTGATCCAATCAAGGAAACAACACCCACCGCCATCCACGCGCTGCACGACATGGGCGTCAGGGTCATCATATGCACCGGCGACAACCGGAAAACCGCCGAGGCGGTGGCGCGCGAACTCGGCATTGATGAAGTTCGCGCGGAACTGACGCCGCAAGGCAAACATGAATTGGTCAGGAAACTAAAAGCGCAAGGTAAAATCGTGGCGATGGCCGGTGACGGCATCAACGACGCACCGGCCCTGGCCGAGGCGCACGTGGGTATTGCGATGGGGACCGGCACGGAAGTAGCCATCCAAAGCGCCGGCATCACACTGGTGAAAGGCGACCTGCAAGGCATCGTCAAGGCACTGGCCTTGAGCCGGCGGGTGATGAAGAACATCCGGCAGAATCTATTTTTCGCCTTCGTCTATAACGCCCTGGGTGTGCCGATTGCGGCGGGGATTTTATATCCGGCAGCGCATCTGCTGCTTAATCCGATGATTGCCGGCGCGGCGATGAGTTTCAGTTCGCTCTCGGTCGTCAGCAACGCGCTCAGACTGCGCTATACGAAATTGTTAAGGGTGTCATCTGAAAAGTAACTCAGACGAACTGTGCGACAAACTCGCACAGATAGTTGGCATCAAATGGCGATGCCTCAGTCTTGTAAATATGCATGGCATCCATTAGGTGCAATTCCTTTTCCAATTCTTTAAGCTCATGTGGGAAAGGCGTCGGTCGTTGAACGGCATATGATGGGACGCCCATTCCATTTCGTAGCATTACGAAGTCACCATATATTTCACCGGGTCGCTCGACGAGCAAGATGTTGAATCCTCTACCGTCAGAAGCTTTTACAAATCCCCATCCTTGAATTCGCCTGTCTTTGTACATTGGTATACGAACAGCTGTGTAATCGCGCATACGCGTGAAATCAGCACGCACTTTCCGAACGAAATCCTTTTCTAGGAGAACTACGAAGGCGAGTACAATTCCTTTACCACTGGGAAAAATGATGCCGTAATCGAATTGTTCGAATCTATGGCCTTCGAGGATGGTACCGCTTTCACGTGCCTTGGCTCCTGGGTATTTACGATTGAATTCTGCAACAAGCTTCTGGAGAGGGGATACGAGAAACTCTCTTGCTTGAGAAAGGACGAGCTTGCAAAACTGTGCAATTTCATCTTTTTTCTGGCGCTCCGCAGCTTCGGCCGCTTGTGTTGCGCTATCCTGTTTGAGTCGGCTTTGAAGCATTTTCTCAACCAACGTATCGCCCATGTTTGTGGGTTCTTCGCCACTCTCAAGAAAACCCTGAATGTTCTTCCAGTCATTGAATCGTTTTGCAGAATCCTTTTCTACCATTTTTATGATAATCTGCGTTAGTTTTGTATCTAACGCAGTATTGAATGTGTCGGGACACGGCACAGACCGATAAAGATGCGCCTCCATCCACTTATGCGGATCGGGAGTCGGAATATCGAATGGGTGCCGTAGCGTCGCAAGTTGGTAAAAAACAATTCCCATTGAATAAATATCAAGCTGCACAGTGTTTTTCTCAAAACGCCAAGCTTCGGGAGCCATGTATTGGATATGACCAAATCCCTTGAATGAGGATTTTCGCGTCGCCTCGGTGACGACTTTCGAGAGGCCGAAATCACTAATTTTTAGAACGTTTTTACTGATGAGGATATTGTCTGGCTTGATGTCGCGGTGGACAAGTTTGTCATTGATCGCCTTCATCCCTGCAACGAGTTGTTTGAACATCCCCAATAAATCCGAGTTGGAAAATGGTTTATTTTCGCGCTGTGCTTTTACAAGTTGGTTTTCAAGAGTCCCACCATCAGCATATTCCATGAGAATATATTGAGGGAGTCCCGCGTATTTTGATCCATCGTGGAAGAATTTGTATTCGATAACGTTTGGATGACGAATCTCAACCGCGAGATTTGCCTCGTTAATGAAAGCTTTCAATGCGGTTGCATCAGCAAAAGGGCTCGGGACGGTTTTCATCGCCAACACTTGGTCACCGTTGCGCTGCTTTACTTTGTGCACCTCGCCGAAATTTCCGTTGCCGATATATTCGATAACTTCATACTCAGCCTCATCCGGACCGAATATTTTGGTGCCTGGCATTATGACCACACAAAAGTTTGTGCCGCCGATTCGTCGCTGGCAAGCGAGTAATATTTTATGACAAAACTTTGTCGGCTTTGTGAAGCGTTGACAACCTTCGGGCTTCCGCAACAATAGCCCGGTTGCATGCGGTTATTCGAAGGTCATTTGCCTCGCTTTTTCCTCCGGTCAGTTTCGCTGGCCGTGCTCACGCTTTTGTGCGGCTGCCAGACACCCCAAAACCTGTTCACGGCTACCGGTCCCGGCTGGCACATCCAACAGGGCCAGGCGTTGTGGCGACCCAAAAGCGGCCTGCCCGAAATCGGCGGTGACCTCGTGCTGGCCAGCAATCCGGATGGCTGCGCGCTCATTCAATTCGACAAGACGCCGCTTTCCATGGTGTTTGCGCAAACCACGCGTGATCGCTGGCTCATCCGGTTTCCGCAACGCCAGATGGGATTCTCGGGTCACGGGTCTGGACCGACCCGGTTTGCCTGGCTTTATCTACCGGCGGCATTGGACGGCAAGCCGCTTCCGCCGGCCCTGCACTTTGAGCGCAAACCGGACGGCAACTGGTGGCTGGAAAACACCCGCACCGGAGAAATTCTGGAAGGCTACCTTTCACCGTGAGTTCATTCCTGAAACGCTGGTGGTGGGCGCTGCTCCTCGTGGCCGTTGGCCTCGGCCTGTGGCGGTTGCGCTTCGACGTGGACATCCTCGACCTGTTGCCGCCGGACGAACCCGCGGTCCAGGGACTGAAACTTTATCAGCAACATTTCGCCAACGCGCGTGAATTGATTATTACTGTTCGCGCACCGGACGCCAATCAGGCGGAACGCCTGGCGGGTGAACTGGCGGAGCGATTGCAGCAGCAGACCAATCTGGTCGCCGAGGTGACCTGGCAGGCGCCTTGGAATGAACATCCGGAACAACTGGGCGAATTGCTCGGCTGGTTGTGGTTCAATCAACCGCCGGAATCTTTTGGCGCACTGACCAACCGGCTGGCTCCCGACCGGCTCAAGTCCACGCTGGAGCAGACCAAGGAAGCGCTGGCCACCTCCATGTCACCGATGGACCTGGCCCGGCGGGAGTATGACCCGTTTGATTTGCTGGCGATGCCCGCCTTGACCAATCTCGCCGGATTCTCCATCGACCAGAGCCAGCAGATGTTTGCTTCAGCCGATGGAAAATTCCGGTTGTTGTACGTCGAATCCGCCGTGGATTTGGACAGTTACCGCTCGTGCGAGAGCTGGCTGAAATCCATTCAAGCCATTGTTGGAGCGCCGGCATCCCTGCCGGGGAGTACGGGAACCAACGGGCTTGAAACACGCCGGCAGGATGCCGGCGTTCCCGGGACGAACGGCGTCCTGGTCCGTTACACCGGGCGGCCGGTGTTTGTGGAGGAAATCGCCACGAGCATGCAACGCGACATGAGCCATTCGGTGGGTATCACCTCCACCGTGATTGCCCTGCTCTTCTGGCTGACGCACCGGCGCTGGCGGCCCATGCTGTGGTTGCTGGCGTTGTTGATGCTGATTCTGGGCGCGACGCTGGCGCTGGGCGGACTGGTGCTGGGGACGGTCAGCGTGGTGAGCCTGGGCTTCGCCGCCGTGCTGCTCGGATTGGCGGTGGATTACGCCGTCGTCCACTACCAGGAAGCGCTCGCGCATCCGCAAATGACGGTTCCGGAAATCCGCCGCACGATTGCGCCGAGCATTTTATGGGCAGCCATCACCACGATGAGCGCGTTTCTGGTGCTGAACCTCGGCGGACTGCCCGGCCTCGGCCAACTCGGCACGCTCGTGGCCATCGGCATCGCCTTGTCGGCCCTGGTCATGGTGATGATTTATCTGCCGCCGCTGTTTCCCGAACGCCGGAAACCGCGGCCGGACCAGCCGCCGTTTCGCTGGTGGAACTATTTTGTGGCGCCGCAACCGGGAGCGCCGGCGTCCCTGCCGGCGGGTTCACAGCCGAATGCAGAATCTCGCCGGCTGGATGCCGGCACTCCCGGCAAGATGGTTGCACCATGGCTGTTGACCGGTTTGATCGTGGTCGTTGCCGGGGCCGTATTGTGTTTCCGCCAGCCGGGCCTGGACCGGACCGGCAACGCTTTGCAGCCGCAACACGGCGAGGCACAGACGGCACTCGATGAAATGACGGTTCAACTTGGCCTGCCCCCGCAGCCGCTTTGGGTGATTATTTCCGGCCAGAACGAATCTGAAGTTTATCAGCGTCTCACTAACGCCGATGCCTCGCTGGACGCAGCGGTTTCAAACCAGGTCATCGGCCGGTACCTGTTGCCGACCGCGCTTTGGCCGCGCCTTGAATATCAGGCTGCCAACCGGACGACGGCGACGATCCTGGGAACCAAAGGCCCGCTGCTGGACAAGGCGGCACTCGCAGAAGGTTTCAATTCCAACGCACTGGTCCTGACCGGGGAACTGGTTCAGACCTGGGCGCGCGCCGGCGAAAGCACAAACGGCTTTTGGCCGACCAATCATGTTAGCCAATGGCTGTTGAAACGGTTTATCACCCGGACCCCGGATGAGTGGCTGGTCATGGGTCTGGTTTATCCGGCGACGAACCGAGTCGAATCGACGGCGCTGGCCGGCCTGTCCAAGCAACTGGCGATGAACGGTGCCTTGCTTTCGAGTTGGGAATTGCTGGGCAACGCGACGTTGAAACGCGTACAATCCCGAATGTTGGTGGTGGTGATGCCAACGGTGGCGTTGGTGGTGCTGTCGCTCTGGTTCGCCTTCCGCCGGGCCACGGAAATTTTGCTGGGCGCAACCGTGCTGTGCCTGAGCGGATTGTGCCTGTTGGCCATCATGACCGTGAGCGGCTGGACCTGGAACCTGATGAACCTGATGGCCCTGCCGCTGATGCTGGGAACCGGCGTGGATTACACCATCTTCATGCAACTGGCCTTGCGCCGGCACGGTGGCGACCTCGTCATCGTCCGGCGTTCCGTCGGGCGGGCACTGATGTTATGCGGCGGCACGGCCGTGGCCGGGTTCGGTTCGTTGGGACTTTCCAGCAATCCGGGCATGGCGAGCCTGGGCCGGGTGTGCGCGGTGGGCATCGGCGCCAACATGCTGATTTCGGTTTTTCTGCTGCCAACGTGGTGGAAGTTGTTTGGTTCAAACTTCAAAGTTCCAGCTTCAAAGTTCAAAAACGGCGAAGCGAAATCTCCCAACCCTCAATCCCCGACCCTCAACCCGTTTTCTTTCTACCGCGCCGGTTTATGGCGGCTGGGACTGGTCCTCGTCAGAATCCTGCCGATTGGATTGGTGAAAGGATTCGCCGTGATCATGGCCGGACTTTATTGGCGGTTCCAGCGCGAGCGCTGCGAAGTGGTCGTGCAAAACTTACTGCCTCTCCTGGCGGGCGACCACGAAGCCGCCGAAGTAACCGCTCGCCGGCTTCATCGCAAATTCGCCGCAAAATTGGTGGACTTGTGGCGCGTCGAAAGTGGTGTGCCGGTGCAGAACTGGCTGACCAATGAAGGTGAACTGGAAATCATCCGGGCCGCGCGACAACGCGGGCACGGCACGTTGTTTATCACGTTGCACCTAGGCAACTGGGAACATGGCGGTCTGTTGCTGACGCAATTGGGCATCCGGCTCACGATTCTCACCCAGGCCGAACCCGACGACGGTCTGACCGGCCTGCGCATCGAGGCGCGTCGGCGTCTGGGTGTGGGGACTCTGGTCATCGGTCAGGACGATTTCGCCTTTGTGGAAGTGATCAAACAACTCCAGGCCGGCGCCGACCTGGCCATCTCGCTGGACCGACCGCCGGACCGGGGCGGCGTTCCCATCGAATTTTTCGGCCACTCGTTTGAAGCGTCACTGGCAGCCGCGGAACTGG
Organism: Candidatus Acidiferrales bacterium; assembly: GCA_035499615.1. Lineage (GTDB taxonomy): Bacteria > Verrucomicrobiota > Verrucomicrobiia > Limisphaerales > UBA11358 > UBA11358. The sequence goes on along the minus strand of DATJYM010000267.1, from coordinate 2,052 downwards.
CGCGGGCCTCCGGCTGCGCGTTGATTGGCGTGACCATCGTCCGTCGACCGAACGGTTACGCCGTGAAGGTACTGCCGGAATTCACCTATGATCGCAAGGCGCTGGGCAACCGGGACGCGCGCCGGGAATTGACGCAGCAAATCCTGCGTGCATTCGAGCCGGAAATTCGCAAGGATATTGAACAATGGTATCAGTTCACTCCCATCTGGCCGAAGAACCGGTAACGTCGCTCCTCAAGGTGCTGGGGTTTCTTAATCTTAATCCTAATCCTAATCTTTCCCGGCAGTCTGAGGTCGAGATGAAGGTTAAGAGCAAGATTATGATTATGATCGAGAGGAAGGTTTCAGGCCTCGTCGGTTGCGGCATTGTTGTATTTTGTGCGGTAGCAGCCATTGCCCAGGGCGCCGATTCGGATGCGCGATTCAACCAATGGTTCGAGGTGCAGACGAATCTGCAAAGCTGGTCCGGCGATTTCACCCAGACGCGCACGCTCAAAGTATTGAACCAGCCGCTGGTGTCCACCGGCAGGGTCTGGGTAACGCATAATGAGTTCCGCTGGGAACTCGGTCAGCCGGTGCAGACCATCGTCCTTCGCCAGCCCGACCAGTTGCTCATCATCTATCCGCGGCTCAAACGGGCGGAGAAGTATCCGCTGGGCGCCGTCCCCTCGGGCCCGATCAAAGATGCACTGGCCTTGCTCGACGCCACCCTGCCCCGCGACCGGGCGACCATGGAAAAAAATTTCCAATTGCTGTCGGCGGCAGAAACCAATTCCATTCTGCAAATGACACTCCAGCCGAGGAGCGATTCCGCCCGCAAATTCATCGGCGAAATCGTGATCGGGTTTCACACGAATAATTTCACCATTGCCGCCACGGAGATGCGATTCGCCGACGGCTCCAGTCTGCGGAACGATTTCACCAACGTGGTGCTCAATCAGCCCATCGAACCGGACCGGTTCGAGGCGAAACTGCCGCCGGATTACACTGTGGTTGAACCCCTGAAACAATGAAGAATTGAGAGCAAAAGTTGGAGCTCAAGCTTTAGCTTGCAACTGGCGGGAACACGCCAATCGAACACGCTAAAGCGTGAACTCCAATGTTCTGGAAATCTTTATGAGTGCGTCTCCTGACATTTTGGAACTGGCCATGAAATCGCTGCCGCACGGGCCGGAATTCCGGTTCGTGGACCGGATGGTGAGCCTGACGCCGGGCAGGGAAGGTGTGGGCGAATATCGGGTGCGCGGCGACGAATTTTATCTGCGCGGCCACCTGCCTGGCGAGCCGATCCTGCCGGGTGTGCTGCTGGTGGAAGCCGGCGCGCAGGTGGCCGGAATGGTGGCACAGGAAGACCCGGCCAATCCCACCTGGCCGCGTATGAAGCTGTCCGCGCTCCGCGCCGTCAAAATCCTCGGCTCCGCCAAACCCGGCGATATACTCCGCATCGAAGCCGCCATCACCGGCCGACTGGATAATTTGATTCAAGCGAAGGTTACCGCCTTCATCGCCGGCACCAGGGTATTGTCCGCCGAACTCACCCTGGCGGGCATGCTCAAGGTGGGTGGACCGGCAGGCCAACAAGCCCGGGTTGATTCGCGAACATGACGGCGCCGACCGAGCAATCCTTCCGCACTTTCCAGTTTGAACGCGACACCTTCGCTTTCCCGCACGAACTCGTCTGGCAATATCGTTTTGATCCGGTCACCGGCGCGATGACCACGTTCCGCTCCGAGCCGCCGCCTTCGTATTATCATCGTTGCTTCGTGATGGTGCGTTCGACGCGACATTTTTTTTACCACGCCCGCTTTGAACCGGACCAGGTGAAAGTGGAGCCGGAGGCTTACCGGCGGCTCATCCGCCGGATTGTCTCCCGCGATCCGCGCCGGGCCTGCACGGAATCCGAACGAGTGGCGGTGCCGGGCTATGAGGGGTTGCGTTCGTTCAGCCGGGCGCACGAACCGCTGCTCAAGGCGGAACTGGGCGGCCCGTGGCAATCCTACTTTTTGCGGAGCCACTGGCGGATGATCTTTCGCGTCTCCGGCCGGTTTCAGGA
>DATJYM010000266.1:0-2458 GCA_035499615.1 Candidatus Acidiferrales bacterium | reverse complement strand
TGTCCGCGCTGGCCTTCATGTTGACATACCCGACGCCCAGGCCGATGCCGGCGTCCAGCCGGGGCCAGAACGAATAATTCAACCAGTCGAGGGTGGACCATTCACTGGAACTGTTAAACTGGTCGGCGGAGATAATGTTTTGGTCGAGCCCCAAATCAGTGGACATTTTGTCGTTAAACTGATAGGAAGCGGTGAGCGCGGTAGTGAAGGTTTCCTGACTCGTTTGGGTGGCGGTTTCGACGAGTGGATCGGAGGTTGAGGTGAAACGCTGCGACAGCCCAAGTGTCCAATCTTCATAGGTTGTCCCGCCTGTCAAGACGACGGTTTGATCCACCGTATCCTTGAATTGGCTGCTTGAATAAAAATTCAAGGTCGGCGTATAGTCCAACGTCCAATGCCTGCCGATATCGAGCAGAATGCCGGGTGAAATTTGATTAAGGAATGTGTTTTCCTGCTGATTTGTGTTTACCAGGATTCCATTCCCGTAAAGAAAACGATAATACGGATGCGGGCGCAGAGTGAATATTCCATACTGAAATGGTTCTGTCTCCTGCGCGCCGGGGACGTTTCCTTCCGCACTGAACACGGTCATCTCATTTTCGGCCTGGATTTCCTGGACGGCCGCCGGCGTCACGGGATACGCCGGCGCGGGCATGATCACCGGTTGCGCCCATGCGGTGCGAGACAAAGCCAGCAGGACAGCCAACGTTACGTTCCGTGCCGTTGATTTCCTGATGCCGAGCGAGGCAGCAATACGGTGGGGGAGTATTATGTTCATGCTGCTATTTTCGAATATGATTGGCAGAACCGGCGTGGTTTGCCAATTGTCCGGCGGGCATTTCCGCGCGCCAATTCTGCAGTGAATCCTCGAGCGCCTCTTTCACCGGACGCATTTTTACTCCGGTGGCGAGCAATTTGGAAACGTCCAAAATCGCGTGTGAGCGCGGCGATTTGGCACCCGTGTCACCGGCCGGCAAAACGGCCTCATATCCCAAAGGTTTGATAGCCGGGCCGGGCGATTCGCGAAGTTTGTAAAACTCCTCGTCATCCTTCCAATATTCAAACCGCCGGGCCGGCTTGAGGACTTGCCGTATCATCTCGATGACTTGCCGGGTGGCCACGGCGCCGGGGTTGGTCATATTGTAAATGCCGAAGGGGGCGCGATATTCCCACAGGTCCAGACTGGCGCGGACGAAATCGTCCAGGTGGGAAAGCGAGGCAACGGCGTCATATACTTTCGGATAATGCTGCAGCTTCCACAGGAAATTTCTCGGTTCGCTCTGTTCGCCGAAAGGTGTGCCGGGGCGCCAGATGTAACTCTGCCCGATGCCGCGAATGGCCTCCTCGGCCAGCGCTTTGGTGCCGCTGTAAAAATTGCATGGCGCATGGCGGAAGGAAAAATTGGGTTCGTCCCATTCCGTGAAGCCGAAGAGACTCTCCGGAGATTGCTCAAACAGCCGGCGTATTTCGGGTTGATTGAGGTCGCGGACCACCCGCATTTTCCCGCCGTCAATGATTTTGGCGCCGGTGTAAATGCCGCCTGACGAAACATGTCCCCACGGGGTATTGGTCAGGAGACACACCCGGGCAACCGTTTGGGGAAGCAACGTGTTGGCAAACAGGGTTTCCTCGCGGGTCGCTTCACACGCGTCCACATTGGGCTTGCCGGTATAACCGGCGGCATTGATGATAAACTCCGGACGAATTTTACGGACATAATCGAACAGCAGATCGAAGTTGGTATAGTCCAACGCCGTCCGGGTCAGCGGAATAAAGCTGGAGCGCCGCCGGTGCAGCTCGCGCGCAAAGGCGTGACCGACGTAACCACTGGCTCCCAGGAGCAAAATCATGGCAAATCTGCGAGTTATTTCGTTACGGGAAGGCTGCCGGATCTGGACACGGGATTGCTGTCCAGGAGCAAAACGAGTATTGGTCTATCCGCGATTCAAGCCTTCCACACCTGGCCGGCTTTCGTTTTCAGTCCGGCCATCTGGTTGCGGGTATCCACGATGCAGCTAGCCCACTGCGCCAGTTCCAGGTAGTTGACGGATTGGTGATTGGTGGCGATCACGACAACATCGAATTTCGCGATCGTTTTGCGGTCCCATTTGGTTGAACGCGTCCCTGCCCAATGCGGATGCTCTCGGGTCATGCGAATCGCCGGCACGTAAGGATCGTAATAAGCCACCTCCGCGCCACGTCGTTTGAACAGGTCCATCAGCTCGTACGTCGGAGATTCCCGATCATCATCCACGTTCGGCTTGTAGGCCAGACCCAGTAACAATACACGACTGCCGTTCACTGATTTCTTTTGCGCGTTGAGCGCTTCGACTGTCCGGTTTACGACGTGTTCCGGCATTGCGGTATTGACTTCACCAGCCAGCTCGATGAAGCGCGTATGCTGCCCGAACTCCCGGGCTTTCCAGGTCAGATAAAAGGGATCAATCGGGATGCAGTG
>DATJYM010000265.1:0-8571 GCA_035499615.1 Candidatus Acidiferrales bacterium | reverse complement strand
CGCTGACGTTTGACGAAAAGCGCGACTGCCTGAAGGTGCTGTGAATCAGGCCAGCGAAAGATACAGATGCGTTTCGCCAAAGTCTTTGTCCGGCAGAAAAGCCCCCAGTTTGCGTTTCGACAATTGTCCGCAAACTTTGCGGATGGCTTTCCGCCTGGCGGCAATTTTCGGCAGCTTCACCAACAGACAGTCGTCGAATTGTGCGCCGGTTTTGCCGTCGTAGATGTCAGGCGCGATCACTTTGGTCGCGCCTGCTTTGTAAAGGGCGGCGACAAATTTCAAGGCATCATGCTGGCGCTTGAATCGCCCAAGCGAGCGCACGGCCTTGCCGCCACTCTCAAGCCACTTTCGCGCCTCGGAACAACGCTTGTGCGCCAAAAGGAACCGGACGAAAACTTCATGGGCGTGTTTATCCGTGCCGACGGTTTGGGGCAAGGGCTTGAGGGATTGGCCGTTCAGAATGGGCAGCGATTTATCTTTTGCGCGGGCCGCACGATATTCCCCAGCGGTCACGGAACGTCCGTGCAGATAAATGTCCTCGGACAGCAATGTGCCGTCATGCAACCACAAGCGATAGCGTCCCGAAAAATCGCCGCGCACGGTGGAGAATTCCAGTTGGAGTTTGCCGTTGTCGTGCCACGCGCGCTGAACGCCCGTGCCGTGAATCAGGCGGTATTTGCCAAGCAATTTGCCGGATTCACTCCACTGGCGGCAGATGCCGTGCAACAAGCCGTTCTCGTAAGGTTCTTCGGTCTCCAACACGCCGTTCTTGTGCCAGACACGGACCACGCCATGCCTGCGGCCATTGCGCAATGGGACCACTTCACGAAGCTGCCCATTACGATAGAAAGTTTTATCAATGGACTTTTTCAATATGCCGTCATTCATTATATTCAACAGCAACCTCCATTCAACCCCCGTTGCCATTGAAAATACAGCTTGGAATTGAGGTCAAACAAAATTCACTTTCGAGAATCCAGACTCCCCGCGATGAAATCCTAGAAGCAAATTCCCCGGCGGCGGCGGGCGGGTCAAAGGAGGAACGGAAGCGGAAGAGTCTAAGCGAGCGACCCGTAGAATCCTTGACGCGACCGACGCCACCACACAATCGAACGGGGCTTCATCGCGCTCTCCCGGTGACAAGTCGAATGGCTCACCCAGCGAATGGCAATCAGCTAAGAACAACGACGCAGATTGTTATGAGGAAACCGAGCGATAAACAGAAAGCCTGTAAAGTGGTTCAGCCCAAAGCTGCCGACTACGACAACGTGTTGGCGGGTGTGGTCGAATTGCTGGATGCAGCGCGACGCGCCTCCGCCCGCGTGGTCAACTCGCTGATGACGGCGACGTATTGGGAAATCGGTCGGCGGATTGTGGAGCACGAGCAATCGGGCAAAGAACGCGCCGCCTATGGCGCGGAACTACTGACACGCCTCTCGGCAGACCTCACGAAGCGTTTCGGTCGCGGCTTCAGCGTGGACAACCTCGAACGCGCCCGGAAATTCTTTCTGACCTTTTCCTCCGCCAAGAAATCCGCAACGCCATTGCGGATTTCCGAGTCCGGCGAGCCTTCGCCAATTTCCGCAACGGCGTTGCGGAAATCTTGCAGCGGCGAAGTGGCCGAACAATTGCGCTTGATCGCGGAACGATTTCCCCTGCCGTGGTCGCATTACACGCGGCTGTTGCGGTTGCGGTCGGCGCATTCCGTTGAGTTTTATCACACTGAAGCGGTGCGCGGCGGTTGGACGGTGAAACAACTGGAACGGCAGATGAATTCGCAATTCTACGAGCGCATCGCCTTATCGCGAAACAAAGCCGGGATGCTCGTGAAAGGTCAGCGGCAGTTGCCCGAAGACAAAGTGACCGCCGACGATGAAATTCGCAGCCCCTTCCTTTTGGAATTTCTCGACCTGAAGGATGAATACTCCGAGAGCGATTTGGAAGAGGCACTCGTTTTGCATTTGGAAAAGTTCCTGTTGGAGTTGGGTAACGACTTTACGTTTGTCGGGCGACAACGACGACTGCGAATTGGCCACGAATGGTTTCGTGTGGACTTGCTGCTCTTTCACCGGCGGCTGCGCTGCCTTGTCATCATTGACCTGAAAATCGGCGCGCTCGTTCACGGTGACATCGGGCAGATGAACATGTATTGCAATTACGCTCGTGAACATTGGACACAGCCTGATGAACGTCCGCCGGTCGGGTTGATTCTCTGCACGGAACAAGACGAGGCGTTGGCACATTACGCACTGGATGGTTTGCACAGCAAAATGCTCATCCGTGAATATCTGACAGCACTGCCGGCTGAATCCGCACTGGCCCGGGAGGTCAATCGCGCTCGTGGCGTTCTCATGCTTCAAGTCGAGTCGCGTCGGATGGCGCGAGGAAAATAGAAAATGCGGCTTCGGTCTGCGGTCGGCGAGCGGGGAAAGTGGAGCGGAGGCGGAGAGAAGCGCCTAGCGAATCGCAGACGGAGCGCAACGCCCGCCACCGAGCCGCAGACGGAAGCCGGTCGCTCCTGCGGCCGTTTGAAGTGCCGCTCGTGACGAGCGCGCGGTTTGAGCAGCGGAACGGGCGGGGTCGGAAGGGAAACAAGGCCGACTTCCAGCCTGTGGAGCGGAGCAAACCGCGCGTTGGTCACGGCGGGTCTAATGCGGGCAAAGGCCCCAAAACAATGGGCTCAATTGTCAAATAAGATTTCAAGCTTTGAGGGGCGGCAGAATCAGCCTCTGATATTGCGTGTTGCCCCACAATTAGGATCAAAACACTTGAGATAAACTCCGTAGCGACCATTCGTCGCATACATTGGTTTGCCACAAGGAACATTATCTTTTCCGGGACAAATTGCGTCTGTAGGAATACGTTCGCCCCGCAGAATGAATTCCGGTTTACATTGGCACTTGGGATAATCCATGCAACCCAAGAATATTGCGTGGGGACCGCGAACCAGCACTTTTGGAGAACCGCACTTTTCGCACTTGCGGTCGGTTTGCACGGGCCGGCGGGAGCCCGGATCAACTTCCGCGTCACTGCCAAATTTGTGCAAGTCGATCAGCTCCTCACACGTCTTAGCGAACGGCAGTCGTCGCATGTGCTCTGTGCTCCGCCCTTCACTCTGCGACAAAATGTTCAGGCTTCCCTCCCACGCGATTTTGCGATCTATAAACGCAAATTTTTCATGCAAGCCGGCTCTTTCAATCACTTGGACGCCGAGCCGTTTCAATTCGTCAAATACAAGTTCGGCTTGGCGGAACATATCGCCTTGCTGTTGGTTTTTGGGTTTGGTGAAGATTCTCACTTCGATTCCTTCTGCGACCTTGTAGCGAAACAGATTGAAGAATTGTTGCGCACGGGCTGACGTGAGAAACGGTGAAACGATGACGATTTCGCGAATTGCCTGCCGCAAATCTGCAAAGAAGTATGCGTAGAAATTGCGTTCCGTGTAAAGCGTGCTGTCGTCGGGATTGATCTCGTCGTTGTGTGGATCAAGCAGCAGCGCCCATCGCTCGAAGTCGGTGCAAAAATAGTCGTCAACGATTTCTTGCGAATCTATCACCGTCCCGCGCCGCTGTAGTTCCGAAAGGACACGCATGAGAATCGAATCCGACCGGAGTTTCGATCCCAAATAATCCAAATGGGCAACGACGGCAATTTGTGCCTTTGGCCGAGTGATTGAAACATTGATGAGCTTGGCCGCTTGGCTGGCCAAATCCACACCATCCACTAAGCCAGATGGCCCATAACGCGGCATCGGTCCCTCGGCGATGTCGAAAATGATTACGTCTTGTTCAAGGCCTTGAAATTTATGGACGGTTGAGACTTTCAGATGGCGCAAATGTTCTTGCTTGTTATCGTCGACCATCATTTTGATGAGTCGTGCATGAACGGAATACGGTGAAATGACGCCGACGCTGTTTATCCCTGATAGTGCTGCTCGTTTCGCAAGTTCTGCTGAAAGCATTGCGCTGTATAGGTTGTATCTTCCACCTTGTTGCAAACGACTGCTCCACGGATTCGTAGAGGAAACGTCGTAAAGCACCAATGGATTCTCGCCGAAAGGTGATCGGCTCAAAAATGAATGAAGATTGTCGAGCGAACTGCGGCTCAACGAATCCGCCAACTGCCCGTTGTAGAAAATTTGATTTGAAACGGACGAAATTTCATGGTGCATCCGGTATTGCCGACGCAAAAGTGTGAGCCGTGGTTCAGATTTTCCGGCATCCACCGCTTGTTGAATGCCAGCCTGATTGAAAATGTCTCTGCCCAGCCATTTTTCAGCCATAGTAGTATCGGCGATGCAGATAGGCGGGAGTTGCCGAAAATCCCCAACCACGATTGCCTTCTGTGTTGCACGCCCGACTGCAAAGTAAAGACTAGGCATCGGTGACATGCTCGCTTCGTCCACCACTACGGCGTCGAATTTCTGGTCGTCCATTTGTTTTGAAATGGTCGCTTTGGTCAAGCTCGTGGCTATAACTTTTGCTTCGCGCAATATTTTCGCAAGGAGCGCTTCCAATTCTTGCTCGATTGTGCGAATGGCGACGTTGATTTCGTCAGCTTGTTTCGTGAGTTGACCGATGCGTGCTGAAAGGCTTTCGGCATTCAGTCCGTGGCGCGAGAGCATAACCCGGGACTCATTTTCGCATCTTCGTTTTTCGTCCGCCGCGAGTTTAATGGCGGATTGAAGTTGGCTGTGTTTGGCCAGCGCGGCCGAGATCGTGTTTCGGGTCACGACTAAATCACCTTCAACCTTTGCAATGTGTGTTTGCAGTTTCGTCGGATCGAGACCCAAGAAAAAGCGTTTCAATTTTCCAGCAGCTTGGGCTTCAGCCAATTTGTTTTTGGCTTCGCTCAACTGCCCGATCAGTTCGCCCTCGCGCGCCTTGTAATTCTGATGTTCCTGTCCGCTCCGTTGAAAATTGATTTCCAGCTCGGACATTTTTCTCTGATTTTCATTTATCTGGTTCAACAAACCTTGAACTTTGCCAAATTCTGCAAGAGATGATTTTATTTTTGAAAGTTCCGTTTGGCGTCGCGCAAGCTGTTCCTTGAGGTGCTGCCCCAACCGTTCGGCTATTTTTTCGGGGACAACCATCTCCGGCAAATTGGAATTTGGACTGATATTCCCGTATCGAACGAGTTTACCGCTTTGGTAATCCTCTGTTGCCTCCAAAAATGTTGCAGCTTTTTCGATGGCGTTATCTGTGGCGATGTTTGTGTGCGAAACGACCAACACGCGGAGATTCCGTCGTAGCATAGCTGCTATCAGAAAACCGATGGTTTGCGTCTTGCCAGTGCCGGGTGGTCCCCAAATGAAATGGACATCGCCGCCACAAGCAGCGCGAATCGAGTTCAGTTGTTCTTCATTCGGCGGATTTTCGGACGGCGGCAGATTTAACTCACCGTTATCTAACAAACTGGTCGGCGCGCTAAATCCAAAAAGTTTTTGAGCAAGGCTCGTATCCAAAGCGCGCTGACCAGCGAGAACTTCTTCGTATCTTTTGCGGAGTGCTTCGAGCAAATACCAAAGATTTGTTATGAGCCGGGCTTCAGCGATTGATTTGCCAAAATCGTATTCGATCCCGACGGCAACTTCGCTGCCCTGAACCGAAATGATCTGGCCGGGAAATCTTTGACCGCCAACCTCGACTTCCGCCGGCGCGTCGTCCATTACAATCAGCGGACTCTCCGTGGAAAACAAATATACACAAAACGGGCCTTCACGCCGGACGAACACGCCATCGTAAACTGTGATGATTGAACCGCCACCGCCACGCTTGATGGCCTCAATTTCTTCTGCAAGCGCCTGAATAAATTCGCGGATGAGTGATTGCTCGTTTGCTGGCAATGAGCAATTTCCAGTTTCGTAGGCAGGCGAACTGGGAACAGTGCGATTTCTGGATGCGAAACGCTGACCACGTCGGTTCATTCGATTTCCGCCGTTCATGGAATTTCTGGCTGTCCAGCGAGGGTAGCGTTTCTGTAAATCCGCTCAAGCAACATCGGGCTTTGAAACGAACGTTGAGGTCACATTGTAACCTCTCGTGGTTTGCTGGCCATGCCATCTTGTAACGCAATGTTCGCACCTTGCGATTCATCCCGGCTTCGGTCTGTCGTCGGCGAGCGGGGAAAGTGGAGCGGAGGGCGGAGAGGAGCGTTTAGCGAATCACAGCCGGAGCACCACGCCCGCCGCTGAGTTGCTGGCGGTCTCGCTTTCGGCCTGCGGGAATAATCCGGTCGTGGCCAGGTTGAACCAAAATTGGGCGCGCATCTTGTCGGGACGGTTGCAGAAGAAACTTACCGCCAAAACAATCAGATGGTCACACACTATTTCAAGCCAGTGCGCGTGTGCCTACCGGCCGGGCCTGCCAGGTTGAAAATTATGCTGTGTCAAGCGCGTCACATACAAATGTTGTCCAATAATCTCAAAGCTGGCTTGCAAAGAACAGGCGACTCTTGGCGTTTTGGCAATGTGTTTGGCTCATTGCCTGAAAACGCGGTAAAATCTCGAGGGATGATTCTGGGCGTCAGGGTCGTTGATTTGAATCGAGCCAGCGTCATTTGTGACCGTGGAAATCTGGGTCCAGTCGTGGAGATTCGTGCTCCCATCAATGGTATAAACTCCCGGTATCAACGCTTGCACATTCAAACCGAAGGCACCGCTGCTAAAGCCTGTGCCCTGAATGTCTGGGGCTGGGGCCGTTACCATTTGTGAAATCGCCGGCGTGTTCGTGAAGTCCATCCATGTTTCGTTCACATTATCGTAAATCGAGGCAACCGTGTTGGTGATGGTGCTCCCCGGCGCCGTTAATTGCAGGACCACCTGGAAGTATTGGAAACCGCCGGCTTGCAGGTTCAAACTCCATGTCAACTGGCCGCTGCTGTAATTGCCGCCCGCTGGGTCGATGATGACCGCGCCCGCTGGAATCGCCTGTTGAAGATTAACCATGGTCGGCGCGTCAAACGGGTTTTGAAGGCTGATCTGGATAGCGCACATGTTTGTCCCCGGATACAGCAACGCGCTGGATTGCAGCGGCGGTTGCGGCTTTGACGCCGCCGCCACAAGGGCGGGGTCAATTGGATTGCCATTTTCATCAAGATAAATGGTGCCAAATTGCTGATTTTGCTGGTCCTGGCGGTAGTAACCGTTGGCGGCCCGCGCCGTCAATGTGTATGTGATGTCCTGACCTTCGGGCACCTGGCCGCCGTCGCCCGTTAAATAGGTCAACGTGACTGTTTGTTGCGCGCCTGCACTCAAGGTTATTCCGTCTTCGGACGTGGCGACCGGGATTTCATATTGCCGCTGGCCGATGCCGAGGAAGCCGCCTGGCAACTGGCCGGTGACAAACGTCTTGGTCAAAAACGCCTCCAAGCGGTATGTGGCTGTTTGCGTCCCGCTGTTTTTGATGACCACGTTGGCGTAAGCAGACGACGCAAACCATGTCGGAATGAGGTTGTAGGTCCGTAGCGTTCCCTGTGTATACGGGGTAATGGAGACGATCTGGCCTGATGACGGGCTCGCCGGCTGGGTCTGGATTACGTCTTGCAAGCCGACCTCGATGTTTGTTGATATCTGGTTCACCGTCACGAAGCCCTGGCCGGTCATGCTGATGCTCGCGCTCATTAACTGTGCCTCGGCGGACTGGCTGGCAAGCGTGTTGAAGATGTCCTGTTCCGCCTGGGTAGCCGAGAATGCCGCCGTGGCTACTATGCCCCCAACGCCACCAAGCGCGGTATCCAGCAGCCCTGAGCTTACCGTGAACAGGCGCTGGCCAATGCTGAAGGTGGTCCAGTCATTTTCATCGCTGGATTTGTATTGCTGGAACTGGATGGGCAGGGCGGCATTCTGGTCATAGCTGGCCTGCAATGCATAGTTTCCCAGCAGCCGCGCCTGCAGGTCCTGCACGAGCTGTGCCGATTGCGTTGAGTTGATGGAGCCAGCCGCCGTGACTGCTTGTTGACGGAGTTGCTCGATATAAGCCTTCTGCTGCGACACCAGCGTGGTCAAGTTTGGAATCCACATTTGCTGATAGGACAGGTTCACCTTTCCGTTGTTAATCGCCCATAAAGCCACTGATTGCTCGAAGTCATCCCTGACCGCATCCACGGTGGCTTCACTGAGGTAATGCGCGGTAAACTTTGCCGTCAGAATGTCTGCCGCCGCATTACCGTAGGTTTTTCGTGTCCAGTCGATGGCGTCTTGCGCCAGCTTGGTCGTGTCTTCGCCGTCGGCCACATTCAGTATCAACCCCACTTCCGCAAATGCCCCTTTAACGGCAATCTCATTCGGGGCCTCTTCCACGTCGTTCGCAAAATAGTCCGCGGCCCCGGCCGACGACGTCGCATTGGCTAGGATATCATCCAGCATCGACTCTGACTGCCCCGCCGCATCGTTGATACGCCCCACCAGGTCGCTGCTGGCCACCGATATGGTCTGGGTCTTCTGCGCTGTGTTGCCCTGTGAATCGGTTACCGTAAGGGTCACGGTCACGTCCCCGGATTGTGCGAAGGTCTGGTTCACCGTCCCTCCCGTTGCCAGCGTGCCGCCAAAACTCCAACTGAACGTCAGCC
>DATJYM010000264.1:0-5619 GCA_035499615.1 Candidatus Acidiferrales bacterium | reverse complement strand
GCCGGCGCGCCAATCATTGCGCCACTTTGCGGCTTCGGCGGCGGTGGCGTAAACTTGCCCGTCCTGACGATTTCCTCAACCTGCGTCCGGTCGAGCGTCTCATGCTCCAGCAGCGCCGTGGCAATCAACTCCAGCTTGTCGCGATTGGTCAAGATAATATCCTGGGCCCGCTTGTATCCTTCATCAATAAGACGTTTGATTTCCTCGTCAATTTCCCTTGCCGTGTTCTCGCTGTAAACCTTCGTGCGGGCCATTTCGCGACCGAGGAAAACGTACTCGTCATCGCTGCCATATTGCACCATGCCGACCCGGTCGCTCATGCCATACTGGCAAACCATCGCCCGCGCCAGGTTCGTAGCCTGCTGAATGTCCATGGCCGCCCCCGTCGAGATATCACCCGAAATAATTTCCTCAGCGATGCGTCCGGCCATGGTCACGGCGAGGTCATCAAACATCTCCTTGCGGCGCCGGTTCAAAATGTCCTTTTCCGGCAACTGCATCGTCGAGCCCAGCGATTGTCCGCGCGGGATGATCGTGACTTTGTGCAGCGGATGCGTGTGTTCCAGCAACATGTTCACCAGCGCGTGCCCGGCTTCATGCCAGGCTGTGCATTTCTTCTCCTCGTCGGTCATCGCGAGACTGCGACGCTCGCGGCCCCAGCGGACCTTGTCGCGGGCCTCTTCCAACTCTTCCATGCCGACAGATTTTTTGTTCGTCCGCGCGGCGAGCAATGCGGCTTCATTCAAAAGGTTCGCCAGTTCCGCGCCGGAATAGCCCGGTGTGCCGCGCGCGATGATGGACAAATCCGCCTCCGGCGCGAGCTTCACGTTTTTGGCATGAACCTTCAAAATCGCCTCGCGGCCGCGCACGTCTGGCAAATTGACCACGACCTGGCGGTCGAAGCGACCGGGCCGCAACAGTGCCGGATCCAGTACGTCCGGCCGGTTGGTCGCGGCGATGATAATGATGCCTTCCTGCGTGTCAAAGCCGTCCATCTCAACGAGCAAGGCGTTCAGTGTTTGTTCGCGTTCGTCGTTGCCGCCACCCAGACCGTGCCCGCGGCTGCGCCCGACCGCGTCGATTTCATCAATGAAAACCAGACAGGGCGTGTTGCGCCGCGCCTGATCGAACATGTCGCGCACGCGGCTCGCACCCACGCCAACAAACATTTCCACAAAATCCGAGCCGCTGATGCTGAAGAACGCGGCATCCGCCTCGCCGGCGATGGCCTTGGCCAAAAGTGTTTTACCTGTGCCGGGTGCGCCTACCATCAGAACGCCCTTGGGAATGCGACCGCCGAGTTTCTGGAATTTCTTCGGGTCCTTTAAAAACTCGACCAACTCGGAAACTTCCTCGATGGCTTCCTCAACACCGGCCACGTCCTTGAACGTCGTCTTGTTGCGGTCTTTTGCCAGCATCCGGGCCTTGCTCTTGCCGAAGCTCAAGGCGCCCTTGCCGGCAATTTTGATCTGGCGGATGAAAAAGAACCAAAACAAAAGGGCGATCAGGACAAACGGCGCGATGCTCCAGAGCACACTCATCAACATCGTATTGGGCTGGCTCGCATCGATTTTGTCCGAGGCGAACAACTGATCCTGCCTGGTCTGGGTTAAGTAGGCATTTTTGACTACAAACGGCACTTGCACCGGCTTGCCATTGTCCTTGACGATATTGCCGTTTTTGTCGGTCTGAAAATAGAAACCGGTGATCTCCGTCAGTGGTGCGGTCTGAGGATTAAAACTGACTGTGGCCTGCGCAATGAGATTGGACTGGAATTTTTGGAAAAAATCGGCTTGCGACAGATTCCCCACCTGCGACGACATATGATCCTTCAAAAGCATCAAGGCCACAATGCTGCCGATGATGGCAATCCAAGCCACCCACGTCGTCGGTGGCAACCTGAACCCACCTTGCGGCTTTTTGGGCCCACGGTCGTTGTCTTTATTTTGATCTTCTCCGAACATACCTGTTTTCGCATCACAAACTAACATGCCCCTCCCGCCTCCGCAATGCGTGAATTCGCTTTTCTCGCCAATCCCTGAACTCTTCTGCTATAGTCCAGGCCATGCGCATCGGCCCGTTGACGTTGCCGTCGAATTTGTTCCTTTCGCCGCTGGCAGGTTACACCAACCTGCCCTTCCGGCTCGTCGTGCGGGAAATCGGCGGCGTCGGCCTCTGTACCACTGATCTGGTCAACGCCCGCTCGCTCCTCGAAAAGAATCCCAAGGCCTTCAAGCTTATCGAAACCCGCCCCGCCGATTCGCCGCTTTCCATCCAGCTTTTTGGATCCGTTCCGGAGGAAATGCGCGATGCGGCCCAAATGCTCGAGTCGCGGGGTGTGGCGGCCATTGACATCAACATGGGCTGCCCCGTTCGCAAGGTCTGCAATGTCGGCGGCGGCTCGGCCATGATGATCCCGCAAGGCGGGACCAAAACCGCTGCGCTCGTCCGCGGCATGGTCAACGCCGTCAAAATTCCGGTGACGGCCAAGATGCGACTCGGTTGGGACGACCAAAATATTACCGCGCCCGATCTGGCACAGTCGCTGGAAGACGCCGGCATCGCGGCGATTTTCGTTCACGGCCGGACCCGCCAGCAGGGATTCGCCGGCACGGTCAATCTCGCCGGCATTCGCGCCGTTGTGAAAGCCGTGAAACGGGTTCCTGTCATCGGCAATGGCGACGTGATCACGCCGGAAGCGGCGAAGAAGATGTTTGACGAAACCGGTTGTGCCGGCGTAAGCATCGGCCGCGGTGCCTTTTACAATCCATGGATTTTCCAGCACACACTCCATTTTTTGACAGCCCGCAGCAGCCGACGTGAGGAGGCTCTGAACAATTCAAACGTAGAAGCGAATGAGCCTCCTCACATCGGTTCCCACGAAACAGTTCATTGCGAACCGCCCTTTGCTGAGCGTGTGCGGGTGATGTGCCGGCATCTGGATTTAATGATTGAAGTTTTCAGTGAACCGCTCGGCTGCCGCATGTTCCGCAAGGTTGCTCCCTGGTATTCCAAACGGTTCGGTCCTTGCCACGAATTCAACAAACGCGCTGTACAAATTTCCACGCGCGCCGAATTCCATGGCGTGCTGGCCGATTATATCAACTGGCGGCGCCAGTTTCTCGACAATAATGGCGAGTTGCTGCCGCGTTTTCGGCCGCCAGCCATGGTCGCGTCTTTCATGCGTGACGAACCCGCCATTGCCCAACGCGGACAAATTCCCGTGCCTGGGGGGCCGGTGGAAGTATGGTAATTAAAATCCATTGGCGGGCCGCCCGATGATAGCGCCGGGCAACACCTCTGACCGTTTGCCCGTGTTTTGCAGTTGAAATAATTCGGCATCCATGATTTTCATTTGCATTCGCATGATAGATTTGCCCCATTGCTTTACGCGCCACCTGTTCAGTGTGATTCTCTTTCTGTCAATCACCATGAATGGACGAGGAGCGGAGACTGTCTTTAACGTTCTGGATTACGGCGCACATAACGACGGCTCGGCCAGTTCGACGGAAGCGATAAATTCTGCGATCCGGGCGGCAGGTGCCGCCGGGGGCGGCACCGTTTGCTTCCCACCGGGGGTTTATGTCGCCGGCCCCATGGCGTTGACCAATAACCTCGTGCTGGAGGTTGAAGCGGGAGCCATCCTGAGATTTCCGGCCATGCGTCTTCCATTTTCTCAAGGACGCGAACAAGGCATTGAGTGTCTCACGCCGGTTCCTCTGATTGGTGGACGAGATTTGCATAATGTCACCATCACGGGCCGGGGCGTGTTGACCACGGATAACGCGGCGTGGCTGAAGCTCATGCCGCGAATCAATTCTTCGGCGACAGACGTCGGGAGTGCGTTTGGTACCAACTGGGAACATCTGCTTCAGGACTTGGAAGTAAAGACCCCCGCACCGGCTGGGGATTATCAAAAGGCGGCACCGGAACTCCGGCCCTCCTTCGTCCGATTAATGGACTGCACAAATGTTTTGATCGAAGGTGTTCACTTTATTGGTTCTTCGATGTGGACGATTCACCTTCTTTATACGGATAATGCAGTGGTCCAGAATGTCGTCATCGAGACCTATCCAGGCGTGCACACCGATGGCATCGCGGTTGATTCCAGCTGCCACGTACGGATCTCCGGCTGTTACATTGACACGGGCGACGACGGCATTGTTTTGAAGTCCGGCAAGGACGCCGACGGCCGGCGGGTCAACCGGCCCACGGAAAGCGTGTCCATCGCGAATTGTACCGTCCATCACGCACACGGCGCCGTGACGCTGGGCAGCGAAATTTCCGGCGGCATTCGGAACGTCGTGGCGGACAACATCACCTGCGATGGAACCCAGATCGGGGTCCGTATCAAAAGCCGGCGCGGGCGTGGTGGTCTGGTCGAAAATGTCCGGTTTGATAATTGGACGATGGAAAATGTCGGCCTGGGAATCAATGTCACCAGCCACTATCTCATGGAAGGGGAGACAAAAACCTCCGAGGAAACTGTTTCCGTGAGAACGCCTGTTTTCCGCGACATCGCCTTCAGCCACATGACCATTAATCATGCGCAAATGGCCATTGACGTTGAAGGGTTGCCGGAAATGCCGATTTCCAGTTTGCGCATCAGTGATGTCGTCGCCACGGCGAAGACCGGAATGCGAGGCTCATTCACCGACGCCCTGGAACTGCATCACCTACAAGTGGATGCGGACAGCGGCCCGGCCTTTTTAGTCAAAGACTCCAGGCAACTTGAATTGGACGATGTTTCTTCACGCCAACCGCTATCAAATGCGCCGGTGATAAGGCTGGAACATTGTCCGGGCGCCATCCTTCGGAACAGCCGGGCATTTGTTGGCACGGGAACATTTCTCTCAGTCGAGCCGGACGAATTGAAAGATGTCACTGTCATTGGCAACGCCCTGTTCAACGCCCTTAAACCCGCGGTGGAAACGGCGGGTGATTTCCCATAAAGCTTCCAACAGAAAAACGGCAATTATTCCTGACAACAAAATCGGCCGTAAATGGAGCGAGGCATATATCTTTTGCCCCACTGTTCCTGAACCAACCCCGATATCAGTTACGGACCAAGCTGGATACACTGTGTTTGCGTGCGATAATGAAGGCCGTTGGAAGTGACAACGGTGGCGTAGAAAGGATGCAATCCGGCCCACAAATTGGTTCCGTTCACCTGAAAAATTGCCGTAGATACATTGGTGGCGGTGCTCAGCGCACCACCGGTGCTGAACAAGGTAATCACACCCACGTTGTTGGTATTGGCGGTTATCTGAATGTGGTAGGTGCCTTCTGACGGAGCCTGATTGGTCAGGTCGAGCAACGTCAGGGTTGCACTCAAGGAGGAATTTTGGACCTGGACGGGCACGGTCACCTGGGTTTGAGTTCGCACATCGCTGCCTTCGTAAGCGATGGCCGTCAAGTTGTGATATCCGTCGGCCAGATTTGTCGTATTCAGGGGGAAGGTCACATGCAGACTGGATGCGCCGGCGGTCACGTAGAGATGGTCCCGTGACTGGAGATCAGACAGGTTTTGCGTGAGGTTGCTACCCGTCGAGGTGAACGGAGGAACTTGCGGCACGGGCGACACCGCAGGATTGACGAGAATTGCGGCAGCCGCAAAAC
>DATJYM010000263.1:0-4145 GCA_035499615.1 Candidatus Acidiferrales bacterium | reverse complement strand
GGTATATGGCTTTTTCCAAGAGTCCCACGGGTAAATGGTTTGCGACTTGCCGTTGACCAGGCCCCAATTGTAGGCGGCCACATGAGAATCTTTTAAGATGGGCAGAATGCCCTGGAAGGTGGAGTTGTTGCCGCGCGCCATGTATTCGGTGCAAAGCACGGGCCGGCCCAATTGCTCCAGCCCTTCAATACGTTTTCGCATTTCGACCGGGCCGTCATAATTGTGGTAAGAAATGACATCGGATTCATCCAGGCACAATTTTTGAATTTCGGTTGGATGATTGAGGTAGTCCCCAAGCCAGACCGCCGCGGTCACGGGTTGTGACGGACCGACCTCGTGCGCCCACGCAAATGTTTTGCGAAGCAATTGGGTGGCGAATTTGACCTTGTCCGCTTCAGAAAGCTCGGTCCTGGTGCCATCGCGTCCGTAAGCCTGCCGGTTCGGATTGTCGGGTTCGTTGAACAAATCCCAGGCCAGCACCCGCTTGTCGTTCTTGTAACGGGAAAGCAGGCCAACCACATAGGGTTTGAGTTGATCCTGCCCGGCTGGATCCTCGAGAATTTCGCGCCCGGGCGACTGGACCCAGCCGGAATTGTGCAGGCCGGGCACCGGGCTGGGTTGTTTGCCCGCTTTGGGATACGGATTCCACACCCCGTCGAAGACCACAAATAATGTCTTGATGCCGTGGCTGTCGGCGATGGCCAGATACCGGTCAACTCTCGAATAGAAACCCTGCTCATCCTCACGCCATGCCAGGTCATGCAGAAAAACGCGCATCGTGTTCATGCCAATGCTCTGCGCGTAGCCCAGTTCGCGGTCAATCGTGGTGGGATCAAACGTGTCGGCCTGCCACATTTCCAGCTGATTGATGGCCGTGCTCGGCACAAAGTTTCCACCGACCAACCACGGCTGCAAGCCATACCAGGTTTGCGCCCGTTCCGAAGACCAGCGATCCGGCACGGAAGTTTTGACCGGATCCGCAACCAGGGCCAGTCCGCCAACAAGGAGGGTCATTGCAAAAAAGGCAAAGTAATGTTTCATAAAAATATTTTTCGCAAGCCGTGTGCTATTTCCGAAGAGAAAGCCCGCGGACAGTCGTGTTTTGAAAAGCTTGCCCCGACCCAGGAATCGTCGAGGTAAATTGTAGAAAATGCGACGAATCGGAATGTTGTCGTGTCCTTCGTTGGAGGGCGTTGCGCCCTCGATACACGCGTCCATCTTTGCCCGTCAAATTAACCAGAGATGGCAAAAGCGCGAGAACCATCAACCATTGCAAATAGTGCCCCATAAATATCCAAGGAATTATGAACTCATAATCCTTTTTTTGGAGCGGGCCGTCATGGGGCATAAACTGGCCTCACACCCGGTTCCGTGACACCTGCCTGAAAATTTTGCATTCAATTGGCGCTGTCTTTGTCAAACGCGGCAACCAGGGCATCATATTGTTTTCGCGTGATGGGGATCATCGAACCATGACGGACCTTGGGCGGGACATGAAATTTATCCCAGGAAGGCTGTTGATTTCCGGCCACCTGAAACCAGGGGCCTCCAAGCCCGGCCGCTGCGGAGAGGCCATAGGCTACTCCGGGATATTGTTCGTAATAAAGATACCAGGCCCTGCCGTTGGGTGAGGGAATCAGGGTGGGTGCTTCGCGGAAACTCGGGCTGACGGGCGGCCCCGGCTCAGAATAAGGTCCCAAAAGATTTGTGGACTGGCAGAGACGAACCGTCTTGCCCGTGGCCCATTTCAAAGTTGGATAGCGCTCATCTTTGATTATGGCGTAATACGCCTCGCCCTCTTTTCGGACGGTCACATCAATGGTGGCCATGTCCCAGGAGAACAATTTCCGCGGCGGCTGGGAGAACGTCAGCAAATCCTTGGAAGTAACATACAAGGTACGCTGGCTGGCCCAATAAGGTTCGGGCAGATCCGTCTCGCCAAGATCGTGCGGGGTGTGCCAGGTCAAAAGGTATTGTGAACTGGCTTCATCGAAAAACAGCTTGGGTGCGCCAATCCTGGGCAGGGCTTTTGGATAATCCGGCACATGCTTCAAATCGGGGACGAAGTCGCCGTATTTCTTCCAGGTGATCAAATCGTCCGACACCCAGAAGTTGATGTCAGGCGCATCATCACCGCGGTTCCCCACCAGATAATAGCGGCCGTCGTGCCCCTGACAGATACTGGCATGACCGTGATATTGCTCGAAAACACGTCTGCCACCATTGAGCATTTTCCAGTGCAATCCGTCCAGACTGACACTGTAATAAAGCCGTCCGTAGTCACCCTGCATCATGTGAGCAAACAAATAGGCTTCGTATTTCGGGTTTTCGCCGTTGCCGGCCTGGCCCGGAGGATCGGGCATTTGGGCTTTGGCCAGCCCGGTGACGAGCAGGCCGGTTATCACACACACAGCGGCTTGGATTGGAGTTTTCATTGGTAGTTCAAGCGGTGCCGATGGCGTAGCCTCGGAAGCCGATCGCCTTCGCCTGGGCCGCCACGCCGATGTGGAGAATAATCTCTGCGATTAGGCCGGCGAGTTGCGCCGAGATATTATGGTTTCCGCCCTTCATGTTGCTACGGATTTGGCTGCCTACATTTTTCAAGGACCTAACAGCGTTCGATAATAGCGCTGTTGAATGCCGGACGAAATCGGATCTGTGAAGAGAAACGGCAAGGCCGCCGGATTGGTCATCAACAGCAACTGCCAGCCGCTGGAAAGATTCGTCGAGGCATATACCGAGTAATCCGGTCCGACGCTGCCGTTGACCATGAATTGAAATGTTCCGGCGGCAACCGACGGCAACGAAAAATACGGCGTGGCCGGACGCAGGACAAACACCGAAAAATATTCTGTCGCGCTCATCGCCGGCGCGCCGCTATCGGTCACCACCACGGCAAAGAGATTCGTGGAGGGGGACTGGGAAATTGCCGGACGCCACACCAACACGCCGTTTGTGGCGTTGATGATCGCGCCTGCCGGTTGCGCCGCGAGACTCCAGGTCAGGGTTTGTGGGGGAACATCGCCATCCGTTGCAGTATTTGTCACGAGCAACGTTTGCCCGGCAGTAATCGTGGCATTGCCAACCGCCGATGGCACCGGCGGCGTGTTGGCCGGAAACAAGACGCCTTGCGGCACAATTTCACGCGCCTGGCTGGCGCTGTCCCATTCGAGCACGGCGGAGGCTGCGTTCGTGTTATCATAATATTCCACCTGCAAATCGTATTGCTGGCCTCCGATCAACGCGATGCTGCCGGCCACATCCGTGTTCGTGTCATCGTGCCACTTGTCAATAATCAACTGTCCATTGACCCAGAGACGGCAACCATCGGCCGTGGTCAGGTGGAACGTGCAGCCTTCCGAATAACGCGGTTGGATTTTGCCCGTCCAGCGAATGGAAAACTGATTGCCGGCGAGACCGCCGCCGGGCGAGCCATGGCCCCAATTGAAATTGATGTTTGGATCCACCCGCGCAAACACCGGGTTGGCCAGATTGGTGCCATTAAAATATTGGGCCGCCAGACCGCCTCCGCTTTCCGGCCAGTTTGGAATGAAGACCGGGGGCGGCGGAACCACCTGCACGCTCAAATCAACGCCCGCATCGATGCCCTGGCCGCCGGTCGTCTGATGGCAATGCGCGGCGAGCAGATTGTTTGCATTTGGAATGATGGCATTCTGCCCGGCGGCGTTTATCGCCAAAAAATTGTACGCAGTAACATAGCCCGTGGCGCTTGCCGCCAGGACGCCATTGATGTAGATCTCGCAGTCTTCATCATGAAATACGTTGAAGACGAGGTTGCTGATTTGTTGCGGTGTGAGTGCGCCGGGATTGAAGGTGCGGCGCAGCCAGATGTCGGCGGTATTCCAGGTCGTGCCCACCACAATTCCCGGGGTGCCCGCCGTGCCGAAGCCGCCGGTGCCATTTGTCCAAAGCGAATCGTTAAAACTGTTCGTGTACCAATTTGAGGCCGGCGCGGTAAACGTGTATTTCCAACTCTGACCGGTCGTTTGCGAGGTCGGCACCACCACCGAGTTGGAATATTGCGCCATGGTTGAAGTAATGGCCGCCTGCATCTGCTGCAAATCAGGTTTAAGAATTTTACGATCGAATGTGCGCAATCCGGCAAGTTCAATTTCGACATCGGT
>DATJYM010000262.1:0-2737 GCA_035499615.1 Candidatus Acidiferrales bacterium | reverse complement strand
CGTGTTCGAGGTACTGGGTTCGTTTTTCATTGGGGATGGTGGCAAATTTGGCTCGCGCGGCCAGCATGCTGATTTCGGTTACGCCCGAACCCAGCTCATCGTGCAGGTCCTGGGCGATGCGGGTTCGCTCCTGTTCCATGGCGCGCTGGTGCTCGACCGTCTGGCGTTGCTGGATTTGCGCGCCCAGCTCGGCCGTTCGTTGCTCAACCTGCCGGTGAAGCTGGGTAATCCACAAAACCGCTGCCGCCAGCACGCAGACCAATACGCCCGTGATAACGAGCAGGCGTTTCAAGGTCCACCACGGCGGCTGCGCCAGCACTTTGATGTCCGCCGGGGAATTGAGCAACAATAGAAATGACGTCATATCCTGGCCGAGAGCGCGGTTCCCGCCTTCACCAAGATAAACACCGGTCAGTTCCAACCGGCTGCCGGCGGCCAATGAACGCACGAAATCGTCTGAGGTATTCAATCGCGCGGCAAACGTGCGGCCCCCGCTTTGCATTTCCAGGATTTGCCCGGCGGGGGTTTCCCTTACGCCTTCCAATAACCCATCAATCGTCACGCGCGTCGAATCACAATCAGCGCGGATTAAATTTTCCGGCGGCAATTTTTCCGCTGGGGGGAGCTGTGTTTGGCCCGCCTTCCGTGCCACTGCTTCCTGCAATACGGGAGACAGGCCGTTCAACGCCGGAAAACCAACGACGTCCACGCTGTCACCCGGCCCAAGCCCGGGGATGGGTTTTTTCAAAACGAATTGAAGGCCATTTTTACCGTCCATTAAGTAGTATTCCGGCGGTTGTGCATAAATAATCACGCCGGAAACTTTCACGCGCTGAAACACGCTGGCCTGGGGATTGAATTGCAGGAGTTCGGAAATGGTTTTCGATGGGAGCGAAAACATGTTCGCCGGCGCGGGCTGTTCCACTGATATTTCGGCGCCATAAAGGCGAATATCACCCATCGTGACCATGTGTGTTACGTAATCCCAAGAGGCCAGCAAACAACCCCGGACGCGAATGACCGCATCTTCATAATGTGCCAGCCCGGGCGTGTCCATTCCGGCGATCCGCAAACCGACTTTGAGTCGGCCATCGCCGGTAAATAGCGTTACGCCGTTGGTATCTATGGTGGTAACGACGCCTTGTAACTCGACGTATTGGGCATCCAGGCTTCCATTCATCAACCGGTCCCACGTGGGCTGGATGGGCGGAGGCATGTATCCCATGCCCAAATCTTTCACGGCGCTCGCAATCACGATGGGAGCAAATAGGCTTGGGTCAGTCTTGCCTCCAATCTCCAAAAACTCGCCAATCTTCGGCGGGACTGACCGGCTTTCCGAAGAATCGACCACGTAGATGCCCCGGGTCGCATCCTGGACAATGAAAGCCTGGCGTTCCGGCAGGACGCAGGTGACCACGCCCTGGATCTTAACCGGATATCCGCGTTGCGCTTCTTCCCGGCTTAACTCATGGACCTGGCTGGCGGTGGTGAGCGTGGAGAGCTCCCCGGGCGCGGCGTTGGTGTTGTTGCCCATTGCCTCATGGGTCGTGAGAATTTTGATATCCTGCGCCCCGGACACCAAAAGGACTCCTCCCGCTTTCTCTCCGTCGGCTTCGTAGGTGTTTTGAATAATCCCGGTGACCTGGACAC
Organism: Candidatus Acidiferrales bacterium; assembly: GCA_035499615.1. Taxonomy (GTDB): domain Bacteria; phylum Verrucomicrobiota; class Verrucomicrobiia; order Limisphaerales; family UBA11358; genus UBA11358. Next base: position 1,087 of record DATJYM010000262.1, on the reverse strand, counting down.
GACTATTTAACAAGTCTGCCGCCGACAAGCCGGAAGCATCAGCCACCTGCAATCGCAACCGGCCGGTCTCGGAAGACAATTCCATTTCCCATTCGTTCCGGGCTTCGCTCACGAAGGTGATGTTACCTTCAATTTCCACCCGTTGATAATTTTCGCCCTCGCTTAAGACTTGTCCGATAATTTCCGTTCGCGGTTTTGGCAGTTCCGCCTGTCCAATCATTCTGAGTGCGGGGGATGGTTCACCAATAAACATCCGGCTGCCGTCGTCCGAGGTGAGATAAAACGTATAAAGCCCATCCTGCGGAACCTGGAGGTATCCATTAAATTCCAGCCCGATATTGTTTGTTTGAACAAGGACGCTGAGGTCAAAATTGGAGACGACGCCGGTTTTGAGGGCGGTTAATTGATTAAAATCCGGCAGGACTTCCCCGGTGGCCGGGTAACAGGCATAGTTGAGTCCCGGCACAAAATCTATTGTGTTGTCGGAATTAGTCTGCGCGCGAAACAGTGCCGAGTCGGGAATTCTTTGGCGGGGCAGGGCAGGTCCATCATAGTCAATTTTCAACCCGTAATCATAGAGGCCATTGAACCAGTCAACACAAAGGGGATGCCGTCCCGCGGTCAGATAAACCGCTCCCGATTTTTCGGTCATGGTATGAGTGCCGTCGTCATCTACGACCGGGCCCATCGTCCCCAGTTGAAAACCCGCGCCCCGGGTGGCGATGGTGGTTTTGCCTTCCAGGCGAATCAGTTCGCCCGGCTGCAAGAGCTGACCTTGCAAGTCCATTTCCAGTTCCTCGGCGCCGGACTTCTCCCGTAATACGAATTTCCCTTCGGCCGAATTCGCCCATAAAATTTTTCCGCCCAAACTGATCAAATAAGCGGTGCCGGGATTCTGGGAACTTAGCTGGGAAAGTTGGACCACATTGGTTACCGGTATCAGATCGGACGCGGCCGGGGTTTCTGCGGCCCGGCTGGTAAAGCAATGGAACATTCCCAAAGAAATCCAACCGCAAATCGCAAAAACCAAATATGAACGGAGAGATTTTATAAAGGAAATGTAGGGCACGCTTTTCACGGCGTCCAT
>DATJYM010000261.1:0-5931 GCA_035499615.1 Candidatus Acidiferrales bacterium | reverse complement strand
CCGCCGCCCACGTCGCGCCGCGCATCCATGACCTTTTGCACCAGTGGTTGCACGGCGTTCCAATCCGCGTCATTGGTGAAATTAAGGTTTTGGCGCACGCGATCCATCATGCGTTGCTGGAATTGCGCCGGGTCCATGCCCCTAAAACCACCGCCACCGCCGCCGCCTCCACCACCGCCAAAGCCGCCGCCGCCGTTATTTTGCGCGAAAACCGTGCCTGCACCCAAAAGCAGGGCCGCGGCGATCCCGCACGTTGCGAACAATTGTTTCATTTTCATCGAACTTCTCCTCATCAATTATGGTTTATTTTTTATCTCAACCGGCACCACACTCATGATGCCTATTGTGTGTCCATCCCGCCCTATGCAATTCATATACCAAGAGGTAAAAACCGCGTTTTTATTGGGAAATTGCCGCTGCGCACTGCGCAATTGCTGCTCGCTTTGACGAGGCCCGCGCAATTTTTGCGCGCCCAAAGGTCCAAATATTACAGAGCCGTTAACGTTCATAAATTTCTCGACAGCATAATAATTTCTGGGAAAGTGGATTATCAGGTCAGATGGGAATCCGAATGAAAACGAAACACAAATTCTTCGCTGTTTCCATATCTTATTCATTCAGCACAGTCTGCATGGTTGCGGTCACCTTACTGTTTGGGGCACTGACCAGTTCCGCCCAGACCGGCGATTACCTCTATAGTGGAACCGAGCAGAGTATCATACTCGGCCCCGGCCTCTATGATATCACTGCCTACGGCGCTCAGGGTGGCAGCGATTCCTACGCCGGGGTAGCTAGGGGACTAGGAGCCGAAATGGAAGGTCAATTCAATTTCTCGACAGCGACAACACTCACCTTACTCGTCGGCGGCGTAGGCGGCAATAGTACCGATCCTGTGGGTGCTACTGGAGCTGGTGGTGGAGGCGGGAGTTTCGTTGTCAATGGCAATACGCCGCTGGTTGTTGCCGGCGGCGGCGGTGGTGCGGGTAGAACCAACGGTAGTCCGGGCAACACTGGTACCAGCGGGAGTGCCGGCGGCGGCAATAACGGAGGCTTTGGCGGCATTAATGGCCGTGGCGGTGGTGGCGCCCCCTCCATATACGGTCCATCTGGCGGTGGTGGCGGGTATAGCGGCAGTGGACCCAGTATCGATGGACACGGAGTCGGAGGCGGCAGCTTCTTGAGTGGCGGTAGTGGCGGCGGTAACGGTGGCTTTGGAGGAGGCGGAGGAGGCATTCCTGATGTTGTGGGAGGAGGCGGTGGCGGATATAGCGGAGGAGGAGGAGGAGGCACCAGCATTTTGGGCGGCGGTGGCGGCGGTGGTGGCGGTTCCATCATTGATTCATCCGCATTTGCTGTCATCACAGAGGTTTCGGGCGTCACCAGTCCCGATGGTTCATCCAATGGCGAGATTATTATTGCCGCAGTTCCCGAACCCTCCACGCTCGCCCTGGCCAGCTTAGGCGCTTTTTCTCTATTATTACTCCGCGGCAAGCGAAAGTAGCAGGCTCTTTTTTTAAAGGACCAGCCCCCCGGAGGTGGACTCTTTCGTGTCATTCGTGTTTTTCGTGGTTAATCCAAAAAATCCGCACGTTGCCCCTTGCGCGAAAGTTTGCGATAGTGAACTAATAATAACTGCAACAAAGGCACGACTATGGCTCAAGCAATCATGGACCCGGAGAAAGTGCGGCGGTTTGCCGAGGAACTCCAGCGCTTCAACAGTGACCTCGAAAACCGAGTCACCATGCTCACCGCCCGCTTCACCGCCCTGGGCGACACCTGGCAGGACCAGGAACACGAGAAGTTTTCCGAGGAATTTAAAACGGCGATGAAGGCGCTCAGGAAATTCGTGGAGGCTTCCAAAGACCACACGCCTTACCTGTTGCGCAAAGCCCAACGGATCGAAGAATATCTTAACCAGCGCTAATTCATGGCCGGCACCGCCAATATCACTTCCCTGGACGCCGTCACGGCGTTCCGCGCCCATCTCATTGTTTACCTCGGCAAGGCGCGCCCGCTGCTGGAGGAACTGGCCGGGGAAATTATCCGCACACGCCAATGGCTGGAGAACGACAAACGGTTGTATTGGGAACAACAGTTTCGCATCCGCACGCGCAAGCTGGAGGAAGCCCGCGCGGAACTGTTTAACGCCCGGCTGTCCAAATTGCAGGAGGCGACCGCCCTGCAGGCCATGGCGGTGCAGCGGGCGGAACGCGCTGTGCGCGATTGTGAGTCCAAGCTGAACGCGATTCGCAAATGGATGCGCAACCTGGAACCCGCCACCGCGCCGCTGGTCAAGCAGGCGGAACAATTGCAAACCTACCTCGCCACCGATATGACCCAGGCCGTGGCGTACATGGACAACATCATCCGGGCGCTCGAAAATTACGCGGACGTGGCTCCCCAAACAAACAAGGAGCCGTCCGCATGAGCCTGAACGCCAGCAAAAGCCGCCTGGACGGCATCACCAAGGAGTTATCGATCCATTGGGAGCAGGCCCGGGCTTATTGGCGCGACCAGAAAAGCGATGAGTTCGAGAAAAAATATCTCGAGGAACTTTTCGCTTTGACCGGCAAAAGCATTTTGGTGATCGAAAAACTGGAAGAAATTTTAAAAAAAGTCAGGAGCGACTGTGAATAAAATCCCCTCTGTCAACGAAACCCTCGCGCTCCTGGATAAGTTGCGGCAGACCGTCCACGATTTCGCCGCGCGCGAAGAAAAGTTGACCACGGATTTTCATAACCGTTCCGTGGCCGCGCATAACCTGAACCAGACCCAAACGGAAAAAATGGAATCCGATTGGGAAGAGCGCCTGGCGACCGCCGAAACGGATCTGCAGGCCACGAGGAAAAAAGCCGAGGCGGTCACTGAAAGCCGGAAGCATTGGATCGAGCGCGCCTATAAAAATCTCCGGAGCCGTGCCTCCACAAACGTCGAAACCCGCGACGCCCAATGGCGCGAGCAGGTCCAGACCGGCCTGGCGGAAGCGGAACAGCAACGCAATGCGGATTTGGCCGCGGCCGCCACGGCCAACCAGAATTTCCATCAAAAACTGGCCGACGCCAGCCAAACCTTTCATCAACTGGAAAAGAAAGCCCGCCGCGCATTTCATGTCAGCGGCAAATTCCGCCGGTTGATGCGGCGCAAGGCCGCCCCGGAGGAATTGGCTTTTGACGGCGATGAATTTTTTGCGCGGCTGCAGAAGTTGCAATCGCAAATCGAAAAAGATCTGGGCGAGTTCCAAAAAGTCGCGCTCCCGCGTTTGTTGCAATTCGTTCCCGTCTGGCCGCTGGCCATCCTGCTGCTCATGGTCGCCATCGCCGAACCCATACTTTGGCACTTCCATGAACACGTGGTCCCGGACCAGGTGGAATGGGTTGATGTGGGCGTTTTTTTGCTGTTGGTCATCGTGACCTTCGTGGCAGCCAACACGGCAGGCACGGCGGCGGGGGTCATTGCCGATTATTTTTTCAAGGCCCACGCGATGCTGAATGGCGCCCCGGAAAAAATCGACGCGTATTACCAGCAGGAGCAGCAGCGCATCCACGAGGAATTTCAGGCCAACGAAACCGCCCTCAACAAACACTGGAAAGAAGGCGCGCGAAACATTGCGCGGTTGAGCACGTCGCTGCCGATGCAAATCGACGATAAAGCGCTGCGCATCCACAAGAAGAACCAGGAGCGCGGATTCAGGAATCTCGAAATCATCGAGGTCAACCACGGTGAAGGCCTGCTCGAAATGCAGGCGGCCAACGATGCGCTGGCCAAACAAATCATCCAAAGTTACGAGTCCCAAAAAGCGGTGATGGAAAAAGAATATGCTGAAGCGTGGGTCGTGCTCGAAGCGGATTGGAAGGCAGCTATCGAACCCATTTGTCACGACCTCCAGGCGGCGGGCGTGGCGGCAGACAAAATGTTCCCGCCCTGGACGACCGCGAATTGGCAGAACTGGGCTCCGCCGCAGGACTTTCAAAATGCGGCGACGTTCGGGCATTTCCAGGTGGACATTGCGAGATTGGCCGAGGCGATGCCCAAAGACAAACGGCTCGCCCTGCCCTGCCCGTCCAATATCACCGTTCCGCTATCGCTGGTGACCCCGGCGCAAGGTTCGATTTTGTTTGAGACCGGAAAGACGGGAAATGAGGAAGCCGTTAAAGCTATCAACAATATAATCTATCGCCTGTTTGCCACCACGCCGCCGGGCAAACTGATGATTACCATTTTTGATCCCGTCGGCCTGGGCGAGAATTTCGCCTCGCTCATGCATTTGGCCGACTACGAGGAGAGCTACATCAACAGCCGCATCTGGACGCAGTCAGCGCAGTTTGAGGAAAAACTGGCCGAGCTGAACGAGCACATGGAGAAAATCATCCAGATGTATCTCCGCAACGAATACGCCACCATCACCGAATACAATGCCGAGGCCGGCGCGGTGGCTGAGAAATATCATTTCCTGGTGATTGCTTCGTTCCCCGCGAACTTCACGGAAACCGCTGCGCGCCGTTTGCGGAACATCGCGGCCAGCGGGGCGCGTTGCGGCGTCTACACGTTCATTCATTGGGATTCGCGCATTGCCGCGCCGCAGGATTTCGTTCCCGATGAATTGCGCAAAAACAGCGTTTGCCTGGTTAAATCGGACAGCGGCTTCGACATCGCGGGCTGGCGTCCGCCGGGAGTTAAATTGCTTCTCGACGCGCCGCCCTCGGATGATTTCGCCACGCACTTTCTCCATCAAGTGGGTCAAACGAGCAAAAATTCGACACGCGTCGAAGTGCCGTTCGAGCAGGTGGCTCCGCCGGACGCGGGAATATGGACGGAAGAAACCACCGAGGAATTGCGCGTGCCCATCGGCCGCTCCGGCGCGACGAAATTTCAATATCTCGCCATCGGCAAAGGCACCCGCCAGCATGCGCTGATCGCCGGTAAAACCGGCTCGGGCAAATCCACGTTGTTCCACATTATCATCACCAACCTGGCCCTTCGTTGCAGCCCGGAACAGGTCGAATTCTATCTGGTGGACTTCAAAAAAGGCGTCGAGTTCAAATGCTATGGCGCGCGCAAATTGCCCCATGCGAAAGTGGTCGCCATCGAGAGTGATCGCGAATTTGGCCTGAGCGTGCTGCAACGCGTGGACGATGAACTGCGCCGGCGTGGCGATTTGTTCCGCAAAGTGGGCGCGCAGGACCTGCCCGGTTATAAACGCGCCGGCGGCAGCGAAGCCATTCCGCGCACGCTTCTGATGATTGACGAGTTCCAGGAATTTTTTACGGAAGAAGACCGCGTGTCGCAGAGCGCAGCCGTGCTGCTGGATCGTATCGTCCGCCAGGGCCGCGCTTTCGGCATCCACGTGCTGCTGGGTTCCCAGACCCTCGGCGGCGCTTACACGCTGGCGCGCGCCACGATTGGCCAGATGGTCATCCGCATCGCGCTCCAATGCAACGAAGCCGACGCCTATCTCATCATGGACCAGGATAATCCCGCGCCCCGGCTCCTGTCCCGTCCCGGCGAAGGCATTTACAACGATTCCGCCGGCTCCATCGAAGGCAACAGCCCCTTCCAGGCCGTCTGGCTTTCCGATGTGACGCGCGATGCGGCTCTCAAAAAAGTCCGCGACCACGCCGACCAAACCCAACACGATTATCCCGGGCCGATTGTGTTTGAAGGCAATGCTCCCGCCGATGTGCGCGATAATTTCGTCCTGCGCACGGCGTTGCAAAACACGCCCGCTGCCGCGCCACCGCAGTCACGTATCTGGCTGGGCGCGCCGAACTCCATCAAAGGCCCCACCGAAGCGGTCTTCAACCGGCAAAGCGGCAGCAATCTGCTCGTCGTCTCGCAGAGCGAAGAACGCGCCTTTACCATTATGACCGTGGCGCTGGTCTCCCTGGCCGCGCAATTCCCGCGCGATGCCGCGCGTTTCATTCTGCTCGATAA
>DATJYM010000260.1:0-27918 GCA_035499615.1 Candidatus Acidiferrales bacterium | reverse complement strand
TGTTCCCCACCGCGTTGTTGCCCATGTTTGGATTCTGATTTTGACCGAATCGATTGCCAAATTGGGCGGCATTTCCACCTTCACCGCCGCCCCGGTAATTGTTGTAGCCGCCAGGCGCGACACTCGGGGTGTTAAAACCGGGGTTCATGACCACGGGCGTGGGCGTGGTGATTGGGGGCGCCTTGACCAGCGGGATTTCCTGCACCACACCATGGTTGTTGAACGTTACCACGTTCTTCTTTTCGTCAATATGCGTCACTTCGATGTCATCCTGTCCCTGGCCTTCGCTGAGAATGTAGGATTTTTGTGTTGCCGGTGTGGGAGGACGCGGAGGGACATCCACGAGAAAAAGCGCCTGGGTAGTGCCAAAAATGGTCATGATGCCATTCAGCGTAATTTTGGAAGGCGGCTCGGGGGCGATGGGCGTGACAGCTTGCGGCGGGTTCAGCCCAAAGATATTGCGTTCGGCGATTGGCGCATAAGGACTACCCGCGCCAAAACCGGTATTCCACACCAGCCCGCCCGCCAGACAAACCGCAATTGTTGCTAAGCGATTCATGCTCCAAACGCTACTTTCCTTCAATTAACACCAATTTCAAGGAAAAGTTGCCCTGAAAGTTAAACGTCAGCAACTTATGCGCCGATAATGTTCACACCGCCGCACAACACTATTTGTTCGACAAACAAATCCGTCTCGGTCTCTTCCTTGAACGACGTTCGTCAGTTTGCCATGCGGCCGGAGACGCCCTTGGTCCCCTTGGCAATGGACCGGGCCGGCTGCTTTGGACGCAACGCACGGGAAGCCGCGCCGGCACGCCACATTTCGGAGTTGTGGATTTCGCCCAACTCCTTCGCCAACTGCGCCTGGTAATTGGACGCACCACAGGCGGAAAGCACGCGCGCGCATTCCTTGCCGTTCTTCACGCGTTCGTAAAGCTCTTTGAATACGGGCAAGACGGCTTTCTTGAAACGAGGCTTCCAATCCAGCGCGCCGCGCTGGGCGGTGGCGGAACAATTGGAGTACATCCAGTCCATGCCGTTTTCGTCCACCAGCCGGATGAGGCTTTGCGTGAGCTCCTCGACGGTTTCGTTGAAGGCCTCGCTGGGTGTGTGGCCGTGGGCGCGGAGCACGCCGTATTGCGCTTCCATGATGCCCGCCAGCGCGCCCATCAACACGCCGCGTTCGCCGGTGAGGTCGCTGAACACTTCGTGCTGAAACGTGGTCGGGAACAGGTAGCCCGAGCCGATGCCGATGCCGACGGCGAGGCAGCGCTCCTCGGCGTGGCCGGTGGCGTCCTGCTCGACGGCGAAGCTGGAATTAATGCCCGCGCCGGTGAGAAAATTGCGGCGCACGTTCAGGCCGGAACCTTTCGGGGCGACCATGATCACGTCCACGTTCTTCGGCGGGATGACGCCGGTCAGTTTCTTATAGGCGATGGAAAAGCCGTGCGAAAAATAGAGCGCGGCGCCGGGCTTGAGATTTTTCTTCACCATCGGCCAGATGGCACGCTGGGCGGCGTCAGAGACGAGCATCTGGATGATGGTGCCCTTTTGCACGGCTTCCTCGATGTCAAACAGCGTCTTGCCGGGTTTCCAGCCGTCCTTTACGGCGCGGTCCCAGTCGCGCTTGAACGACTTGGCCTGGCCGACGATGACGTTGAAGCCGTTGTCGCGCAGGTTCAGTCCCTGGGCCGGGCCTTGCACGCCGTAGCCGATGATGGCGATGACCTCGTTCTTGAGCACCTTGCGGGCGCGGGCCATCGGAAATTCCGCGCGGGTGATGACCCTTTCCTTCGTACCGCCAAAATCAATCGTTGCCATAAATCAATCTTTCTCGTTTGTGTGTTGGTTCAACCGCGTCAACTCATGCGCATGAGTTTTTAATCTTAAACATCAGGGTCCGTCCGTCAAATGCAAACGCAGCCAATCTTGGTTGCCTGGGTGGGTAGGGAACGCCGGGTCCGGGTGGCAGCATGATTCAAGGAATGCTTTCGTCGGCCGAAGCCCGCGTTCCGGCGGTCACTTTCTGGGCAACGCCACCTTGCCGGTGCGGGTGATTTCCGTCACGCCGAACGAATCCATCAGGCTGATGAATTTCTCCACCTTGCTCTCGGCGCCGGTGATTTCGATGGTGAGCGACTTGGGCTGCACGTCCACGATTTTGGCGCGGAAAATGTCCGTGATCTGCATCACCTCGGCGCGCGACTTGGAGTCCACGGCCACCTTCACCAACACCAGTTCGCGGTCCACATATTCGCCCTCGTGGAAATCCTGCACCTTGATGGCATTGGGCAGCTTGTTGAGCTGTTTGACGATCTGCTCCAGGGTGGCCTCGTCACCGTGGGTGACGATGGTCATGCGCGAGAGCTTGGGGTCGTGCGTCGGGCCGACGTTGAGGGTGTCAATGTTGTAGCCGCGTCCGCTGAACAGGCCGGCCACCCGCGTGAGCACGCCGAATTTGTTCTCCACCAGAATTGAAATGGTATGTCGCATAGAACCGTTTGGAAACGGGTTGAGAGCTTAACCACCACGCCGGTTCCGGTCAATTTACAAATTCAAGTGGCCCGGCTCTTGCGTCCCAGAATAATCAGGGTGCGGACGGGAATGCGAAATTCGCCGTCTTCCAAACAAATGCCCAGCCCCGTCAGATGTTCCCCCGGCGCCGCGGCCAGCAATGCGCGGATTTTGGCCCGCGCTTCCGGCGGAGTGTTCCCGATTTCACACCAGCGCTGGATGGTCAAGCCGCCCGGCAATTCGGTCTGTTTGGATTCCAACGCTTCCACGGCGAGGCCGATCTTCTCAAAAAATTCCCGCCAGCGCGCAACAGGGTAGCTCCGGACATGAGACGGATCGTGCAGCACTTCGATGTGATGGTTCAAGTCATCGAGCGCAGAATTTTCGTTACCTTCCAGATCAATCACAGCCACGCCGCCGCCCGGCTTAGTCAGACGCGCCATTTCCCTGACCACTTTGGCGGCATCCGAAAAATGATGTGGCGCCAGCCGCGAGACAACCACATCAAAGGAATTGGCTGGAAGCGGCACTGATTCGGCGCAAGCGAGAACCGTTTCCACGCTTACACCGCGTTCTTTTGCCAGCCGTTCGAACTGCCGCAGCATGTTGGGCGCAGCGTCCATCCCGACGATTTGCGAGGCTTTGCCGGCAAACGACAAAGCCAGATGGCCGGGACCACAGGCGACGTCGCAGACCGAATCCAGTTTTTTCGATGCGAGCAGTTCATGCAAACGCCGGATGGTGGGGCTGTTGGCGTGGACTTCGCTGGCGGCGTATTGGCCGGCAATGGCGTTAAAATGATCGGGCGCGGACGGTGTCATGGCAACGTTTCTGCAAGCTTCTAAACTTACTTCACCCTTCTCCCACTACAAAGACTGGAGGCGTGTTTTGCCTCCACGATTGTCGGCAACCATCTTAATTCTGAGCTGGCTGGCCGGCAGCTTGTCCGTGCATGGCCTGCTTGAAAAATTCCCCTGAACCAGTGAGATCAAAATCCCAGTTCTGCAACAGGGCCGGTTCCCACGTGGGATCAAAACACCAGGCGACCCAACTGATACCTTTGCCTTCCAGGTAACTCGTAATCGCCGGCCCGTAATCATCGGCTTTGGGGACTGTTCCTGTGGGGATGGAAAACCCGATTTCCGTCGCGATGACCGGATATTTGCCGGCCGCGAATCCAAAATCTTCTTCCCACTTGGGCGGCCACGGCTGCGACCGTTTGAATGGATAAGGATGCGTCACATACCCGATGCCTTCCGCATTGATGGGCTCAACATTGAGCGGCGTCAGGTCGTACGCCCAATCGAATCCGGCCACCAACGGAATGGCATTGGTATCGAAGGAGCGAACCACCCCGATCATTTCCTCGTTCAACTTCTTCCAATCGCTCCAGGACGCGCTGCCGAGTTGTCCGCGGTATAGTGTCGGTTCATTGAACAATTCGTAAAAGGCGACCGTGCCGGTACCGCCCTGGAAATGCTGGGCGATGGTGCGCCAGAAGGCGAACGTTTCCTTTTGCGTGGTGTCGTACATCGGATCCTGAAACATCTCCATTTTTAAGTTCCCGATCGAATGCCAGTCAATGTCCACGTAAATGCCCAGTTCGTTGCACCAGGTGACCGCCTGGTCGAGCAGTTTCAGATATTCCCGCGGCGTGCGCTCGCGCCAGGCAATCGGATGGACCGGAATGCGGACGAGCGTCGCGCCCATGCCCTTTACTTCCTCAAACAGGTGCTTGTTCCAATGCCCCTCGTGTTCCAGCTTGTCCGGGTCGGCGATCGACACGCCGCGGAACAATACGGTCTTGCCCTCCGGATCAACGAATTTGTTTCCCTGCACCCGGACCCTGGGTACTGGCGCCAATTGCGAGCTGGCGAAGGGCCGGCCATAAGGCCGGTCGTGCCACCACTGATGATAGCTGTTGGTCTGGGTTGTTTCCTGGGCGCTGGCGCTCTGGAAGCAGAACAAGGCAGCGCAAACGCTGGTGAGAAGTGGAAGTGAGATTTCCATTTTTATTGTCACGGGTATTTAACCCGTGAGGAAACTGGCTTGGCAAGCCGCAAGAAACCCGCCGTTCATCAGTCATGCGCCCATGCCTTCTTCAAACGAACCGGTGGCCAGCGGGAAACAAAGCTGTTCGCGCACGAACCGGATTCCATTTGCGCTCGTGGCCTCGAGGGCCCGATACGCGCTCTCGGCTTCCACCACCAGGGGCGCCGTCTTTGTCTCCATCACCCGGCAATATCGCTGCGGATAACCGGTGTGGATGAGCAACTCGACATAGCGCGTCAGGTTCAGGTCGCCGGTCGGAATGTCCACGAATTGCATCGCGCGTTTCTGCCAGTTTGGTTCCATCATCCGCAAGGGCCGGCCATGGCGGATCGCAAAATTCTTCACGTGACAGGCGTGAATGCGGGCGCCGACCTTCTGGAAACGCGTCTCCCAGCTTTCGCCTTCCCAGCAATGCGATGGGTCGGCGTTTACGGCCAGGCATTTGTCATCATCGCAAATGTCCACGAGCAGATTGAAATCATCGGCGCACATCGCGGCGGTGCCGGGATGTATTTCGTGGCAGAGAAAAATGCCGAGCCGGCGCGCGTACTGCCGGAGTTTCGCCGTCTTCTTAACAAACCGCTCCCGGCCTTCCGCCAGCAAGTCGTAATCGCCGCCTTTCCAGAACCCCCACGGATAGCCGGTGGCCAGCTCCCAGCCGAAGGCGACGCCCCAGAACATCGGCACAATTTTCACGCCCAGTTCCGCGCACAAATCGAGCAGGCGCACCAGGTAATCCTCGGCCCATTTTTCAATTTCCGCGGGGGATTTCCTGGCGACACCGGCGGGCACAAACGGGCGAATCGTCGGACTGCCCGTCCAGGCCGTCGTGTGTACCCAAAACGGGCAATGCGCCGAAATGCCGTCCAGTGACAGCCCGGCCTTCGCAAAGGCGCTTTTGATTTCCCGGGCGCCTTTGAAACCGCCATTACCGTCCTGCAGCATGAAATTGGACGGTTGCGCGCCACGCGCGCCCGATTTTTTGGCGAATTCCAGAAATTGTCCGAGCGATTTCGTGCCGTGCTGCGCGCCTTCGATGCTGGAATGAAAAAGGGGGCCGGCCATAAATCAAAAAAACGGATTGTGCTCCTTTTCCTCCGCCACCGTCGTCAGCGGGCCGTGGCCCGGGCAAATCAAGGTGACCGGCGGGAGCGACAAGATCTGTTCGCGTATTTTTTTCTTCGCCAAATCCCACTGCCCATTGCCGTTACCCATCGAGCCGGCAAAGATGGCGTCACCGACCACTGCCACGTGCGGTGCGTCCTCCTGCCAATTGCCGACGATATACGTCACGCCGTCGTCCGCGTGACCGGGCGTCTCGCGATGCGTGATGCGCAGTCCGCCCAGGTGAACAATCTCGTTCGGTTTGTTGCGCTGGTCCACCGGCGCGGACTTGGAGCCCGAATGCAGCCGCGCCTTGGGAAAGGCCTCGCGGATTTTCGGCAGCCCTTCGACGTGATCGTAGTGCGAGTGCGTGATGAAAACGTGCCGGAGTTGCAGCCGGTTTTCGATGACGCCATCCAGGACCGGTCCGGCATCAAAGCCCGTGTCGAACACAGCCGCGTCACGGGTGGCCTCGTCCCAGACCAGATAGCAATTCACCGTCATGCCTTCGCCGGAAGTTGTGAACACGCGAAGTCCGTGCCAGAGGTTCAAATCCTTCTCCGCCGGGAGCCAGCCCCTGGCGATGCCTTCGAGTTTGAGTTGATTCAGGCCAATCAGCCGGGCGAGTGCCGCCAGGTCCGGCGGCTTGCTGATTTGCCCGGTTTCCTCCAATGCCGCCAGTTCGGATCCGGAGAGTCCGGCGGCCTTCGCCGCCGTCGCGGCGGAAACCTGGCTCATGTCAAGCGCCTTCCGGATGATATCGCCCAGATGGTCTTCGAGATTCATGGAGAAACGTTGCCGCGTTTTGGCAAGGGTCGCAAGCTTCGGATGATGGTCATTTTGCCAGTTGTAGTGGGGCGAGCGTACCCGCGAGCCAACGCCGCTTCGCTTTGCGGCGCCAAGGCCGGCTCGTCAGTAGCCTCGCCCCACCAAATTGTCCGTGGACTCCTATCAAGCTTCGGATTGCATTGCTCCAGGCAATGGCGCAATTTCAATCCATGAAATGCGCCGAACACCAGGCCGAAGCGATTGGCATTTGCGCCTATTGTGGCCGGGCAGTGTGTGTCGGGTGCGCCGGGTCTGCCGGAACGCCGCGCCTGGTTTGTTCCAGTGAGTGTGCGGCGGCGCTTTTCCGAAATGACCAGGCCATGCAATTGTTGCTCCAAAAAAGTGTGCAGAATGCCCGGGCCAGCGCGTTTTACTGTTACCTCTGCGGCGCGTTGTCACTGGGCGCCGCCGTGGCCGCTCACTTTGTGTTGCCCCTGCCGTTTCTGGTTTATTTCGCGGCGGCCTGCGGCGTCGTTTTTGTCCTTTCGGGAATCTGGTATGGCCGGACGACAAGGAACCAAACTTCCAATCACTGATGTCCTCAACCTACGACCAACTGCTCGACGCGACGATTCAACATCTGGAAGATTTGAAATCACGCGGTGTCCGCCATGTGGCGGTTGCGCCTGAAACCGTCCGGGCCCTCGCGCAACCGGTTTCAGGTAGGGACGTGCGGCCCGCGCGTCCGCCAGAAATGCCATCTCCCAAACCGTCCGGGCCGGCGGCCAATCCCTGCCAAAAGGCGATATCTGCTGCGCCACCGGCCGAGCAACCGTCCCTGCTGGCGTTGCCGGGCGAAACTGTTCCCGGTCAGGCTCCACCGCTGGATCCGCAGGCCAAAGCTGCTGCGTTTGCCGCGTTGCGCGAACGCGCGCTGGTCTGCGTGAAATGCCCGCACCTGGCGTCGTCGCGCAAAACGGTCGTGTTCGGCGTCGGCAGCATTGATGCCCAACTGATGTTCGTGGGTGAAGCGCCGGGCGCGGACGAAGATGAACAGGGCGAACCGTTCGTCGGCAAAGCCGGCCAGTTGCTCACCAAAATCATACAGGCGACGGGGTTGCAACGCGCGGACGTTTACATCGGCAACATTTTGAAATGCCGGCCGGACACACCCGGCCAGTCCGCCGGCAATCGCAAGCCGACGACCGACGAGATGGCCACCTGCATTCCATACCTGCACGAGCAGATTGATTTGATCCGTCCCAGGGTTCTGGTTGCCCTAGGCGCGACAGCGGTGGAAGGGTTGCTCGGCAAAACGATTGGGATTACCAAATTGCGCGGGACCTGGAAGACGTATCGCGGCATCCCGCTGATGCCGACGTATCATCCGGCGTATCTGCTGCGCAACCAGGCGATGAGCGAGAAACGCAAGGTCTGGGTAGACATGTTGGCGGTGATGGAAAAACTCAGCATGCCCATCAGTGAAAAACAGCGGAATTATTTTCTGAAGGCGTAAGAAATGAAGCCGTGACACGGATTTCACGAATTGGCACGAATTGCCTTTCAAAAGGCGTCTTTGATAGATCGTAGCAGCCGACGTGAGGAGGCTCATTCTTTTCCAAGGAGAGGCGCTTTCCAGCAGAATGGGGCAAGGAGCTGAGCCAAGCTCCGCCTCTCCCCGGCCCTCTCCCCCAACTTCTTTGGCGGAGAGGGAGATCAAATGGAGGCGCCGTTTCATCTTCCGATGGTTCCTACAAACGAATACGCTCTGACAAATCTCGGATGGCTTTGTAGTTCCATTAGGTCGTGCCCTACTATCCAGTCAGGACGCTCCCGAAATAATTTGCGCCTTTCCAATTCGCGCCAATTCGCGTAATTAGCGGACTCATTTTTACACTCCAATGCTCAAATCCATTTTCCAGCCGCTGCTGACGTGGTATCTCGCCACGCTCAAGACCGCCGGTTATCCGGTCATCGTGCTGCTGATGACGATGGAAAGTTCCGTCCTGCCGATTCCCGCCGAGGCCATCATCCCGCCGGCGGCTTATCTGGCCTGGTCTGAGGGCCTGAAAATTTTCGACATTCATTTCGTTGGTTGGCCGGCGGAAATCGTTCTGGTGGCTGCCGGTGTGCTGGGTTCGTGGCTCGGTGCCACCATCATGTATTGGCTGTCACGGCTGGCCGGCCGGCCGTTGCTCGTGCGTTACGGTCGTTATATTTTGATGCCGCCGGACAAAATCGAGAAGAGCGAACGCTGGATGTCCCACTATGGCCCGATGGGTGTGTTCGTTGCCCGTTTGCTGCCCGGGGCGCGGCAACTCGTCGGTATTCCCGCCGGCGTCGCCCGGATGGATTACCTGAAATATTCGATTTACACCATGCTCGGCGCGGCGACCTGGTGCTCGGTGCTGTGCTATGTCGGCGTCGAGGCGGGCAAGGACCAAAAGCTCATGCACGGCGAGATGCGGCACGTCGCCCTGTGGCTCGGCGGCGCAGCGCTCGTCCTGGGCGGACTCTACTACTTCTTCGTCCACCGGCACATGGCCGGAAAGACAGAAGGCGGAAGGCAGAAAGCAGGATAAGCATTCACTGCCGTCTGCATCCGGCCTCTATTTCACCAGTTCGAGGCTGAACGGGTATTTGTAATCCTCGCCGTTGTTGGCCTTGATGCCCGCGATGATGGCAAAAATCAGTCCGGCGAGTCCGATTAACATGACGACCGGGATCAGCAAAAAGCCAACGCAGAAAAAGGACAAAAGGAACGCGACAACCGCTCCCGCAAACAGGGCGATGACAACAGTAATTTGAAAATTGAGCGCTGCCTTGCCGTGTACGTTCACGGAAGGAATCTCATTCTTCTTAATCTGCCAGACCAGCAGCGGACCCAAGATGTTGCCAAAGGGAATGATAAAGCCGGCCAGCGCGCTCAGGTGACAGAGCATGTTCCAGGTACGGGCCTGACTTTCAGGAGAACCGGGAGCCGGCGTGGATGGGGTGGTTGGGGGCGGCTGGGCTGGAGGCGGAGCCTGGGTTTGGTTATCTGACATGGGTTTCCTTTCGTTGGGTTCGGGGCTCAATACGCCGAATTAATTCATCGCGCAAGCAAGATTTTCGCTTTGCGCCCTGGCGACTTTGCGTTGAAATTGCCTGGTGCCGGCGACTGAAAACATCCGCAGGAAGATTGGCACCCTGCCGCACAAGCCGGGTATCTATCTGATGAAGGACCGGTTTGGCACGGTCATTTATGTCGGGAAGGCGCGCGATCTGCGTAAACGTGTCAGCCAGTATTTTCATCCGTCCCGGCGCATGGGCTGGGACCTGAAGTTCAGCGCACTGATCGAGGCGATCTGCGATTTCGATTTTCACGTCGTCCGCAGCGATCCCGAGGCGTATCTGCTCGAAGGCAAGCTCATCAAGGAATTTCATCCGCGGTACAACGTCAGTTTCCGCGACGACAAACGATTCCTGATGCTCAAGGTGAATCTGAACGACCCGATTCCGAATTTCACCTTCACCCGATTCCGGAAGGATGACGGCGCGCGCTACTTCGGGCCGTTCTCGAATTCCGGCGCGCTGCGCAACACCCTGGCGCTGGTGCGGCGGCAGTTCAACCTGCGCGGCTGCCGCGCTTTCACGCCGGGCGAGGCGGACTACAAGCACTGCCTCTACGCCCATTTGAAGTACTGCACCGCACCGTGCATCGGCAATGTCACCCGCCAACAATATCTGGAACAGGTGAACGCCGCGTGCGATTTCCTGGAAGGCCAGTGCGTGGAAATGAAGGAGCAGCTCGAGGTTGAGATGAAAAAGGCCGCACTGGCACAGGATTACGAAAAGGCCGCCGGCCTGCGCGACCTCATCCGCGACCTGGGCGAAACGACGAAGAAGGAGCGGAAATTCGAGCGCGTGCCCTACACGTTGCCGCTCTCCCTCGACCCGGAAAGCGATCTGGCCGAACTGGCAAAAGTGCTCGGTTTGCTCCAGCCGTCGCGGCGCATCGAAGGATTCGATATTTCGAACATCAGCGGCACGTTTGCGGTGGCATCGCTGGTAAGTTTCAAGAACGGCCGGCCCGACCGCGCGAACTATCGCCGGTTTAAGATCAAAACCGTCGAGGGCCAGGATGATTTCGCCAGCATGGCGGAAGTGGTGAAGCGGCGGTATTCGCGGCTGTTGAACGAGTCCCGAGACCGAAGTCCAAAGTCCAAGGATGACGGTGGTGAAGCGATTCCGCAGGAACTTCAAAAGCTGGCGGACGAAACAAGCCGAAAGTTCCGGCGGGGAATTCCCATTAAGAATGGAGGACAGGTATCCGGCTGGTCTCAAATTTCCACGCCGAAAGTTAGAGGCAGGCTGGGAGCCTGTCCTACGTTACCCGACTTGATTTTGATCGACGGCGGCAAGGGCCAACTCAACGCAGCGTGCGGGGAATTGAAGAAGCTCGGGCTTGGAAAAATTCCCGTCATCGGATTGGCGAAGGAATTTGAGGAGATTTATCAGCCGGGCGAAAGCAAACCGCTGCGGCTCGGCCTTGCCCATCCCGCGGTGAAATTATTGCAGCGGATTCGCGACGAATGCCATCGCGTGGCCAACAGCTACAACGCACAATTGCGCATCAAACGGATTTCCGAAAGTGTGCTCGACGAATTCCCCGGGATCGGCGAAGCGCGCAAGGCGGCGTTGTTGAAAAAATTCGGCTCGGTGCAGCGGTTGCGGACGGCGACTTTGGAGCAAATCGCCAGGGTGCCGGGCTTCGGCGGCAAAGCGGCGGCCGAATTGAAGAAATACCTGGAAGCGCGCGGCTAGGCTTTGCGGCGCTTGAATCCATAGGCCGCGGCCGCAAGGCCGGCAAGAAGGATGAGGCTTCCCCAGACCATCGGCATTACAATTTCAGTGTTCCACACGCCCAAATCCCGATGCTTGGCGAGTGCCGGGAGGATGATACCCGGGCCGAACAGGATGCCGAAAATGCCGAACAGGATTATCATAATTTTTTTCATAAACGTCCTTTCCATTTTTTTGAATTCTCGCTTGATCGCCTGAGGTTGACCGATCCGCTGAATGGAAACCTCAAAAGCCTTTTGCTCGTTCGATCCCGATTTCATCTGCCGCTCGATGTCTTCGCGCAAGTGACTTTCCAGCTCCTCCAATGGCACGGGTGTCTTGATGCCATCGGCCAGCATTTGTCTCCGCCAATCGGCAATCGCTTTTTCCAGGTCAAACATATCGTTCCTTTGCAATTAACCCTCAACCGTTCCTAAACAAATTGCTCCTTTTGCAGGCCGGCCAGGACGGAGTGGACCAATGACCATTGTTCGTGATGTTTGGCCATCGCGGTTTTGCCGTCCTTCTTGAGCGAATAATACTTCCGCTTGCGTCCGGTCTTGCTCTCTCCCCAGTGTGACTTGATCAGGCCGCGGCTTTCCATCCGGTGCAGCACCGGATACAGCATGCCGTCCGTCCATTGCAACTTGCCGCCGGAGCGGGTCTTGACCTCCTGGATGATGGCGTAGCCGTAGCTCTCGCCTTTGGACAACAAGGACAGAATCAAAGGCTCGGCCGACGCGGCGA
Source organism: Candidatus Acidiferrales bacterium (assembly GCA_035499615.1). GTDB lineage: Bacteria > Verrucomicrobiota > Verrucomicrobiia > Limisphaerales > UBA11358 > UBA11358. Next base: position 15,909 of record DATJYM010000260.1, on the reverse strand, counting down.
CCAGTTCTTTGCGAATCATAGGAACACAATACATAGTTACTCTATGTAAGTCAAGCGAAAAATTGGCCCAAAGAAATTCGTGCCAATTCGTAAATTTCGTGTCTGTATGGAGGCATGATTGTTCAAGTAGCCGTTCTTTGCGATGCCGCGACCCAGGATAGCAACAGCAAGCTCAGCGTTCTCGGCGCCTTTGACACAGTTTTCGCGTCCCAGATGCCGGCAGTGCAACCGCAATGCGCCGTGGCGTTGCGGGCCACCTTTGCCGCCGAGGACGAAGGCCAGCATAAACTCGCGCTGAATTTCATCAACGCCGACGGCCGGTCCATCATGCCGCCCATCGAAATACCCCTGACCGTCAGGCTACCGGAGGATACGCACTTCATCTCCCTCAATTTCGTCGTGAACATCCAGCAATTGCAGTTTCCCGCGGCGGGTCTGTATTCGGTGGACATCCGGCTGGATGGCAAGTCCCAGACGAGCATCCCTTTGCAGGTCAAACTTATCCCGCGCGCGGTGGCGTAAAATAAACTGTGTAGGAGTCGAGGTGACGAAACTCAAATTTAATCACCGTTTCACTCGGGGAAAGTCAGAGGCTCCTTACGCCGTCTCCTGCAACGAAAACCGCTTTTGGGCCTTGAACTTTGGGCCGGGCATTTAATAATTCGCCGATGGCAAACGAACCAATTCTACAACTCGATTTACCCGGCATCAAAAAGCTCCGCAGCGGCAAGGTCCGCGACATCTTCGACCTCGGTGACGCCCTGCTGCTGGTGGCCAGCGACCGCATCTCGGCCTTCGACGTCATCATGCCCAACGGCATCCCGCGCAAGGGAGAGGTGCTCACGCAGATTTCGCATTTCTGGTTCGAGAAATTTGCGTCGCTCGTGCCGAATCACCTGTTGCGGCGTGCGAATGAACCGCTCGGAGTTCCGGCTTTAGCCGGCCTCCCGGCTGCACAACTGGCCGATTTGCAGCGTCGTTCGATGATCGTCAAGAAAGCCAAACCTCTGGCCATCGAATGCATCGTGCGCGGTTATCTGTCCGGCTCCGGCTGGAAGGAATACAAGCAATCCCAGACCGTTTGCGGCATCAAACTGCCTCCCGGCCTGACCGAATCCGCCGAGCTGCCGAAACCGATTTTCACGCCATCCACCAAGGCCGAGGCCGGCCATGACGAGAACATTTCGTTCGACCAGGCGCAGAAAATCGCCGGCAACGACCTCGCGACCCAGGCGCGCGACTTGAGCCTGAAGATTTACCGGGCCGGTCGCGATTACGCCCGCCAACGCGGCATCATCATTGCCGACACCAAATTCGAGTTCGGTCTGAGCGATGGCAAATTGATCCTGATTGACGAGGTGATGACGCCGGATTCCTCGCGCTTCTGGCCGGCCGACCAGTATCAGCCCGGCCGCAGCCAGCCGAGCTTCGACAAGCAATTCGTCCGCGACTACCTGGAAACGCTGGATTGGAACAAGACCCCGCCCGGGCCGGTGCTGCCGCCGGACGTGGTTGCCAAGACCAGCGCCAAATATCTGGAAGGGTATGAGCGATTGACGGGCAAGCGATTGTAGCCTGCTCCTGACGTCGGGCGCCTACGGAAAGTTTCCGTTTCCCATCGCACCATCGGCTTGTTGTGCTAAGCTGCCATCATGCAGGCCAAGCGGTCGGTTTTAATGCACCGAGGTGCGACGGAAAATCCGGTGAACCGGTTCGAGAAAATCCAGATCGAACCGGACACCGATTGGAATTCCGAAGCGGACGGCCTGCCACGCACACAATTCTTCAAAGACCACAGTCACACGGTCATCGCCCGCAACGACAGCCCGGATGTTGGCTTCACTGCCAGCCTCAATCCGTATCGCGGCTGCGAACATGGCTGCATTTATTGTTACGCCCGGCCGACCCACGAATTTCTCGGCTTTTCCGCCGGACTCGATTTCGAAAGCAAAATCATGGTCAAGGAAGACGCGCCGGAACTGTTGCGCGCGGAACTGATGTCGCCGAAATGGCAGCCGCAGGTCATTTTCATGAGCGGCGTGACGGATTGCTACCAGCCGGTCGAGGCCAAATTGAAACTGACGCGCCGCTGTCTCGAAGTGCTGCTCGAGTTCCGCAATCCGGTCTTCATCATCACCAAGAACCGGCTGGTGACGCGGGACATTGAATTACTGTCCGAACTGGCGCGTTATCAGGCAGCGATGGTCTGGCTTTCCATCACCACGCTGGACATCGAATTGGGCAAGGTGATGGAACCGCGCACGTCGCCGCCGGCGGCGCGACTGGACGCCATCCGTGAACTGGCGCAGGCGGGAATTCCCGTGGGCGTGAACGTGGCGCCGGTGATTCCGGGGCTGACGGACCATGAGATGCCGGCCATACTTCAGGCAGCGGCAGACGCGGGCGCAAGAGCGGCTGGCTACACCGTGGTCCGGCTGCCGTACGGCGTCTCGGGACTTTTTGAAAAATGGCTGGAAACGCATTTCCCGGACCGGAAGGGAAACGTATTAAACCGGTTGCGGTCGCTGCGCGGTGGGAGATTGAACGATTCGCAGTGGGGAACCCGGATGCACGGTCAGGGCATTTTTGCCGACCAAATCGGGCAGATATTCGAGGCGACGCGGCGCAGGGCCGGAATTCAAAACGATCACCGCGAACTTTCCACGGCGGCATTTCGTCGTCCTCCTGGCGCGCAACTTTCATTGTTTGCATAGCATGGTTGCCGCAGCGGCAACCGAAATTTTCTCACGCAAAGACGCAAAGCCCGCAAAGATTTTCGGAAGATTTTCCTTTGCGCCTCTGCGTCTTTGCGTGAGGCTGTCCAAGTGCAAACACTCGTCGAGGATTTCCTGCAATACCTGCGCCATGAGCGAGGCCAGTCAGACAACACGGCGAGAACCTACGCGGCATTGCTCGGGCGTTTCACCGCCTGGGCAGCGAAGCAAAACCTGGCGGATTGGAAGCAGGTCGAGTTGAAGCATCTCATGGCGTTTCTCCAGCACGAGCGTGAACGGAATTTGCTGCCGGTGGGGCGAGTGTCTTCGCGCGCCGGAGCCGGCGTGACGGAGCAAACCAGCAACGACTCGTCAGGGGCTTCACCCCACCAAAACCCGTCGCGCCGCTTGAGCAGCGAGAGCGTCTATCTTGAAATCGCCGCCTTGCGGGCTTTCTACAAATTCGCCGAAAATGAAAGGCACGTGCCGGTCAATGTGGCGGAAAATCTGTCGTTGCCGCGTCGCTGGAAACGTTTGCCCAAGGCGCTGACGAATGGCGAGATTGCGAAGCTGCTAACGCCCGGACTGCTGGAAACGCCTGAAACTTTGTGTGACCAGGCGATTCTGGAACTGGCCTATGCCTCCGGCTTGCGACTGGCCGAATTGAAAAGCGTGCGGTTGGAACAGCTCCATCTCGACGCCGGATTCATTAATATCATCGGCAAGGGCAACAAGGAACGCGTGGTGCCGGTCGGGAGGAAAGCCGTGGAAGCGGTGAACCGCTACCTCACCGCCGGGCGGCCGAAACTGGTGACACCCCGGTCCCCGGCGAACGTTTTTTTGACGAAACGCGGCACGCCGTTCGCCTCGGTGACGCTGTGGCTGCGGATCAAGCGGCGCGTGCGGTTCGCCGGAGTGTCACGCAATATTACACCGCACATGCTGCGGCACAGCTTCGCCACGCATTTACTGGAACACGGGGCCGATTTAAGAGTGATTCAGGAATTGCTGGGCCACGCGAATATCAGCACCACGGAGATTTATACGCACGTGACGGGAAACCGGCTGCGAGACATCCACCGGAAATTTCATCCGCGCGCCTGAGTCGGAAGGGAAAGATGCCTTTGAAAGACTAAGCCCCGTTGTCACCGATGGCTTCGACCGGGCAACCTTCCTTGGCTTCCTTGCAGCGCGCTTCCTCATCGGGCGACCCCGGCTGTTTGTAAACAAACGAATAGCCGCCGTCGTCGTTCCGCTTGAAATTATCCGGCGCCGTCTCGCGACAGAGGTCGCAGTCAATGCACTGGTTGTCCACGTAGTATTTGCCCGGGACGTTTTCGGGATATTTATTTGCCGCGTCTGCCATAAATTCGTGCCTCGAATATGGCTGCCGGGGCGGGGGCTGGCAAGCCCCATTTGCCATTAGAATTTACTCCGACCCATTAAAGACTTTTAATCGCCCCGTGCGCGGGTATGCTGCCGGCGTGCAACGAGGAAGTGTTCGCAGAACCAAAATCATTTCCACGCTCGGCCCGGCGACTGATTCGGCGGAGATGATCGCCAGGCTCATTGATGCCGGGGTCAATATTTTCCGCCTGAACATGTCGCACGCGCCGCATGATTGGGTGCGCCGCGTGGTCAGGGACATCCGTGCCGCCGCGGCGGCCCGGCGGCAATTCATCGGCATCATGATGGATACGCAGGGTCCGGCGATCCGCACCGGGGACCTCGGCGTGCCGCTCGATTTGAAGCCGGGCCAGAAATTCACCCTCACCGTCCGGGGCGAACGCGATCTGGAGGAGCATTCGGTGGACGTGAACTACGAGAATTTTGTCAACGACATCAATGTGGATGACGTTGTGCTGGTGGACAACGGCACGATCGAGATGAAAGTCCTTGCCAAGTCCGGCAACAAGGTTGAGTGCGAGGTGCTCACCGCCGGTACGCTCGGCAGCCGGCGCCACATCAATCTGCCCGGGGTCAAGGTCAGCCTGCCCGCCCTGACGGCCAAGGACATCAAGGACGTGAAGCTGGGTTTGGAAGCGGGCGTGGATTTTATCGCCCTTTCTTTTGTCCGTGAAGCCCGCGATTTGCTCCAGCTCAAGGAACTGTTTGAGGAAGGCAAGCCGCCGCCGGTCGTCATTGCTAAAATCGAGGACCAGCAGGCGGTGGCGAATCTGGATTCCATCGTCCGGGAGGCCGACGCCATCATGGTCGCGCGTGGTGATCTGGGCATTGAAATTCCCTACGAGGAACTTCCCATCGTCCAACGCCGCATCATCAAGACATGCCTGCGCCACGGCAAGCCGGTCATCGTGGCCACCCACATGTTGGAGAGCATGATTGAATCGCCCATGCCCACCCGCGCCGAGGTCACGGACGTGGCCAACGCAGTTTTTGAGGAGGCCGACGCCATCATGTTGAGCGGCGAGACCACCGTGGGCAAATACCCGCTCAAGTGCATCGAGGTTTTTGACCGTATCGCCAGGCGCATTGAACGCAGCGGCAACGCGCAATACCACGATTCGGCGGAATTGACGAGCGCACGCGAAAAGCTGGTCAAAAGTGCCGTGGTCATGGCCAATGAACTCAAGGCTGACGCCGTGCTGGCGTTCACGCGTCACGGCCATATGGCCCGCTACACTTCCTGGATGCGTCCGCGTTATTCGATGGTTTACGGACTGTGCGATAGTGAAAAACGCGCCAACGAGCTCACGTTGTGCTGGGGTGTCACGCCTTTTGTGGTGGATTTTGATTTCATTAATCCGCAAAACACCATCGAACGGGCGTTGAAATCACTGGTTGAACAAGGCCGGCTGCAGCGTGGCATGACGGTCGTCATCGTCGGCGCCATTTCTGTCGGCACCGAGATCGTGGATGCCGTCCAGATGCGGGTGGTGTGATTAAACTTCGCTCTGGCGGCAACCGGATCATAATTTTCGCTACTTTTTCGCCCCTGGGGTCGCACTTGACAGACCACGCACTGTGGGTCGAGGTTAAAACATGAAAAGGGAGCGAATGTTAGTTCTGGTGATCGTGTTTGCCGCGTGTTCGGCCGTCGCCCAACAGCGGACCAACACCACATCGGTTTCATCGGCATCCCATACCAATGCGCCGTCTGCTTCCGCGACCTTTGAGGCGTCCAAGCCGGCCTTCCATTGGTTTGGGCCGGCCGAACCGGCGTCGACCGGGAAGAATCCGCGATACGTTGAAGGTCTGGATACGCACGCGTGGACGACGGTGGCGGAAGTTGATTCGCGAAAAACGGCCTTCCCGGATGCGGAAACGCACGAAGCCGGGTTGTGTTTGTTGTGGTGGGGCAGCGAGCCGAGGTCCCAATAAGGCTTCGAACGGTCTGCCACCGCAAGATGAGACTGCTGGACGTTAAAACGTCAATGCCTTCGCCGCTTCGGTGGCGAGGTCCAGGAGCGTGCTGGGAAACAGACCAATCCAGAACATGCCACCGATGCAGACGCAGACGGTGAATTTAACCGCCCCGGACAGGGGGATCGGCGACAAATCCGATGGATTCCGGCTCCAGTAAATGGCGCGGATGACGCCGAAATAGTAATAAAGTGAAATGACCACACCGACGAGGGCCGTAAAGGCGAGGCAATAATAACCGTGATTATGATTGGCCGCGCCCTGCTGGATGACGGCCTTCAGCAGCAGAAATTTCCCAAAGAAACCGGCCATCGGCGGAATGCCCGCGAGCGATATCATGGAAAGTGTCATCGTAGTGGCGAGCAACGGGGAGCGCCGGTGCAAACCCGCCAGCGACGAAATGTCTTCGTTGTCGAGGTGCCGTACGACCACACAGATAACCAGAAACGCTGCCGCCACCGTGAACAGGTAGCCGCCCAGATAATACAGCAAGGCCGCCTGCCCGGTGACGCTCAAGGCCGCCACACCCAGCAGCAGATAGCCCGCGTGGGAGATGCCCGAATAACCGAGCAGCCGCTTCAAATTGCGCTGCGGCAGCGCGCACAGGTTGCCGTAAAGAATCGTGATGCCGGAAATGACGATCAGCAGGTCCGCCCAGTGCCTCGTCACGTCCGGCAGGGCGGTGAACAGCACGCGCAACAGGAGGACAAAGCCGGCGGCCTTCGAACCGATCGCCAGAAATGCCGTGGTCGGCGTGGGCGCGCCCTGGTAAACGTCCGGCACCCAGATCTGGAACGGAAACGCCGCGATTTTGAAGCCGATGCCCACGAGCACGAACAACACGCCGATGAGGAAGATTTTGTTGGTCTCGAATTGCCCGGCAACCGAGGCGAGTTCGGTGAAATTCAATTTTCCGGTCGTGCCCCACACCAGCGCGATGCCAAACACGAGAAAGGCCGACGACAACGCGCCGATAATCAGGTATTTCACGCCGGCTTCGAGCGAAACCAACCGATTGCGTTGGTAGCTCGTCAGCACGTAAAACGTGATGGTAATCAATTCGATGGAGACAAAGAGCAGGGCGAAGTCGTTGGCCGACGCAGCGAACAGCATCCCGGACAGGGCAAAGGCAATCAGCGAATAGTATTCGCTAATGCCGCCGGCGATACGGTCGGAAAATTCCAGCGACATGAACAGCACCAGCATGGCGGCGATCAGAAAAAACCGCTTGAAAAAGATGGCCAGCGTGTCTTCCACAAACGCGCCGTTAAAGGCCGTGCCGGTGGTGCCCTCACTCAGTTTGGTGATGAGCAGGGTCCCGAGCGTGGCGATGGCGAGGTAGGCCAGGAACCGCCGGCGCTCCGGCAGGATAAGGAAATCCGCCAGCATCAACACGACGCCGAGCGCAATCACCCAGAGTTCCAAACTCATCAAGGAAGCGTTCATTGATTCAATATCACATCATCGGCCAGGGCGACGGCGAAACTGTTGTGTAGCACCCGCGTCCCGCGGGTGGTTTCGGGCGTCGCGCCCGAAACCTGCGGCGAACACGCGCGCTCGACGCTTGTTTGACTCAAAACTGTCGAACGCCCGCCGCCGCAATTCAGCGGGACCCCGAATTGAACCCGCCAGAGGCGGGTGTTGCCTGCAGCAACCGGTTCGCCTTGTGTCATCGTGACAATTTTTTGCGCATCGGGTGTGATCTTCTCCGTCAACAGGCGCGGGAAGCATCCGAACACGAACAGGCTCGCCAGCAGCAACGCGTAGGGCAGTTTGCGCCAGAGACTCGTGGCATCGGCGAGTCCGGCCCATTTTTCCGGCAGCGGCCCGTGGAGAACGTTGCGGACGGCGCGCGTCATATAAACCGCGCCGATGATGAGCCCGCCCCAGAGCGCGAGACCGGTTACCAGCGGGAATGCCGTCCACGCACCGAAGAACACAGTGACCTCACCGACGAAGTTGGCGAAGCCCGGCAACCCACAACCGGCCATGGCCGCCATGAGCAACGCCGTGCCGATGAACCGCAATTGCCGGCACAACCCGCCGAGTTCGGAGATCCGGAGCGTGCCGGATTTTTGGTAAATGTAACCACTCAGTGCAAAAGTCAGCGCTGCCAGAAAGCCGTGCGCCACCATGATGAATTCCGCCCCGGTCACGCCGATGAGGTTCAGGCTGGCAATGCCCAGAAAGACAAAACCCATGTGCGCCACGCTGGAATTGCCGATGAGCAGATTCAGATCCTTCTGTCGCATCGCCACCCAGCCGATGTACAGGATGTTACCGAGGCAAAGCCAGGCGAGTATTTGCATCCAGCCGTGCGCGGCCTGCGGCAGCAACGGCAGCGCGATCCGGATCAAACCGTAGAGGCCGAACTTTTTCAGCACGCCCGCATGCAACATGGAGGTGGGTGAGGGCGCGGAACCATAACCCAGCGGCGCCCAGGTATGAAACGGCCAGAGCGAGACCAGAATGCCAAACCCGAACAGCAACAGCGGGAAGATGAAATTCTGCATGTGCACCGACAGCGGATGTTGCTGGATGTATTGCGTCAATTTGGGAATGTCGAATGTGCCCGCGCCGGATTGCGCGTAAAGCGCAATCAGCCCGATCAACGCGATCAGCGCGCCCAGGCTCAGGTAAAGTGTGATCTGGAACGTGGCGTAATTCTTCCGTTCGCCGCGGCCCCAGACGCCGATCATGATGAAGGTGGGCACCAGGGCGAGTTCATGCAGAAAATAGAAGAAGAACAAATCCAGCGACGCGAACGCGCCGAGGATGCCGCTGCTCATCACCAACAGGAGGATGTAAAATTCCTTCTCGCGCTCCTTGATTTCCCACGAGCAGCACGCGGCGGCGAAGGCAACGATGGCGCCCATTAAAATCAGCCCGACATTCAGGCCGTCCACGCCCACGTGATAACTGATGCCCAGCGACGGAACCCACGGCACCTGCTGCACAAAACGGTAGCCGTCCGCATCCATCGGCATGTGGCCGTAGGCGCAGAACATTTTCACGGCCAGCACCGCCGAAATCAGCGTAGCCAGGACCGCGATGCCGCGGATGATGACGCGGTAATTGCCCGGTACCAGCACCAGCATCAGCGCCGCTACGAGCGGCCAGCCCAAAATGTAAGTTAAAATCGACATTGGATTTAAAACCGGATTCCGCGACGAACAGTAACGCTCGCCCTCACCCTGCCCCTCTCCCCCGGGGAGAGGGAACAGCAATGGTTGCCTCTCGAAATTCCCAATGTCGCCTGGATCGCCGATAGCCTGACGATAATTGTCGCTCTCCTGGGGGAGAGGGCCGGGGTGAGGGCAGACCAGCCACCAATTGCCTCAATCTGTTTGTTGCAGTTGAGCGTTGTCATTTTCCCAAAACGAAATACATCAGCACCGCCACGCCGAGCACGAACAGGAAGGCGTAGGTTTGGAGATTGCCGGTCTGGACCAGCCGCAGCGCGCGCCCGGTCAAATCCGTGCCGCCGCGCACCAGCCCGAGGCACATACCCTCCACCAGCCAGCGGTCAATCCAATCCATCACCGCCGCGATGAAATCATGCGCGCGAATGAAGGTGGTTTCGTAAAATTCGTCAAAGTAAAAACGGTTTTTCATAGCCGTGGCCAGTCCGCCGAGTTTCTCGGGCAGCGGATCACTGGCGGCGTTCCAATAGAATCTGGTGGCGGCGAAAATGCCGGCCGCAATGAACACCAGTCCGATCAGCACGCCGACCGGCGAATGGACAAACGGTTCCATCAGGCTTTGGCCGAACGACTCCCGCGCTTCATCGGGCGAAAACTGGGAGGCATAGGTCTGGCTGGCGCCGATGACGCCGCCAATCACCGCAAACACGGCCAGCACCCGCAGCGGCCAGGTCATGACCGCGGGTGATTCGTGAACATGCTCGGCGGCTTCGGTCTTCGGCTTCCCGAGGAACGCGACATAGAACAGGCGGGACATGTAAAACGCCGTCAGACCGGCCGTGAACGCGCCGACGAAATAGAGTGCGTAATTTTTCTGGTCCAGCGCCTGTCCCAGGATGCTGTCTTTGGAGTAAAAACCGCTGAATGGCGGCACGCCGCTCAACGCCAGGGTGCCGATCAAAAAGGTCCAGAAGGTGACGGGCATTTTCTGCCGCAGACTGCCCATTTTCCAGATGTCCTGCTCGTCGTGCATGGCATGAATGACCGAGCCGGCGCCGAGGAACAGCAACGCCTTGAAAAACGCGTGCGTGGTCAGATGGAACATCGCCGGTGTCGGACCGGCCAGTCCCACGGACATGACCATGTAACCCAGTTGCGACAGCGTCGAATAGGCGAGGATGCGTTTAATGTCGTTTTGCTGGACGGCAATCAGCGCGGCGAGCAGCGCGGTAAATCCGCCAATCCACGCGACGACCTGCAGGGCATCGGCATTGAGCAAAAACAGAATCCGGCAAAGCATGTAAACACCGGCGGCCACCATCGTCGCCGCATGGATGAGTGCGCTGACGGGCGTCGGGCCTTCCATGGCGTCGGGCAACCACACATGCAGCGGAAATTGCGCGGATTTGCCGACGGCACCGCAGAACAGCAGCAACCCGGCGAGGGTTGCCATTCCCCCAAGCGCCACCGGGTCGGTCGTGAGCTGGTTTTGCAGCGCCGTGAAATTAAGCGAACCGAGCAGTCCCCAAACCATCAGGATACCGAGCAGGAAACCGAAGTCACCGAGGCGGTTGGTGATGAAGGCCTTCTTCGCGGCGTCACCGGCACTGGGCTTTTCAAACCAGAAACCGATGAGCAGATAGCTGGAGACGCCGACCAGCTCCCAAAAAATGAACAGCTCGATGAAATTATTCGCCAGTACGATTCCGAGCATCGAGAAGGTGAACAGGCTCATGAACGCAAAAAAGCGTGAAAAGCTCCGGTCCGCGTGCATGTAGCCGAACGAATAAATATGAATTGCTCCGCCGACGCCGGTGACGATCAGCAGCATCATCAGGCTCAGCGCATCGAGTTTCAGCCCGAAATCCACGTGCAGGTTGCCGATGGTCAGCCAGCTGGCAATGGATTCACCGGGGGAAGGCTGCCAGCCATTGGCGTCGATAAAGATTACGGAGAAGATGAACCCGGTGACGATGGCGCCAATGGACAGGAGCGCGCTCAGGGTGCGGAAACGCAGCGTGAACAGCGTGATGCAACCCGCCGCGAGCAGCGGCAGGAACAAAATCAGCCAGGGCAAAATCTCGTATTTCATCAATAGTGATGGAAACATCGAACGCCGAACATCGAACGCCGAACATCAAACGTCGTCGGATTGGCGTCTTTCGGCGTTCGATGTTCGATGTTCAAAGTTCGATGTTTTCTCATTTTTACAATTTCATGGTCGTCAGGTCTTCGACGTGGGCCGACTGGCGTTTGCGGTAGAGTGCGACGATGAGCGCCAGGCCAACCGCCACTTCCGCCGCCGCCACGGTGATGATGAAAAAGACCAGGACCTGTCCGTCCAGTTTGTCGTTGAACCGCGAAAATGAAACCAGCGCGAGATTGGCCGCGTTAAGCATCAGCTCGAGCGACATGTAGATCACCAGCAGATTGCGCCGCATGATGACCCCGAGCAGTCCCAGCCCGAAGAGCAGGAAACTGACGGTCAGATATTGTTCCAATCCTGCGTGCATGTTATTTCAAATCCTTTCTGCTTAACAAAATCACACCGACCATCGCCACCAGGAGCAGGACGGAGACGACTTCAAACGGCAGGACGTATTGCGTAAACAGGAGTTTGCCCAGCGCTTCGGTGCCGCCTTCGAGTTGCGGTGCCGTGCCATTCTGCCCCGGCGGCATCGCGCCTAAAGCTTTCAAGGAAATCACCACAATGGCCCCGACGGATATCAAACCGGTGAGCGCGCCGAACAGTTTGATTTTACGCCGCTGCTCCTCCTTCAAATCGAGCAGCATGATGACAAACAGGAACAGGACGATGACGGCGCCGGCATAGACGATGATCTGCACCGCCGCGAGGAAGAACGCGTGCAACAGCACGAACAGTCCGGCCATCGAGATGATGGTCAGCACCAGGAACATCGCGCTGGTGACCGGGTTGCGGCTGAACGGATTGGCGACCACGAGTACGCCGCACAACAACGTGAGCGCCGCGAAGACGTAAAACAGCACGTCCGGCACCATGCTTCCGCCCAGCAAGTTGTTGATGGCTTCCATTGCCGATTAAATTTTTACCGGGAAATTTTCCTGTTCCGCCGCCTCTTCCAGCTTTTGCTTCCACTTCTGGACGCCGCCATGAACCCCGCCGAGGGCCAGGAGTTTTTCTTTGTTATAAATCATTTCGTCGCGGCTCAAGCCCGTCAGCGAGTAATCCTTCAGCAGGAAAATCGCTTCCTCGGGGCAGACTTCCTGGCACAAGCCGCAGTAAATGCAGCGCAGGAAATTGATTTCAAATTCCTCCGGCATTTTTTCCGCGTTCGGACGGTCAGCCAACTGGCCGGCCGGGCCGGGGGGGATGATTTTGATGGCCTTGGGCGGGCAGACGAATTCGCAGAGCTGGCAGGAGACGCACTTGGTTTTGCCGTCCTGATCGCGCACCAGATACGGCGCGCCACGATAATCCGTCGGCACGGCCCATTTCTGTTCCGGATACTCCATCGTCACGGTTTTGCCGCCGAACAACGAACGGAGGGCGTGCCGGAACGTGACTTTGAAGCCGCCGACAATCGCCGGCAAATAAAGCCGCTCCGCAAGCGTCAATGGTCTGCGATTAACAATCATTTCAAATTCAAAATTCGTTGTGGCCGCCAAAGTTCATTGGCGGACCAATTGTATTCGTTCCGCGCTTTTACCAACGCGGCGGCAAATCAGCTTTTCATCCACAGCACGATGGCTGTGATTAAAATGTTCGCCAGCGCCAGCGGCACGAACCGCCGCCAACCCAAATCCATCAGCTGGTCGTACCGGAAACGCGGAAACATCCAGCGTACCCAGATGAACAGCACCACGAACAAAAGCATTTTCGCCAGGAACACCAGGATATGGGCGATGCCCGCCACCAGCGTCGCCGCCGGATGGTCCAGCCCCCAGAACGGCAGCGTCCAGCCGCCGAAAAACAGCGTCACCATCATCGCCGCCGAGGCAATCATGTTGGAATATTCCGCGAGAAAAAACAGCGCGAATTTCATGGCGCTGTATTCCGTATGGTAACCCCCGACCAGCTCGGTTTCCGCCTCCGGCAGATCGAACGGCAGGCGGTTGGTTTCCGCAAACGATGCGATCAAAAAGATGATGAACGAGAGCGGCGCGTAAATTGCCAGCCAGCCGTGCTGCGCCTGCCAGCCGATAATCCCGCTCAGATTCAAATTGCCCACGATGAGAAAGACCGGGATCACCGACATGCCCATCGAAATTTCATATGAGATCATTTGGGCGCTGGACCGGATACCACCGAGAAAAGGATATTTTGAGTTCGCCGCATACCCCGCCAGCACGATGCCATACACGCCCAGCGAGACGATGCCGAAGGTATACAGGATGCCGACATTTAAATCCGAGATGACCATTTGCTGATGACCGAGCCGTGAACCGAACGGAATGACCGCAATCACCAGCATCGAAGGAATCACCGCGATGGCCGGCGCGAGCCAGAAATAAATCTTCCGCACACCCGCCGGCGTGAAATCCTCCTTGAGCATGAATTTCAAACCGTCGGCCAACGGCTGAAAGAGCCCCAGCCGGATCAAAGCGGGACCGAGGCCGGGGATGGCTTTGACGAACGGCGGCCCCGCGCGGTTCGGTCCCACGCGGTCCTGAATCCACGCCGAAATCTTGCGCTCGGCCAGCACTGCATAAGCCACCATGCCCTGTACCACGCCGACCACGATCGCGATTTTGACAATGCTGAAAATGATGAAATTCCAGTTCATATCATATGGGCACCGTCACGCCCGTGTCACCGAGGCCTGCCCACGTCAAGCCGTTGAACGCAGGCACGTCTTTCGCCATTTCGTTAAACAGGCCTTCAATGGTCAGGAAACCGTCCTGACCGGTGACGTTGTAAACCAGGTCGTGCAAAAATTCCCATTCCGGCCGGGCGTCACCGGGCGCCTCCACGGCCTTCATGAATTTCTGGACGCGTCCCTTGGCGTTCGTGAACGTGCCGCGCTTCTCGACGTGGGCGCAGCCGGGCAGCAGGTAATGGGCGCGCTTCGTGGTTTCGTTAGGCAGAATGTCGCTGACGATGAGTGTTTCCAATTTGTCGAGCAACTCGGCCTCAATGCCGTTCTTCGTCACGTCCTCGCCGAACACAATCAAAGTTTTTACCTTGCCGACCTTGATGCTGTCGGCGATCACCATCAATTTGATGCCGATGCTGGTCTGGCAGATGCCGGTGAGCCGCGCGCCGGTCTTGTTCGGTGTCCGGTCCACATTCAGCAACAGCTTGTCACCTTCGCCGAAATGCCCGACCGAATCCGTGAGTGCGCCAAACTTGGCCGCCAGCTTCTTAAGGAGCCAGAGTTCCTCATTGGTCTGCCGGGACGACCCGATGATAGCGACCGAGCCGGTCGGCGCAGCTTTCAACTTGCCGGCAATTTCATTGAGTGCCGCCGTCCAGGTCGTTTTCCGGCCTTGAACCAGAACGTCCTTCAACCGGTCGGCGCGGCCAATCCACTTGTAGTGCAATCGTCCGTGATCGCACATCCAACAGGCGTTGACAGCGTCATTTTCGCGCGGCGTGTAGCGGTAAACTTTTTCCTCGCGCGAGCCGACAATGATATTGCAACCCGTCGCGCAGCTCGTGCAAACGCTCCTGGTTTCCTTGAGGAACCACACGCGCATCTGGAAACGAAAATCCTTGGACGTCAGCGCACCGACTGGACAGATATCCACGGTGTTCAGCGTGTAATTGTTGTCGAACACCTTGCCCGGATAGGCCGTGAGCGTGTTGTAACTGCCGCGATTGACGATGCCGAGAGCATCGTCGCCCGCGATGTCCTTGGTAAAACGGATGCACCGGGTGCACAGAATACAGCGCTCATCGTCGAGCACGATGCGTGGGCCAAGCTCAATCGCCTTGGGTTTGTGCACCTTCGGTTCCACGAAACGGCTCGCGCTCTGGCCGTAGTCCACCGAGTATTCCTGCAGCTTGCATTCGCCGGCCTGGTCGCAAATCGGGCAGTCGAGCGGGTGGTTGATGAGCAGGAACTCCAGCACCCCCTCGCGCATCTGTTTCACACCGGGCGTGTTCGTATAAATTTCCATGCCGGGTGAAATCGGCGTGGCACAGGCGATGGCCGGGCGCGGCGACTTTGCAATCTTCGGCGTGCCGTCCGGGTTTATCACCGGCTTGCGGTCGGGGCCGAGCGCCGGCGTGCCGAATTCGACCAGACACATGCGGCAATTGCCGGCGACCGGCAGCTTCGGATGATAGCAGTAATGCGGCACCTCCGTCTTCGCCAGTTCGCACGCCTGAATCATGGTCGTGGGCACCGGTTTGCCGGACCAATCGGGCGTCAGCTTCGGCACCTCGAGCTCGCGCCCGTCCACCTTCACCTTGATTTTTTCAATCGCCGGTGGCGCGGACTTTGTTTCGGTTGTTGTCACAGTCTAAATTCTTTTAATTCACCGCAGAGACGCGGAGACGCAGAGGGTTCAATAAAATTATTCGCAATGCGCTTAATCCCATTCTTGAGCACGGGTACATTAAAATTAATCAGCAAACCAAGAGTCAAACCGGACAACTTCAAATAGGTAAGCAATTGCGCTTCGTGAACAGGTAACAAATGTTCCACAGTCTTTAGCTCCAAAATGATGTTGTCTTCGACGAC
>DATJYM010000259.1:0-5889 GCA_035499615.1 Candidatus Acidiferrales bacterium | reverse complement strand
CAATCCTGTGCCGGGACTGGTCACGCCGGCGCCGCAAAGCTTCACGATCACCAACAACAGCATTACCATGGTGCAGGCATATTATGATTCGCTGGTCATCTCGCCTGCCAATGGCTTTACGGCTGGCGGTCTATTCGGCGGCCCATTCAGCGCTACCCCTCGGACCTTTTCACTGAGTAATTCGACGGGTGCTTCGTTGAATTGGTCGCTGTCCAACCTCCCTCCCTGGCTTAGTGCGTCGGCGAAGATCGGCACGCTGGAGGCATTTGGACAAACTAATGTGACGATCAGCCTGAATTCCGCAGCCAATAAACTGGCGATTGGAACTTATACCGGGAGTGTCAGGTTTGCCAGTTCCGCCGGCAGCGTCCAAAACCGTCAATTCATCTTGCAGATTCAGCCTCTGGATACCACGCAAGTGATCCAAAACGGCGGTTTTGAAACTAACGGTTTTGCCAGTTGGACCGTGTCTCCTGGACAGGGTACCACCAACTATCCCTTTATCGTCACCAACGCGGCAAGCCTCCCGCCTCATTCGGGAAATTGTGCCGCGGCCCTGGGCGGCTTCAACCTGGAAGTATACGGAGGGGGAAGCATCTATCAAATAGCACTGCCTACGTTGCCCGGGCAAAATTATCTGGTGTCTTTCTGGCTGGAGAGCACTGCCAATCCCACCGGGACACATCAGACAACTCCCAATTCTCTCAGCGTGGTATG
Organism: Candidatus Acidiferrales bacterium; assembly: GCA_035499615.1. GTDB lineage: Bacteria > Verrucomicrobiota > Verrucomicrobiia > Limisphaerales > UBA11358 > UBA11358. The sequence goes on along the minus strand of DATJYM010000259.1, from coordinate 5,172 downwards.
GGGAGTGAAGACTATCTACAGTGCATCGAATCTCGGCACTTTCGGCTGGACCAACCTGCAGTTCGTCGTTACGGCCAGGGGCAATAACAATGACTCATTGCGGTTCAACTTCAGGGATAAATCATGGTATTTAAGTCTCGACGACGTGAGCCTGACGCCAATTTTTGTGCCGACCTTCCAATCGATCGCCCAAACAAACAACATGGTCTGGCTTGATTTGATTGCGCCGGCGGGATTCCAATATCAAATGCAGTACGCGACTGATTTGGCCCAGGGCAATTGGGTGAACCTGGGAAGCCTGGTGACCACGACCAATACGCTCAATCCATTCGTGACTACCTCCAATGCCATCGGGGCCGACCCGCAGCGGTTCTATCGTCTCAATTGGGCGCCGGTTTATTGAGAATAAGCCGTTAAGAAGCACTCAGTTGGACGGGCCACAACGGTCCTGTTTCACCGGGTTGCTTTTGGCGGGGTTTCTCCAATCGTCTGTAACGCTTCCTGCTGTTGCTCGACAGTGAGCGGGTAACTGCCCGCCAGGGCGATGATTCTCTGGCCGTACCGGCTGACAGCAAAGCGCAGGAATTCCCGCACCGCCGGGTTCATACTGCCATCCGGTTTGCGATTAAAAACGATCCGCATCGGGCGAGTGAGCGGATATTTGTCGCTCAGGACATTTTCATAACTGGGCAATACGTAAGTGCCATCGGTTGCCTGCAACGGAACGAAGCGGGTCCGTTTGGTGGCAAACATGACGCTGGCAAAACCCACGCCCGCGTCATCCGCGCCCACGGCTTGCGCGAGCGAGCTGGGGACGACTTCGAAGTGCACATCGAAGCGGTACTCTGCACCCTGCATGACGACCTCCTGGAAATAGAGATAGCTGCTGTGGACCTGGCTAAGACTGACCCGGTTGATCCGTTCGTCCCCCAACGGGCCGCTGACACCCAGGTCCTGCCAGAATTCCGGCCGGCCGCCGCCGCGCCGGGCTTTGTCAGAATAGATGGCGTCGAGCTGCGCCAGGGTGAGCCCGGCAATGGGATTATTCTTATTGACGTAAACCGCTTCGGCATCCTGCGCCACGACGATTTGCGAAGGTTCATAGCCGAATTTGGCTTTAAAGCGTGCGATGTCCTCTGCCGGCACCGGACGATTCATCGGCACCAGGTCCACCTTGCCTTCAATCAATCCTGCCAGCCCGGTTTCACTGCCACCGCCATGCAAGTCCAACTGCACTTGCGGATAGAGCCTGGCGAATTCTGCAGCCCAGCGGTTGACCAGGATGGCGCTGCTCCCGCCGCCAACGCTGGTGAATTTACCGGCGAATGCCGGCGGATTCTCGTATTGTGCCAGTCCCGCCGTTAATTCGAACGACGCCTTTTCGTTGAGCAGCAGGCTGGTGGCAGGGGGCAGATTGGTCGTCGCGCGAGCGGTAATTCCTGCCAGAAGGATGAGACAGATTAGGGCAAAACTCCTCATAGTTTCTCTTTGGGTGGGCGGGTCATTTTCGCCTGGAGCCGGAGCGAGATGAAGCGGTAAATCACGGCGAGGAGAAACGCCAGTACCAGCGCCAGGCAAACCCGCGTGAAGGCGCGGTCCACGCGGCGATCGGTGGCGTCCGTCATGTCGCGCAGCATTTTATTCCAGCCTTCTGATCGGGTAAGCTGATCGGCGTTCACAGAAAGTTGATGGAGGTTGGTCACCACTTCGTTGAGTTGCACCAGGGCGGCTGTGTAGTCCCGGATGTCGAATGGCCGTGCCGGCGGATGAGACGAAGGTTGGTCGAGACCATAATGCCTCCCAATTTCGTCGGCCACTTTGAGCGTATCACTGAATGCGGCGAGTGTCTGTTGCGTGTTGGTGGTAAGGAGCGAGACCGTGTTACCCAACGAGTTGGCATCGGCGACGATATGGCGGACATCACCGAGCGTGTTGGTGAGCAGCGTCTGGCGGGCGTCGAGTTGGGCAAAAAAAGCTTTGCGCTGGTCATCAATGGTCTGCGGCGCTGCTTCCGCCGTTTTGGTGAGGCGGTCGGCATCCCGGAACGCCGAATTAATTTCGGGCGAAGAAAGCATTTCGTTCACCGCAACTTCGGCCTGGAGGGCGGCAATGTTCGGGGCGCGTTTGGAATACCAGAAAGCGCGTTCGGTCAAGCGTTGCCAGTCTTTCAACGTTTCGTTGGCCTCGCTCAGCGGCGCCAGGAATCCATCGCCGGCTTTGAAGCCTTCCAGCAGGCCGGCGGCGCGCGCGCCGGCGAAGTTGTCGAACTTGACGTAAGCCACCTGGTCGATGTTGGGGTGCGTACGCCGCCATTCGAGAATGATGTAGTCCAGCAGTTCGAGTTGTTCCTGGTTGAGAGTTCTTGCGGCCAGCTGCCACGCCTCGACTCGCATGGTGCGGAACGCCGAGATCAGGACGGGCGCGCGGGCGCCAAAGTCCTGCTCCGCCTGGTTTTCGTCGATCAACAGCGTGCTTTCCAGCGTAACCGAGACCACCAGGTCGAGCGTTCGCGCATAAGGATCGTCACTGGAAACGATGTCATCCATCGCCAGGACGCTCTGGAGTTCGATCTGATCGGCGAGACGCCGCTGGACGGGATCGGGATTGTTGCGCTTAATGGCATCCACCGCCGAACTGATGACCATGTAATAACGGTCGGCGTAACCATAGGTAAGTTGATCCAGTTCTACAATTGAAACACGTTGCGGCGTCACGGCCAGTGTCGTCGTAAAAGTGTGGGCGGCTTCGACGCGCTCTTTGGCGGCGCGCCTTTCCTGCTCCGAAGGACCGCTGGAAACACAGCCGCTGCCCAGCAGAAAACTCAGGACTGCCAGAACACTGGCACAACGGCGGAACCGGGTCAGGTTTAGCGTCATCGTATTCATCCGCCGCGGATTTCTGGATTGGAACCTCGCGGTCGGGAGGCAGCCGAAGTTTGCGCATACCGGCCGTCACAAGTCCAACTTTATTCCCAACGCCGGGCCGGCACCGGGCGTTCTTTTTTAAATTTCTATTTTTCTACTTCGCCGCTTCGCTTATCTTTTCACTCACACAATTTTTATGGCAGATAAACCGAAGCAAGTTTACGACGAGAGCAAAATCAAAACGCTGTCATCGCTGGAACATATCCGGCTGCGCACCGGCATGTATATCGGGCGCATTGGCAACGGCACTAATCCCGACGACGGCTGCTACATCCTGCTCAAGGAAGTGGTGGATAATGCGATTGACGAATTTATCATGGGTCACGGGCGCGACGTGCAAATCAATATCGAGGGCAATCGCGTCGCGGTGCGCGACTACGGTCGCGGCATCCCCCTGGGCAAAGTCGTGGATTGCGTCTCCAAGATCAACACCGGCGCCAAATATAATGACGAAGTCTTTCAATTCAGCGTCGGCTTGAACGGCGTCGGCACCAAAGCCGTCAATGCCCTGTCAAAAACTTTCCTGGTCCGCAGCCATCGCGACGGCGAATTCGCTGAAGCTTCCTTTAAGATCGGCAAACTGAAAAAAGAGGATTCCGGGAAAACCAAAGAGCCCAACGGCACCTTCATTGAGTTCGAGCCGGACCCCGAAATTTTCAAAGACAGCGAATTTAACATGGAGCATGTCGAGCGGCGGCTCCGGCATTATAGTTACCTGAATACCGGCCTGAAGCTCACGTTGAATGTCGCTGGCTCGGAACCGAAAATTTTCCAGTCCCGCCATGGCCTGATGGACCTCGTGATGGAGGATTTGGCGAGCGACGGCAGCGGCCCGATTTATCCGCCGCTGCATTACGCGGGCAAAACCTTGGAATTTTGTTTTACGCACAGCAACTCGCGTTACGGCGAGACGTTTTATTCCTTCGTCAACGGCCAATACACCAGCGACGGCGGCACGCACTTGAGCGCGTTCCGCGAAGGCCTGCTCAAGGCCGTCAACGAATACGGCAATGCCAAATACGAAGGCGACGACGTGCGCGAATGTATGGTGGGCGCCGTAGCCATTCGTTTAAAAGACCCCGTGTTCGAATCGCAGACGAAAAACAAACTCGGCAATACCGAAATCCGCACGGAACTGGTCAATAATGTGCGCGAAGAATTGCTGCATTTCTTCCAACGCAACAAGGACATCGCCGAGAAAATCATGGCCAAGGCGGCAGACACGCAGCAACTGCGCAAGGAGTTGCAAGCTGTCAAAAAGCTCGCGCGTGAACGTGCCAAGGCCATTGCGATACGCATTCCGCAGTTGAAGGACTGCAAGCATCATTACGACAAGAAAAAGGAAAAAGGCGAAGGCACGATGGTTTTCATTTGCGAAGGCCAGTCTGCCGCCGGTTCGATTACGAGCTGCCGCGACGTGAACAACCAGGCGGTCTTCGTCCTTAAGGGCAAACCGCTGAATGTCTGGGATCTTAAGCGCGACGTGATGTATAAAAACGACGAGATGTACAATCTCATGCAGGCGTTGAGCGTGGAAGACACCATTGACGACCTGCGCTATGAGAAGGTGATTCTTGCGACCGATGCCGACGTTGACGGCATGCACATCCGCAACCTGATGATCACTTATTTCTTCAAGTTCTTTGAGCAGCTCGTCCACGACGGGCACGTGTACGTCCTGGAAACGCCGCTGTTCCGCGTGCGCAACAAGGAAAAAACGATTTATTGTTATAGCGAGGCCGAGCGGGACAACTCCATTAAAGAACTTGGCGGAAAACCTGAGATTACCCGTTTCAAAGGCCTCGGAGAAATTAGCCCCAAAGAGTTTTCGCAATTTATCGGCAAACAGATGCGGCTCAGCAAGGTGGAGTACGCGCCGCGCACCGAGTCCGCGCCCATCCTGGACTTTTACATGGGCAAAAATACCCCCGAACGCAAGGACTTCATCATGGACAGCCTCGTGGTGCCGGTGGAGGATTAACTTAAATTTTATACATGCCAAAACGCAAAAAAGATTCTGACCAGGGCGAACTGCCCATCGAAGGCGCGGTTCCGGTTGAACCACCGAAAAAGAAAAAGGCCACCGAAGCCAACGGCAACGACAATGGAAATGAAAACGGCGCGCAGCACGTCATTGCCGAGGCCGTGGAGAACATCATTCGCAAGCCGTTCGATCCTCGCAAACGCGCCATGGGTTTGCACACGCGCGTCGACCGCGGCTTTCTTGAGTACGCCAGCTATGTCATTC
>DATJYM010000258.1:0-3261 GCA_035499615.1 Candidatus Acidiferrales bacterium | reverse complement strand
CCGGGGTGCCGCCGGCAGGGGCGATGCCCAAGCATTGTACTTTCTGGCAAAACAGTACGCCAAAGGGGATGGTGTTCCGCAGGATTACACAAAGGCTGCCGAATATATGCATCAGTCAGCGGAACGAGGATATGCTTTTGCCCAGAACGATTTGGGCGTCCTTTACGCCAAGGGCCTGGGCGTGACCAAAGATGATCAAGAAGCAGCCCGCTGGTATCGCCGGGCGGCGGAGAATGGCGATCCTCTGGCCCAATACAGCTTGGGCCGGATTTGCTTCGAAGGACAGGGAGTTCCCACCAATATTACGGAATCGCTGAAATGGTATCATCAGGCGGCAAAGCAGGGCCAGACTGATGCCATGCTGGCCTTGGGTTACATTTACCTGAATGGTTCGGCAGACGTGCCCGTCGACTGCAAAATCGCCAGCCAGTGGTTTCAACAGGCGGTCTCGAACGGCCGGGTGAGCGCTCTCAACCCCTTGGGCTCCATATATGAACACGGAGGCGCCGGGATCAACCCGGACCTGCTGCGGGCGGTCAAATGTTATCGCGAGGCAGCTGAGAAAAATGATTCCGATGGGCAGTTGAATCTCGGCCGGATGTATCTCGACGGTTCCGGGGTGGAAAACGACCCGGTCGAGGCCTTCAAGTGGTTTTATCTGGCATCCAGAAACGGCGATGGCGTGGCCAATCACTATCTTCAGGAGTTGCGTGGTGAAAGTCCGCTGAAAGGACAGGTGCTGACATCCTCACAGATTTCGGAGGCCATTTGCCGGGCGGAACAATTTGCGGGTACAACCGCCAAAAAAGAAAAACCATCTTCAAACCAGAAGTAAACTGTGGCGTCGACCTCGATGCACGACTCGTTTCCCAACCAATATCATTCGTCGCAGAACAACGAGGCAACTGCTGCTGCACAGTTCAGTTCCCCGAAGGCGGCGGGCTTTGTGCCACCAACTGGTAATTCTCGAACACAGTGATGCCCAGCATTCCGCGCAAATTGTCGTCCATCTCAGGCTGGGCCATCTGCCAGCGTTCCCGATAGGCCGGATCGCTTGGATCCTGATTCGGGCCGCCGATTTCATCCACGAATTGTTCGCGCAGCTCGTTAATCGCCTGGATCTGCTGTTCATTCAGCCCCAGCTCGGCATAGTTGACCGGCTTCAAAACAAGCGGCATCACCGCAGCCTTCCTCGCAATTGCCGGCCGGCCGGTGGCAGTTCCAGTGCCGGCCAACGCCGGCTGCCGCTCCGAAGCTGGTTGCAATCCCAGCAAATCGCAGATTTCCAAATACTCCTCCCGGGGCAGTCTCATTAATTGTGCCTTCAAGTCCTGCTGTTGCTGGTAGGTGCTGAGTTGCACCGACCATGAACTCGTGCTGGTGGCATCCAGTTTTTGCTCCAGTTCCTGGCTTTTCCGGCGGTATTTCACGTCCTCATCCGCCGTCACAATGGCGCGCAACGTCGCCTCGGGACAGCCAATCTTTCGCAGGTTTCCAACATATTCATGGTAATCAGGGGACGCAAGCTGGCTCCAGCGGAACGGCGATGGTTCGGTCTGCCGGATGACCGGCGGGATTTCGGTCGTGGACGCGGTTGCCGTCACGACCGGCGAGATCACGGCCGGCAATTCATGCACGGTTTGTGGCGAACGTTGGGCCAGCCAGGCATAAACAAAACCGCCCAGCAATAGCAGGTTCAAAACCAGGGAAATTTTCAACGTAGTTTTCACCAATCTGATCTTTTCAAAGGCCGATCCGTCACAACTTCATGCTCGTTGCCGAATCATGCATTTAGCCAAAAAGCCGGCGTGAACTTGAGTCCACGCCGGCATGAGTGATGATTTGCTGTTAGTTGTGCGAAGGATCGCTCGTCGGGCCGCTGCGGGTGCAGTGCATGTCCGTCAGCTTGATGGCCTTGACTCCGTCGCAATAGGTATTGATGCCCGTGGTGGCGGAAAGCAGGCTGTAAACATTGTTCGCTTCGCTGCCGGTTGTCACGTTGTTCGCCTGATAAATGTACTCGTTGCCCCAGAAGGTATAAGTGCCTTCCTTGACGGCGGCGGAACTGAACGTGATCCCGTCGTAGGCCAATTCGGTCGCGCCAGCCGTAATCGCCGTCGCCGCGTCACCCACGCTGAGGTAGGCAATCACGGAATAACCGCTGCCCGTCAGACCGTTGTAAGGATCGTCCTTGCCGACCGTGTTGGCGCCCATGGTGCCGGCCAAGGTGCCGCCGCTGGAGAAACCAAAGTCACCGCCGTACGATCCACCAACGGATTGCATCACGCCGGAGCTGTTCATTTCAATTTGAACCGGTGTGGTAAAGATGCCGAAACCGGAATCGCCAAATGCATTCACGCGGGTGCCTGACTGGTTGTCGCGACCGGAAACATAAACGTAATTGGCGGTATCGGCGGCGTTGCCGGAAAACACCGCCAAGGGGCAAAGGCCTCCGAGCGCCTGGCGGATTTGAGAGTCCGTCACATTTGAGCCGGTCCACGCACCGGGATTGCGCACCCATTTGAAAGTGATGACGCCCACTTCCTTTCCAGCGGTCAGCTTCGGCAGCTTGGTTCGGGAAAATGACTGGGCATTGTCGGCCATGGCCAGATTCACGTTCGCCGTCACGGTGCTCGGCGGCAAGTTGGTGCCATGATCGGTGCCGTCCATGGAGGCCGGCGACATGAACGATTCCGTCACGACCGTATTGCTTGCCACGTCCAGGATGCCGCCTTCCGAGCCGCTCCAATGGCATTGAATAATTGTCGTGCCCGAGCCGCCAACGAGCGTGCCAGAGAACGCCATGTAGTTGGCGCCGCTGCCCGCGTTGCTGCCCGTCGTGCCGCCCTGATACAGGGTGGTGGTCGGTGCCGCCTGGAAGACGACGCCGGGGGCGACAATTGTGTTGTAAACGACGCCGCGCATGGCGGTGGAACCCGTCAGATACACAGTTCCGGCACTGCAGATGCCAGCCATGCTCAATCCGAGGACAGCTGTTAATGTTAATTTGTTCATTTTCATATTTATTTAATGGTAGGTTTTTATTTTGTTTCTCGTTGTTTCAGGTTGTTTCAGGAACTGCGGATCATGGCTGTTGACGGCGGAACTGATTGCGGAGGCTCAGGGACAACAGGCCGGCAACGGCGATCAGGCCATACGTCGAGGGTTCGGGAACCGGATTGAAGGTGATGGTTCCCGTTCCGTCGAGGGTGAAATTGCCCACCAGCGTTGGAGCCGAATTGTCCGAGAGAATGGTGTAGA
>DATJYM010000257.1:0-13782 GCA_035499615.1 Candidatus Acidiferrales bacterium | reverse complement strand
TGTGTGTGAAAACCGATGAGGCTTGAACCAAGCAGGCCCTCAATGATTTCCTCCCGCCACGCGCGCGGCAGCATCCGGAAAACCTCCCAGGACGGAAACGGGATATGCAGAAAAAAGCCTATCGGCATTTCGGGAAATTTTTCACGCACCAGCTTCGGCAGCAGCATCAGGTGATAATCATGAATCCACAGCAGGTCATCCGGCTGCAGGGCGTTCACCACCGCCTCGCCGAAACGGCGGTTCACGCTTTGGTATTCCTGCCAGTATTCCTCCTCGTAATGGGCCAGCATGGGAAAATAATGGAACAGCGGCCAGAGGGTTTTGTTGCAAAAACCGAGATAGAACCGGTCCATGCTCTCCTCCGGCAGAAAAACCGGACAGGATTTGAATTGTTGCGCGCCGTAAGTACGCACCGCCGCCTCGGATTCGGGCCGAATGCTGGCGCCGGGCCAGCCCATCCACAGATAATCCGGGCGCTCGGCGCCCGCCGGCGACTTGCGTTGCAAATAGCTCCACAAACCCGTGGTCAATCCGCCGGCGCTGGGCTTGAACTCAGGCACCCCCTCTTTGGCGGAAACCGTAAACGGCAACCGATTTGAAACGATAACCAACCGCATAAAAAAATTTCCGACATTTTCAGCAATTGTTCAAGCTCTTCGTCCGAAAAATTTAGAGGCACTTGGTTCTCAATCGAGAGCCTGACCGCCCGGTTGGGGTCGGATCAGGTGGCCCGGTTGGGTATTGTGACAGCACAGGATGCTTGAACTTCGCCGGGGATCTGGAATTATACTGGCGACGTGTTTGCTTTAACATCATCTGGTTATTTCGGGAAGCTGCCTCCCAACACCCGCAACATCCTGCAGACCTGTCTTTACGGCGTCGCGGCGGGGCTGGCCGTGGTGGCGTTTCAGCTGTTGATTAATGTCCTGTATGGCGCGACCTTCGTGCGGCTGGCGGCACAATCGCGTTCGACCTTTTTAATCGGGAGTTTTGTGGTCATGGTGACGACCTCGCTGGCGGTGGGATACTTGCTGAACTCATTCTGCCGGGAAGCGGCCGGCAGCGGCATCCCGCAGGCCAAAGCGGCGTTCTGGAAGGACTTCGGCATCATCCCGTGGCGCGCGGTGTGGGTGAAATTTCTGGGCGGGGTGTTGAGCATCGGCGGAGGCGCCAGCCTCGGTCGGGAAGGTCCGAGCGTCCACCTGGCCGGTGGACTGGCGTCGCAACTGGCCGGGCTGACGGGTGAGGCGAAACAAAACCGGCGGCGCGCGACCGCTGCGGGCGCCGCCACGGGACTGGCCGCAGCCTTCAACACGCCCATCGCCGCCGTGACGTTTGTGCTGGAGGAAATCATCCAGGACTTGAACAGCAACCTGCTGGGCAGCGTGCTGCTGGCTTCGGTGATTGGCGCGCTGATCGTGCACGGTTTGATCGGCCGGCAGCCGGCGTTTTCCATCGCGAAGATGGATGCGCCGACGTGGCGGGCTTATGTGTTGATGCCGTTTGCCGCGGCGCTGGCCGGGTTCGCGGGGGTGTTGTTCCAGAAGGCGTCCCTGGAATTGCGTGCCAGGCAAATGCGGTTGCAGAAACTTCCCGGCTGGCTCAAGCCTGCCATCGGCGCCACGCTCGCATGGGGTATCGGCGCGAGCGTGTTTTTGCTGACCGGACATCTCGGCGTATTCGGACTGGGTTACGGCGATCTGACTGCCGGGCTGAATCAACAATTGCCCTGGGACATTGCCGGTGTCCTTCTGGTCGCCAAGTTACTGGCCACGGTCCTTTGCTATGGCTTTGGCGGTTGCGGCGGTATTTTTTCACCGACGTTATTCTTCGGTGGAATGAGCGGGTTGCTGCTCGCCGGAGTGGTCGGGCTGGTAACCCCATTGCCCACCGAGGACGTACTCACCCTGGCGGTGGTCGGCATGAGTGCCTGTCTGGGCGCCGTCGTGCGCGCGCCGGTGACGGGAATCCTCATCGTGTTCGAGATGACGCATGAGTTTTCCATCGTGCCGGCGTTGATGATTGGCGCGCTCATCAGCCAGGCCATCAGCCGCCGTCTGACGCGCGCGAATTTTTATGACGCCATTCTGGAGCAGGACGGCTACAAACTGGAGAAACTGCTTCCGCCGCGTGATATGCAGAGCTGGCAAAAATTGCCCATCTCGACCATCGCGAATTTTCAGCCGATCATCTTGAACAGTCTGGAACCGGGGGAGGTGGAAATAATCCTGAAAGCCCACTCCTTCAACTGCTTCCCGGTCTTGCAGGGTGGCAAACCGGCCGGAATTGCGACGAGGGCGGAGTTGGCAGAAGCGTTGGCTGAGAAGCGTCCGCCCAGGTTGGCGCCGATCGTCCGCTGTGAACCGCGTCAGACGATCCGACAGTTGCAGGCGCTGCTGATCGAATCGCCGACCGGCATGGCCGTGGTGTGTGATGCCGCCGACGGCAAGTTGCTGGGCCTGGTTACACTACATGATCTATTACGCGCTCAAATCAACACCGCACAAAGCAGTCTTTGAGCGGAGAGAGGATAGCCGGCCACGCCCGCCGGACAGCGTGGTTACTTCCAATCCGCGAGAATGGCCTCCAGGTTCGTTTCTGCCGGTGTCCACCGCGCCTGATTGCTGTGGTATCGGGAGCGATACTGGATCAGGTCTGGCGCGTACAAAAGACTGACGTTGGAGTCACGATAAGCGGGGTCACTGTAAACCACGATGGCCGATGCAAAACACAGGGACTCAATTTTCCGTATCCCATCATTGGTGTCTCCTGCGCGAAGTTTGTCCAAGGCACCCAGCGTCATGACAAAAGCGGCTTTCCAAACTGCTTTGGCCTGATCGGGATTCCCGGTGGCACTGTTGGTGACTGAGGCGTTCTGCAGGTACAGTGCCCCATTCCCACGGGTCAGGTAAACATCTCCGTCAGAACCCAGTAATTGCACGGCACGGGCAAAGCCGGTCCGATAAGCGACCAACGCGCACACTGAGCAACAAGCGACGAGGACAAATATCAAAAGAATAATGCGTTTCATAGCGGTGCGTATGGATGCCACCTCGCATAATGGCTCAATACATTTGTCTTAAGTTCATTCGGAACTTTGTTCTCCAATTGCTAGCATGGGAACTTCAAATCCCGAGCAACCTGCATACCAAACGGCTGGTAAAACCGTTTTAGTCGCATTCGGTACCTTCACGGCTCGACCGGCCAAAGGCTTTATCTTCAGGTTCGCGGACTTGGGTTTCTCCAAGTGAACACGGGCCGGTTATTCGACACTTTGACCAGAAAACAACCAGGTCTCGGAGCCAGGAAGCCAGAAATCGTCCGGCAACTGGCGGCTTCAAGTTCAGGCCGGAAGTTTAATTCCCACCATTAATGCTTTGATGATATTGGTACGCTTAAAAATGGCGCGGCTGCTGTCTTCGTTCAGCACGAGTGCGCGTTGACGCCGCCTTCCACCGTCGGTGAATACCATAGTCAGGAACGGCGTTGGCGCGAGTTGGTACACGATTGGAACCTGACAATAAGTGAACGCGAGTGCGCCGGTTTTGAGCCGCAGTTCCCGTGCACAGCCCGCCACGTCGAAGTAAGAGAAGGTGGCCGGAGAAGGAAGAAATTCCTCCCGGCGCAGCAACTGCGGTTCAAAATGGATGCAACCCTCGCGAACGTTGACGCCCAATTCACCGAACCGGCAGAGGATGTCTTCCTTCACCTGACCCGTCAGTCCCGGCTGGCGGGCGCCGCCTTGCGCCGGGGTATGCGAATACGGGTCCATGGGAAATGCTCCGTAAGCGTCCGGTGTTTTGCGGTCGCCGATGCCCGAGCAGATATCGTAATAACATTTGGCCAGTCGTTTCAACAGTCGTTGCGGTGCGCCGGCATTGAGGGCGCGGAAATAAGTTTCCCCGGCGGCCAGCCGTAGTTTGGAAACCATGTGCCAGTAAATGCAGCCCAATCCTTCATAACCAAAGAAGGTGCCGGAACGCCCCGTAAAGGACTCGTGGTCGAACAGCCGTTCGAAGAGATCAAGCACCATCGCCCCGTCCCGCTTCACCAATCCTGCATAACCGTCGCCGGCGAGTTGTTCCAGGATGAGGCGAATATCCCGGGCATTGGTGATGGTGCCGCGGAAGTGCACCCGTCCGGCAATATCGCGTTCGATAAGCCGCGGGTTGCCGTCGGCCAACAGTTTCCGCAGCAGCGGCGAGCGATGGATCTCCTTCAGCGGAATGTTGTTTTTTTCGACAAAGGCCGGGAGCCGCCGGTTGGGATAGAGCAGGTAACTGTGTTGATCGGGGCGATACATCGAGCTCTTTTTGAGCGCGCTCAGCACCTCCAACGATTCGACCGCCGAGAGATGGCCGGAACTGAGCACCGCGACCTGGCCCTCCAGCATTTCATAAAGACGGCGGATGGGAAGGCGGGATCGATTATCGAACCGCACAAGATTGTACGCGTGGAAAAGCCCGTCGGGCCGGCGATTGGACCGGATGGAATGGGTGATCCACTCCAATGCGGTGTCGAAGAATCGGATTAATTTTTGGCCGGTGATGAGGATTTTTTGATCAGGCATCTCATGTTGGTAAACGCGCTGTCGATAGTTGCTCCCGGCGCGGCCCAGGTCATCGAGCACTCGATGGCGGTCGCGGTCGGTGAACGTTCCGGCCAGCAGCCGTCGGTGCCGATTCAGAATGCGGTCCAGGGCGGTGAACAGTCCGGCCACCGGAGAAGAAAGGGGAAACTGTGCATCCATTTGTCCGCGGATGAGTTCACGGCAGAACGTCAGGTGGCGGCGCAGGTAGTAGAGGGTGACCATGGAGGCGCCGTTGCCGACGAGGGCATTGTTGGCGTCGTTCCATTCCGGCCGTTGCGTGTTCAACCAGATGCCGGCTTCGGGGACGAAATTCGAAAGCTTGGCCAATATCGGAACCAGCAGCTTCTCGGTCAGATTGACCAGGCGCACCTGTCCGCGCCGGTCCCAGACCAGCTTGCCATCAGCGCCCCGGGCGCGGACGCGCTGTTGCACGAGTGTTTCAATTTGTGCATCAAAAACGACGGTATCCTTCGGGTTTGCCAGGAGCGCTTTGTAGGATTTGATGCGGTAGGGGACATTGGCGTAGGCGAAGAGGTCGCGCGTGAGGAGGTCCTGCAAAATGGCTGAATCGTGTTCATTTAGAATCTCCAGAAGTTTCAGCAGATAAATGATCTGGTGGTCACCCCAGTACCCGATGTAGGACCAGGGATCGTGCGGATCCACAACTTCCCAATCAATTCCGTCGCGGGTGATGCGATAGGGATTATAGCCGTCGGCGGTCGAGGCATTGAGGAAGCGGCAGATCATGCCGGAAACAAACTCCGGGAAGGAAACCGCGAGCGCCTCCCAGTTCTGGAAGATATCGCGCCAGTTTCCCTCATAATTGAGGATGCGGGTGCCGTCGGCGTTCCGGGTGGCGATGGAAAAACGGTTCCACGGCCGGGTGGGATCGCCGTGTCGGCGGCTGAAGGTGAGAGGCAGATATTCGCGGCAAAGGCGTTCCAGCTGTGGATCACGCGTCGCAGTGGCGGCGGCCACCATTTCACCATAGGAAGCCGGCCTGGGCAGACGATGGAAAAAAGAGAGGTGACGGGCGGCAACCGTTTTGTCTGCATGGGTGACCGAGACCAGCAAATCATCCGGATCGAGTTTGTAACCGTCGTTAAAAATCCCGCCGCGCATTACGTTAAACAAGGTGTTGCTGTAATGACGGGCGTTGCTCAACGGGCGCGCTGTTTTCTGGAGCCCATCCGCAGCACCCACGATGCGCTCCAGTTCCCGGGTGCCCTGGTCAATGTCCGCCCGGACCAGCTTTTCCAGGCGTGCCGGTGTGAGGAGCAATTGGTTAAGGGCGGCCACTTCCGGCGAACCTTGTCCGACGTCCGCCGCGAGCAGCCAATTCACAGTTTGGCCGCGCCGTAGATTCATGGTTGCCTGGACGAAATAAGCCCCGCGCTCGCCACGCACGTCGGTTTCGTCCTGAAGCGGCAAGCCCTGGCGAAAGCGATCGAGTTGCGAGGATGACAGGAGGGTAATCCGGCGCTTCAGGCCGAGGGCCCATACGGTGTTGGTGCGCAGGGACTCGGCCGGTTCGGGACGATCCACCGGGATGGCACTGAGGCGGAACAGACCGAGGCCGGTTTTGGAAACCAGCTCGCTCCGCTTGTATGCATCCAGCAAGGTGCTGTATTCCAGATTGAACTGGCTGCCGGTGCCGCAGGGCATCAGGTTTTGGAGGCCATCCAGCAATTCAATTCGCGCGCCGCCTGACCCGGAATTGGCCAGCCAGGCCCGGCGAATAAAGCCAAACCGGTTGCTGTTGAGCCAGCCATAACGAAAGGTCAGTGAAAGGTCTTCATTGACCTCCTCGAAAATCAATTTGTTGCCCTGGAAATTCTTATAGAGATTCCGCCGGGTTCGATAAATACCCTGGCCACGTTCGGAAAACGGTTCCCAGATTTGGTCCTGGCCGCGCGCCCGGACGATGAGGATTGTCTTGCTGCCCGTGACTTCCACCATGTCGCGGATTTTGTCGTCGGTGTAGTACGGGAACAATGCCAGGTCGGCGTTGCGGCGGCCGGCGGAAAGTGCGCCGTTGCTGGACACGAACATCCAATGATCGGCATCGCTGACCACGGTCATGAAAAAGGGCCGCATCCGGTCATAATTGGCAATCCGATAAAATTCTTCGCCTTCCAGCATGACTAGTTCCCCGCGAACCGGATCGACGTTGAAATGAACCGGGTTTTTGCCAAGATGCAGTTTGGATTTCATGTCATTGCGAATCTACCGGGCTTGTCCACCCGAGACCAGAGTTCCGGCCAAAATGTGTTGGAGCGACAGAGTGATTGCCAGATGATTAATTGACGGACTGTTCCTTTGCTCTCCGCGCGTCGAGGTCGTTTTTCATCAAGTCGGTGGTCTTCGAATCGATATTATAGAAAATCATGAAGCCGGCGCAGGACATATACAATATCCCGGGAATGACGGAAATCAGCAACTTGATGCCGGTCAGGGCCGTGTGGGTTTGGATGGCATTTGGGACGTAGTTAAAGACTGCCAGGAGCCAGCCGGCGATGCCGGCGCCGATGCCCCATCCCGCTTTTTGCGCAAAGGTTGCCGCGGAAAAACACAGACCCGTTGCCCGCCTGCCCATTTTCCATTCGGAATAATCGGCCGCATCGGCGATCATGGTCCAAAGCAACGGCACGGCCGGGGCATAAGACATTTTGGCCAAAATATTAAGCAGGAAGATGGCATCCACGTTTTTCTGGCCGGGCAGATACAGCGAGATGAAAAAGAGGCCGGAAATGATTGAACTGGCGATGAAGACGTTACGATTGCCGAAACGCCTGGCCAAAGGCTTGGAAATGGGCAGCGCAATGATCAGCGCGATCGTGCCGATGATGTTGAAGCATTGGAGGAGCACGTCCGGTTCTCCCAGATTGCCCTCCCATTGCTTGTTTACTCCCACCCATTGCAAACAAGTTATCAAGAGCGCCCGCAGCCATTGCAAACTGCCAACCACCATGCTGTTTTCGGCGCTGACGCTATGCACATAATACTTGAAGTAATAGGCAATCGCCGAGTTCTGCATGGCGAACATCACAAAGGAGACGATGCCCACCAGGGCGAGAATGATCCAGGGCCGGTTTCTGAAGAGGTTTCCCAGGTCCTCGCCGACCGAGCCGGCCAGTGACTTCGACGGCTGCACCCGTTCCCTGGAGGTGACGAAGGTTATAAAGAAGAAGACCACACTCAGGCAGCCGAACAGAATCAAGGTGCGTTGATAACCCATGGCTTCATTGCCGCCTCCGAAATATTTGGCGAGCGTCAACGCCAATCCGCTCACCACCAGCATGCCGACAAAGGCACAGATGAAGCGATACTGGTTAACACCCGCACGCTCATAAGTGTCCGAGGTTATCACCGCTGCCAGGGACGAATAGGGTATGTTAACCGCCGCGTAGGCGGTCATCAAGAGGGCGTAAGTGGCGCAGGCGTAGATAATTTTGCCGGTTTCGCCAAAATTGGGCGTGGAAAATGTCAACACCGCCAGAATTGCATAGGGAACCGCGCCAAAGAGAATGTAGGGCCGGAATTTGCCCCACCGGGTCTGGGTGCGATCCGAAATCATGCCGACCACAGGATCAATTCCCATGTCCCAGAACCGGGCGATCAGCATGATGGCGCCCGCTGCCGCCGGTGGAATCTTGTAAACGTCTGTGTAAAAAATAAGCAACCAGAAGCCCACCATGTCCCACACGAAATGAGAGGCGGTGTCGCCCAAACCATAGCCCAGTTTCTCGGCAACTGTCAGACCGGCGTGGGTTTGGGTTGGGGAGGGCAGGTTAGTTGGGGATGGCGTGTTTTCGCGCAAACTCATCAGGGGAAGTTATATGATTTGCCGTGAATTCCGTCAAGATTGCGCAGGTCCCGGCAGCGTCCTAATTTGGCTTCCAAATGATCGAAGGGGAGCGCGCGTTGTCTCAACTCGCAGCTGAGTCGCCCGTTTCCGCTGCTCCGGATTGAGGACGTTCTGCGCTCCGGGCAAATCAGGACACTGCCCGGATCTCTATCGGCTGACGACTTGCTGGCCTTCCTGGGATATTAAACGGGCTTGTGGTCGTCTCTGAGAAACATTAGCCTCGAGCCGCCTTTTCCAACGGGCGGGGTGCCGTCGGGCAGCCAGAGACGAACGATCAATTATGAGAGAAACGGGACACTATGAGACGGCTGCCGAGGATCGCCTGCCTTTCCTGCAGAAGTTCGCTTACGGCCTGGGCATGCTCGCCAACAATCTGCAGGCGGCCGCCGTCGGCGCCCTGCCGATCATCCTGAATCTCGGTTTGGGAATGGACCCGCGCCTCGTGGGCTACACCCAGTCTATTCCCCGCCTTTTCGACGCCTTTATCGATCCCGTCATCGGCCACGTCTCCGACAATACGCGGACCCGGTGGGGCCGCCGTCGCCCGTTGATCTTCTGGGGCGCCATTCTGTCCGGCATCGTATTTGCCCTGATGTGGCAGTTGTATCCCGGGCACAGCGAGATGTTCTACTTTTGGATTTTTCTGGCCGCCTCGGTCATCTTCTTCACCGCCTATGCGATCTTTTCGATCCCGCTGGTGGGTTATGGATATGAACTGACGCCGGACTACCACGAGAGGACCCGGCTGATGGGATACAGCAATATCATGGGCCAGGTTGCGTGGTTGCTGTGTCCCGGCTTCTACTGGTTTATCTACAACCCAAAATTCTTCGCCGGTCAATACGGCGCCGTCCAGGGCGCACGCACCCTGGCCATCATCATCGGCCTGTGTATCGCCTTCTTTGGCATCATGCCCGCCCTCTTCACCCGGGAGCGAATGAGTCTGCCGCCTCCGGATCGCGAGGGCGTCCTGAAGAGCATCCAGAAGTTCTTCAAGTGCTTCATCACCACCTGGAAATCCGGCCCGTTCCTCAAGTTGTGCCTGGCCACGTTCCTGGTCTTCAACGGCTATCAGCTTGGCTCGGCGTTCACATTTTACAACATGACGTTTTACCTGTTCGGCGGGGACGCGACCCAGGCATCGCAACTGAACCTGTGGTTTGGCATAACCAGTTCGCTGGCCTCGTTCGCCATCATCTGGCTGTCCACCTGGGTGTCCTCGAAGATCGGCAAACGGCGGACGTTCTGCATCATGACCTCCCTGTCCCTTTTCGGGTTCGTGGCAAAGTGGTTCACGTATAATCCCGCGCATCCGTACCTGTTGCTTCTCTCCGCTCCGCTGATTTCGTTCGGGATCGGCTCAATCTTCACCGTCGTCGGGGCCATGGTGGCCGACGTCTGCGACCTGGATGAACTCAAGACCGGCGAGCGCCGCGAGGGAATGTACGGGGCGATTTACTGGTGGAACGTGAAGCTGGGCATGGCCGCCGCCTCGCTTATCGCCGGCTACCTCCTGCACGCCACGGGCTTCGATGTGGCGCTGAAGACTGCGCAACCGGCGAGAACCCTTTATCTCATGCGCGCCTGCGACTGCGGCATTCCGCTGATCGCGTCCGCGATCGCCATCTGGGCGGTCCTGACCTACGGCCTCACGGAGGCCAGGGCGCGCGAAATCCGCGTCGAGCTGGAAAAGCGGCGCGGCAAGGGAAACGGCTAGTCGCGTTCGGCGCACAGGGCATAAATACTCGAGGTAATTCCTGACAAGGGCCGCGTCCTTTGTGAGGCAGCCAAAGTCGACGATGCTTTCCCGCCACCGTTCCCGCCGCGCGCCCGGAGCGTGAAAATGATCTATGGCAATTTTGCCAGCGGCGCCTTAAGCGGCGGCTCTTGGCCGCCTTTGACCAGCACCGGCAGGTTCCCCACCGCTGCGGCGCCATGCTCGTTCCGCACGTAGCAGTAGATTCGATAAACGCCGTTCTTGTCCGGCATTTTTACGGACACCTGCGGCCCGCCGTTCTGTTCGATCGCCTCGGTAAAGGCCCTCCCGGCGTCCGCCCCGGGTTCTTGAATGCCGTAATTGGCGAGCTCACGATACATCACCCATTCGTACTTCAGCCTGTCGCCTTGGGGGTCGCTGGCGTCAGCGCTGGCCATCACGGTGTCGCCCGCGCTGACCTGGTTGGAGCCGTTGATGGTCAACTTCTTGATCACCGGGCAGAGATACTTGGGCGCCTTGCCCGTCCAAAGTTCCTGCATCGTATTCGCCGCGGCGAGCTTGCTGCCGTCGGGCAGGAACATGCCGTACCACGTGGCCGTCGCTTCCACCTTGTTGCCCCAGAAAAAGGCATACGACCCCAGGCACTCGCCGGGATGCTCCAGCACCGTCTTTTGATACGAATTACTATACCAGGTTGCCTTTTCCGTGCTCGACATCTCGTTGAGGGCCCTGAACGCCGTCCGGCTCCAATATTCCCACTGCCCCGGCGGGCCGAATTCGGTGATGAGATACGGCTTGGCCGTCCCCGCGGGCATCTGCTTGAGATATCGATCGCCAATGTCCTGCCCGCCGGCATAAGAGTTGATGCCCACAATGTCGATGTCCGGGCAATATTTGTGCAGGTTCGCCACCTTGTTTTCGCCGACCTCGGCGATCACTGTCATCGTCGGATGATTTGGATCCAATTCGTGGGCGGCTTTCGCCAGGTCCTCGATCGAGGCCCACAGCGCCGGCGTGTTATTCCCGGTTTCCATTTCGTTGCCGATGCCCCAAACCAGCACGGCCGGGTGATTCCGGTACGTCCGCACCACTTGCTTGAACTCTGCCAATTGCTGTTGGACGGTCGCGGGATCGTCCGCCTTGAAACCATCCTTCTTGTGGCCCACCCAGTAGCCCAGCGCCACCGTCACCCCCTGTTTCTCGTCCTCATCCAGTTCCTTGCGGGTGTTGGCGTCCACGCCCCACAGCCGGATTGAATTCCCGCCGTCCGCCACCAGCACCTCGCGCGAATAGTCGCCGCCGACACCCTTGACAAAGTAAGGCCGCCCGCCACGCAGCAGTTCCCACTTGCCGTCGGCGGTCTTGCGCACTTCCACTTTGACCGGTATGTCCACCACCGGCGCTGCCGCCACCGGTGTGCTCGCCGCCAGCCCGCCGGTCGCCGGCGTTCCCCACGCCCACCCCGCGGAAAACGTCATCAGCACCACGGCCACCACCCTCACGCCACATTTCCAAATCGACAAATGATCAGAAGTTGCTCTTTGTGCCCGCAGGAACGGAGCGCTGCGGGGGGGATCGCTGGGTTTCATAATAAATTTGGGTTTATGGTTAAATTCAGATGGGTGGCGCGGTGGCGGGCCCTATCCTTTTCTCATCAGTATGCGTTCCAGTTCCTCCAGCGTCTTGCCTTTGGTTTCCGGGATGAACATCAGGATGAAAATCAATGCCGCAGCGGCCATCAGTCCGTAGCCTAAAAAGGTTCCCGCCGCGCCAAAGTGCGACAACTCCCAGGGGAAAATAAACGTGACACTGGCGCTGACGGTGGCATTCCAGAACCCCGCAACGGACATGGCCGCGCCGCGAAATTGATTGGGGAAGATTTCCGACAACAGCACCCACATCACCGGTCCCAGCGAAATGGCAAAGGACGCCACGAAGCCGATGATCGCATATAAAACCAGTGAAGCCCGGATGTTTAGTCCGGCGGTAACGAGCGCATCGTGATAAGGCTTGAGCCGTTCGGCGCTGAATTTTGTTTCCAGGCTGGCGATGAATTCCTTGTCCGTGGTGAAAACAGTTTTCTCCGAGTTTTGGAGGTCGGTAATCAGATCCGCGGGGACCTTGTTTTCCTGAAGGATGACAAATGATTTTTCGGTCAGTTGGTAGTTGGCAGCGTGAAACGCCCAACTGCAGGTCAGCAACGAAATCGCCATGCCTGTCGCGCCTATGGCCAGCAGCGGTTTGCGCCCGAGACGATCGACGAATAAAATCGCAACAAAAGTCATTACCAGATTGACCACTCCCACCAAAGCCGCCTGCCAGAACGCGGCGTTGGTGCCGCCGCCGGCCTGGGTGAAAATCGTCGGCAGGTAATAAAAAACCGCGTTGATGCCGGTGATTTGCTGGAAAAACGCAATTGCCAGGGCAATGCCCATGACAAAACTCATTCTCCAACTGAACAACGCTCTGATGCCGAACCTGGTTTTTTTCTCCTGAAAGCTTGATCGGATGCTGTTCAACTCCTCGTCCAGGTTTTGATCGTCACGCACCTTTGACAGAATTTCGCGAGCGTGCTGCTCACGTCCTTTCCCGAACAGCCACCGCGGGCTTTCCGGCACGGTAAACAAAAAAAGAAAAAAAAGCGCCGCCGGGACGGCATCCATGCCCAGCATCCAGCGCCAGTTATTTTCACCCGTGTTCAGCAGGAAGTAATTCGAAAAGAAAGAAGCGGAGATGCCCAGCACGATCATGAGCTGGTTGAGCGAAACCATGCCGCCGCGCAACTGCGGCGGCGAAATCTCTGCGATATAAATCGGCGCAATCAGAATGGCTCCACCCACGGCGATTCCACCGAGGATCCGCGCGCCGACAAAAATCGCAAAATTGGTCGTCAAGGCGGAGAGCAAAGCCGAGACGATAAAAAAAACCGCCGTGGTGATTAAAACCTTTTTGCGTCCAAACCGGTCACTGAAGAATCCCGCGACGGCGGTGCCTCCCAAGACACCCCACCCCAGGCAACTCACTGCAAGGCCGAGCAGAAAGTCACCCCGGTCGCCAGTCAGGGCAAAGTACTTCTGAATAAATGGAACCGCTCCGGAAATGACGGTGGCGTCAAATCCCCAAACGAAGCCGCCGAGTGCCACAACCAATGCCACGGAAACGGTAAACAGTCTGGTTTGTTTCATAAACAAATTGCGGCGTCGGGTTGCATTTGCTTGTGCCAACAGTTATTGAGTTGCCTCGCCGCACGGAACCTCAGGTGATTGGGCTGAGATTGAAAAAAAACGGCGTGGTACCGTCTTGTAATATAAAAGTTGACAACTTTAATTACAAGTAGTAAAAAAATTGAGTTAACCACTGAATATGGCATATTGATTTTACTGTCAATAAGCATATTAGGTAAAATTGATGTGTGAAATTCCAGCGGAATCCTGATTCAGCATCCCCTATGCAATTATGAGACGCCAATTTATATCGACCATCATGCCCGGCCTGATTTCAACTGCTGCTGTGTTGGCGGGGGTATTGGGAGCGGAACCAAGCCTGGCCGCTGATTTCACGGCGCGGCCGGTGACCGCTTACGTGACCGCCAAGGACACGGGCCAG
>DATJYM010000256.1:0-10618 GCA_035499615.1 Candidatus Acidiferrales bacterium | reverse complement strand
CCTGAAGTTTAACTCCATCAAAAGACACGCCGATCCACTCAATAGCCGAGTTCCTTTTTCCTGTCCGCCGCGGTCGGTAATGGCTCCTTTTTCTTCAGGATGGCTTCCCTGCCCGCTTCTTTTATCTGTTTGGATTGAGCTGCGTTGAACGCGGTGTCCGCCTGAAACTCCGCCGGCAGATCGCCCTCGGCGTAGATGGCCTCCACCGGGCATTCCGACACACATGCCGAACAATCAATGCATTCTTCCGGATGGATGACGAGTTGATTGTCCAGTTCGTAGAAGCAGGCGACGGGACATACCTCCACGCAATCGGTGAATTTGCATTTAACGCATTTGTTGGTAACCACGTGTGCCATAGTCAATCCCCCGGCTCAATTTTGTTCTTGCTACTTTCCACCGATTACACAGGTTTGCAAATGTTTTTTTGATCCGGACCCGGTTCCTGGTCTCATTTTACCAGGCAAAATTGAATGGAACAAAGCAACCAGATTGTGGAATATTGACTCATGGCCCAGCCAGAAGCAGAGCACGGCAACCGTCCGGTCACCTCAATGGAGGAAATCCAGAAAGGCTGGCATAGCCTGGCCACCCGGGTGGATCAGTTGGAAGCCGAGCGCGGCGCGTTGGAACAGGAGAACAAGTCGCTGCGGACGCTCCTGGAAAAGGCCATTGAACACCGGCAAAGATCGCACGGCGAACTGGTAAACCTGATTGCCGGCCTGGTCAGCAAGCTGCCCATCAATGACGTCGGCGTCGTGGTTTCCCGGCTGGTCGAGCATAACACTCACGTCAACGAAGTCTGCGCGGCGCTCGCCAACGGCAAAATCGAGGGGAACGTCCTGCAACCGGCAATTCTGAAGGTTCTGGAGCAATCCAAACGTGACCTGGCAGAAGCCATCAAGCCGGCGGTCGACGAATTGATTCGTCTGGATACCCCCCTCGAAACCAAAATGCTCCAATCGCTCGTTGCGCAACCCGACTCGTTTTTCGCCCAGGAAACCATCCGGGCCAATCGCTGCTTCGTCAAGGGCCAGGTGCCGCGGGAACGGATCGTCCGCGAATTTGGCGAGTCGGCGCTGGTTGGCTTTAATGATTTGACCACCGACGCCAAGCTCAATCCGCGTCCCAAGCCGGAGGAGATTGTGCTGGCTTTCAAAAACGATTTTGAGGCGCTGCTCCAGCAGGCGCCGGACTTGACTGCCGAGAAACGGAAGGAACTGGCCGCTTTGCACCAAAAAATCCAGCGCAGCAAGGCGTCCACCGCCGAAGGCCAGGCCCAGAAAAACACCTTTCTAAAACTCTCGTTCATCCTGGAATTGTTGCACTACTACAACCACCAGAACACCGAGGCGCCCGAAGGCATTTTTGCCCAGCGCCTGCCGGCCGTGATTGAACAATTGGTGGTCACCAATGACCAGGACAACCCGGACGAACAACTGATCAAACAGGCGGAAAGTCTGCTGGGCTTTGTGGCCGGAGCCGACCAGCGGCTGATGATCGTGAACAACGTCGGAAAGAGCGGCGGGGCCGGCCGGACTCTGAAATTTGTGCTGACGTTGCGGATGGAAAAAGTGCCCGAGTTGGAGGGGGTGATAGCCACCCTGGTCAAACATCTTATTCCCAATCAAAAATCACCTCCCGCCAAGACCGTCGTTTCCGTGCTGCGGTTGATTAAACCGGAGTTGCAGCGGCAGGTGGTCAAGGCCATCGCGACTTCGACCCGGATCCGCAAGAACGAGGCGGAGTCCCTCAGTCTGGCGGTCGCTCAGGAACTCGGTTTGAAGGGAATCGAAACAGAGTTGAAAAAGCCTGAGGTCGCCGTCTCCCCCGAAATGGAGCAGCGGATGGCCTGGGAAAACATCAAAGCCCGCCTGGCGCAGCGGAATTCTCCAAACGACATCGCCACCGCCATTCGGGACCGGCTGCACGCCAAGTACGACTCTGATGAGGTCAAACAAAGCTGGCTGGCCTTGACCGAGGCTGATCCCATGGCGTTGGTCCGGATTTTTTGTCTGCTGCCCTATCTGCCCGACGGCCAGACCGACCCGATGGCCCAAGCCATCATGGAATCCTACGTGTCCCGGTTGACGCATGAAAAATACGCGGAAACCTACGCCAAGGTCGTGCATGCGCTAAGGAACCTGTTCAAGGTAAAACCCGACAGCCCGGCTTTGATGAATTTTATTTCCCTGGTGAAATGGGTGAACCCTGAAGCTGCGGAAAAACTGAGCCAGGACGTTGGACTGCCTGCCCCGGCAAAATAGATCATCTTTTCGAGTCGTTCGTGTATTTTGTGGTTAATAGACCTCCAGATCCTTGGTGAGGCGAGCAGCCTGTCCCCCCCTGCGGGGATCCTCGCGAGCCGAAGCAGGGACGCATCACCGAGCCGTCCGTTCGGTGGGCTCTTTGCGTTCAGAAGACAGCGCCCTGCCTGAGCACTTCTCCCTCTCCGCCACGAAGTGGGGAGAGGAGGCAAACACTCGGTTTTGAGAAGGTCTCGGCGATCCCACCCCACCTTGGGTCGAAACGGCTGGTAAGTAGCCTCACCCCACCGGCCGGGTGAACGGTGACGCGTCACTGCTGACGAGAGGCCTTCGGAAATTATGCCAGCCGCACCAGGCCAAAGGCGGATAATGAACACGAACCTTCACCTTTGAACCTGCAGCCAGCCGCTTGACTTTATCTTTTAAATTTCGCCGCTTCGTCCGAACCACCCGTGGCGTCCCCCGCACTATAAGAATGCGCGCCCGCTCCGGCGAGTTTGCCCCCGTCAACTATCAGATATTCGGTGCGAATCGGACGTTTTTCAAACCAACACTCCAGAATTTCACGTGTCCCGGCAGCATAACGCGCCTGCGCGGACAGGCTCGAACCGGAAATGTGCGGCGTCATACCGTGGTGCGGCATCGTGCGCCAGGGATGGTCTTTCGGCGCCGGTTGCGGAAACCAAACGTCGCCGGCATAACCGGCGAGCTGGCCGCTTTCCAGCGCACGCGCAACGGCGTTGCGGTCGCAGATTTTGCCGCGGGCCGTGTTTACCAGATACGCGCCGCGTTTCATCCGGGCGATGAGGGTCTCGTTGAAAAGGTTTTCAGTCTCGGGATGCAACGGACAATTGATTGTGACCACGTCGCAAACTTTCACGAGCGATTCCACATTCGGATGAAACGTCAGGTTCAGTTCCTTTTCGACCTCGGACGGCAGCCGATACCGGTCGGTGTAATGAAGTTTGACGTCGAACGGCTTCAGCCGCCGCAAAACGGCGGTGCCGATGCGTCCGGCGGCGACCGTGCCGACGGTCATCCCTTCCAAATCGTAAGAACGTTCGACGCAATCGGCGATGTTCCATCCTCCCTTGACCACCCATTGGTAGGAAGGAATGTAATTGCGCACGAGAGACAAAATCATCATCACGACGTGTTCGGCAACGCTGAGGCTGTTGCAGTAGGTGACTTCGGCGACGGTGATGCCGCGTTCCATGGCTGCTTGCAGGTCAACGTGGTCGGAACCGATGCCGGCGGTGATGGCAAGTCTTAGTTTGGGCGCCTTGGCGATGCGCGCCGCCGTCAGGTAGGCAGGCCAAAAGGGTTGCGAGATGACAATATCAGCATCCACCAATTCTTTGTCAAAAACGGAATCCACGCCGTCTTTGTCCGAAGTAACCACCAGTTTGTGTCCGAGGGCTTCCAGGAATTTTCGCAAACCCAGTTCACCGGAGACGCTGCCCAACAGTTCACCCGGCGTAAAATCAATTGCTTTTGGCGTCGGCATCGTCTGCCCGCCGGGATAGCGCTCCAGCCTGGGAATATCATCGCGCGCGTAAGACTGAGGATAGCCGGTTACGGGATCGTCATATAAAACGCAAAGAATTTTTGCCATAATAATTTGGCATAGGATTCATCAAAAATGTAAATAAAAACCCGCGCCGCTGTCCACTGGCAATTGGCGAAATAACATCGGCCGTGTCCTGGTTTGCAGGCGACCAGTTGACGAATCGTCTGTGCTGGCACTCCTCACGTCGTCTTTTGCCTTATTAACGGGTTGCCGACCCGGCTTTACCTTTTGGTTTAATTCCTTTGGTGTCCGTTCCGGGTGCTGCCGCCGTGCTGGAACGCGACATTTCACCATTGTTCAACTGCTTTACCACCGATTGTATCTCATCGGATTTCATAAAAATCTTCCAGCACATACCCGAACGGTAATTTTCAATCATCGGCGCAATCGGACCTTCATCAATGCACAAATAGGTTTTTGACACCCACTGGCGCGACAAATTGAGTGAATCGTAAAACCCAAAGGGGCCCCACAAGGTCGAGCCGTATTTTTGATAGAGTTCCAGCAGGCAGGCAATGCTCTGGTCGGGAACATAAGGCATGGAAGAAAGGGCGGCCGTGGGGGCCAGCGTGCCGGTGTCCAGCAATCCCGGCGCAAACGGCCGATAACCGTCCGGTCCCGAGCTGGCCGTGATGCCCCACAGCGGGCCATAACCCTTGTAAACCTTGCTTTTAGATTCAGCATACCGGATCTGCACGAGGCAAAAATCCTTGAAATGGTCAAAATAACTCCTGCCCTTAAAAAAGATTTGATGAGGATCCAAACCCAAATATGAAAATTGTGTCTCAAAAAGCGGCGGGCCGAGATCGAGCCGGCTTCCCAGATCCAAATCAATTCCAAATTCAGTGCGATTGGTGGCGTAGTGTGCCGACTCCCATCCTTCCCAATAGGACCTGGCATCTATCGGATGGGTCGGCGAGGCCAGTGCCAGCACATACACAATCTGACATTCGTTAAACCCCAGGATATTAAGATGCTTCTTCCAGCCGTAATCCGGCGACCAATGCCAAATCATCGCGGGAACCGGACCGGTCTTGTTGACAAACCAATCCCACTCGACATCACGCCAGAGCTTGTCCGCCAGCGATCGGATTTCAGCTTCTTCCGGGTCCCATCCGGAAAAATATTCGCGCGCAAAGAGGACGCCTTCCATCAGGAACGCAGTTTCGACAATATCAGCGCCGTCATCATATTTGCTGAAGGGAATGACCACACCTGTTTCACCATTGATAAAATGCGGAAACGCGCCATGAAACCGCTCCGTCCTGCCGGAGAGAAATCGCAGTTCCTTCAAGGCCTGTTCGGCACCTTCATGACGGGTGATAAAGCCCCTTTCAATCCCGACCCCAAGGTTGAAAAAGCCCATGCCACTTGCGCCAATGGCACAAATGTCGGGGTCTTTCCTGACCGAAGCCCGCGCCAATCCCGAGGTGGGATGAGCATACAGGTAGAAATAATCAAAGCTGGCCTTTTGCACTTCCGTAAGCAATTGCTCCTGGTTCAGCGCATCGGAATGTCCGCTCACCGGCTCGGACCAATCCGAAGGCAAAACCTGACCTTGGCCATTCGTTTGCAGGCTGCGGACCCGGTAGTAGAACTCTGCGCCGCCTATGCCGATAAAATCATTGTAAATTGTCAATTGCGGCAGTTTGTTAGGCAACGCCTTGAATGGGCCGTTGGTGGTTTGGGCCCGTTGAAGTTCATAAGCCTTTGACCCCGGGGTGGATTCCCATTGCAGAGCAACGCAAAGTTGTCGAGGATCGGTACGTAACTGCTTGGGTGCGGGTTCTGTTGGTGCGGGAACCGGTTTCGCATTCGCCTCAGACCGGGCTCCAAGG
The DNA here is from genome assembly GCA_035499615.1 of Candidatus Acidiferrales bacterium. GTDB lineage: Bacteria > Verrucomicrobiota > Verrucomicrobiia > Limisphaerales > UBA11358 > UBA11358. The sequence goes on along the minus strand of DATJYM010000256.1, from coordinate 4,943 downwards.
ACAGTAATGGCCAGCAAAGCGAAACACCGGATTTTGAGGATTTTTCCAGACCATTGCTGGAGACTTGCCATGGCGTTCAGCCTGGCATGTGCTTGCCCGGCCATCAAGGCTGAACCGGCAAAACCGACCGTATGGCTTGGCCCTCCAGCGCTTCGCAGCAATGCGCGTCCATTTGTGAAACTCATGTCAACCTTTTGCGCCCGTTACCGCAAGTCAATCCGTGTTTCCCGGTGTCCATCTGTGGTAAAACATTTTTGCGTCCTCAGTGTGGTTGGTGGTTGAAGATATCCTGCCGCCAACCGCGCGCTTCTTGTCAATCACTTATAAACATTGACTGATACGTTAATTTTAGATTAAATAATCATGTCAGCACAGGCCCTTGGTGTGCTCTGGCAATTGGAGTAAGCGTGAACGGTGCCTGGCCATGTGTTCCCGTTGCGATCCGACCGCTGCTTTTCTTTACGGCCAGCTCCCGGTGTATACTCAAGGCACGAACCAACCCGCCGTCGCCGTTGCCGGAAGGGCGTCCCGGCAGAATGCTCATCGTCAACCCCCCTGCAAGCAGGTGTTTTTTCGGCCCCATCAACCGTGAACCTCAACCTCACCCGATCATGAAAACGCGTTCGAGCATCATTCTTTCCATTTTGTTCCTGTTGCTCAAGCTTGCCTCTGCCCAAAGCACTCCGGCGCTGGGCATTCAGGTTGCCGGCGGAATTCCCCAATTGACCTGCACCGGGGCAACCGGCGCGGTATGTCAAATCCAGTATTGCAATGAGTTGGCCGGCACGAACAACTGGCTCTGCCTCACCAATCTGGCGGTGATGAACAGTCCCTGCGTGATTTCCGATGCCGGCTCGGCCGGGGTGTCGGGCCGGTTTTATCGTGCGTTGGTCGTATCGCCCGACATGGCATCCGTCCCCGCGGGATCTTTCTCAATGGGTGACACTTTCGGTGACCTTGCGGTGGATGAAGCACCGATCCACACGGTGAACGTCAGCAGTTTCTACATGGATCGAATGGAAGTTTCCAAGGCCTTGTGGGACATCGTGGGCGGATGGGCGACGAACAGCGGCTATGCCTTCGCCGCAAATGCCGGTGCCGGCAAGGCGGCCAATCATCCGGTGCAGCGCGTCACCTGGTTCGACGCCGTGAAATGGTGCAATGCGCGCTCGGAGATGGGAGGCCTGGGCCCGGTTTACTACAGTGACAGCGGCCTGACCCAGGTTTATCGCAGCGGGCAGACGGCTCCGTTTCCGAATTGGGCCGCCAGCGGTTATCGGCTGCCGACCGAGGCGGAGTGGGAGAAGGCCGCACGGGGAGGCGCGGCCGCCCACCGCTTCCCCTGGACGGATGCCAATACGATCACCCATAGCCGGGCAAATTACTCCAGCAGCACGAACTTCCCTTTTGATGTCAGTCCCACCCGTGGCTACAACCCGGCGTTTACGAACGGGGTGACGCCCTATACCAGCCCGTGCGGCTATTTCGCCACAAACGGTTTTGGACTGTATGACATGTCGGGCAACGTCTGGGAATGGTGCTGGGATTGGTACGATATGAACTGGTACACCAACGCGGCCGCGACGCAAGGTGACACGCGCGGACCGGTCACCGGGACTCAGCGGGTCTTGCGGGGCGGTTCGTGGGAAGCCAACGCTACCGACAACCGCTGCGCCAACCGGGATGCCAAATCGCCGTCAACCTCCGTCAACGAAACCGGTTTTCGGTGTGTACGTGAGCCCTGACCTGAGGCAAAACGGCAGTGGCGGGGGAAAAGACTGAAGTCCGAGGTCAGCCCGGCTCACGGGAATGTGGAATGCATAATGCGGACTTCCAGGGGTGAACATGGACCATCAGGACGAATTCACAGGACGGGACAGTCAACATCGGACGGCCTTGATCGTGGAAGGCGGGGCCATGCGCGGAGCGTGGGCGGCCGGTGTGCTGGCTTTTCTTCACGAAACCGGCCGGCGGCAATACGATCTGGTTTATGCCGCTTCGTCCGGCGCGTGCACGGCGGCGTATTTTGTCGCCGGTCTGTGGGAACCGGGCCTGACCATCTGGCGTGAATTTGCCAGCAAGGTGGTGCGGAAAACCAATTTCCTCCACCACAAACCGGTCATTGACCTGGCGTACCTGGTGGACCACGTCTTCCGGGTGCACGTCCCGTTATCGGTCGAGGCGCTGCAGAAAACACCCACACGCTTTTACATCGTGCTGACGGATTGTCATACCGGCGAGCCGGTTTACTTCCATGTCCGCGATGACCGGGTCTTTGCCGCTCTTCGCGCCACATCCACCATGCCGCTGGCGACGCGCGGGTTTGATTACGTGGACGATCATCCGTTCGCCGACGGCGGGGTGTCGGACCCCATCCCCATCCGGCGGGCTCTCGCGGATGGCGCGACCGACATCACGGTGGTGCTGACGCATAAACCGACCTTCCAGCTCAAGCCGATTCCGCGCTGGCTCGGGCGGCTGGCTTACCCGGAATTTCCCAGGGTGGCCCGGGTCTGGACGGCCCGGCAAAATGTGAAGTATAACGACGCAATCGAACTCATAAGACATCCGCCGGCGGGGGTGCGCATCCAGGTGTTCAGCCCGCTCCGGCCGCTGCCGGTCGGCCCCCTGACCATCGAGCAGAAGCGCATCAAAGCCGCGCTGGTCCGGGGACACGACGAGGCACTCGAGCAGACCAAGCGGGGAGGGTGACCGCGTAAAAGGCTTTTGGCCTCACGCGGTGAAGCATCATCCAACATTCCACTTCGGACGCTGAACTTTGATCTTTGAAGTCCTGGACGGCCCGGCGATGCTTCCTGCCTTTCGCGTAGTCCGCGTTTTTTCAAGGTCAAAAACCTTCGAGAGTGAAAGGGGCTCGCCAGGAGGCTTTCCCCAGCTTGGCAGACCCACGTCTTGGCAGTTAAACGATTTCGCGCAATTGGCTGGTCTGCCGCCACATTCATCAGTGCCATGCGGACTTATAGTCCCCGAAGCTTACACCAAAGTGGTGACCCGGAATATTGGGTTTGAACTCATAGTAGCGCCGGCCCTGCCATACAATCAAATCCAACTCAGGTGTGCTCTTAAGCTCACGCGCATAATTATATTGTTGAAAATTGTGCACGCGCACACCGTACACCGCTACAATCACGCTGCCCGCTCTCAACCGGGCCGACTTCAACAGATCGTTCTCAGCCTGGATTGACACTCCGTCAGCTGGCAGGCCCTGAAAGTTGGTCAGGCTGACATTTTCAATTCCGTTTGTGAACAGTTTGCCGAGGCGTTTTTGCATCTCGGCTTCAAAACGTGTGTCACCGGTTTCTGTCTGATAACGCCGGCAAAAGGCAAGCAATGGACCCGAATCATCGTAACGTTCCTCGATTTTGGCATACCATTCAAAGGCCCCGTCGTAGTTGGAGCTTGATTCCTGAAAAACCGCCTCGGATTCAAGTCCGCAAGAGGAATAAACATCGCTGGCGGAATCTGCGATCTCCCGCGCCTTGTCGGTCTGTCCCCTTTTCAAGTAATACCTCACCCGCCAGACGGCGTAATTGGAGACGCGGACACTGTCCGGATCGCTCGCACACGCTTTATCAATATAAAATGCGGCCTTGTCTTCATTGGTATGATCCAGAAAATAATCACCGAGGCTATAATAGCGGGCCGGATTCAACTCCGCCGCCTGCAGCATCAGCTTTTCATATTGGTCGGGCTGGTCATTGGCCACGCCGGCGACGTTTTGCCTTGCTGTCGCGGAGTATGGCAGCATAGGACCGTACAACGCCATAACCTGGTCATGCGTCGGTTGATTGTTGAATTTCCTCAGCAGGATGAAGTTCGCCACGCTTGTGTCGAAAGGGGCCAGCTCGTGGAGTTGTTCGAGGCGGCCGATGATATCGGGGCGGATGAGCAAATTGGGCTGATGCAGGCGCGGACTCAGGTCGTATACCGTTCCCGGCAGCGGATTATGATTGAACCACTGCCCGGAAAGCTGGAAACTGGTATCTGGAACTGAAACGGTGGCGAAGCCGGCTGGGTAGCAAAGCCAATTCCAACAATCCGATGGGACCAGTTGGGGCGTGGCGATCGTCACCTTGGCACCGGCGTCCACGGATTGGTAGTAGGTGTTCGTATCCTGGCAAATGGACCGTTGGACAAAGGGGTACAGCCGGAGGCCGCCGAAATTCCGCTCGCACATGGCGGCGAATTGTTTTGCACCCTCCGGGACGCCCCAAAGATTTTGCATGAAACTAAAGTTATGTTGGACGGCATGGCAAAGGTGCCGTTGCAGGAAATCCGCCCATTGTCCCCAACCAATGACCCGTACCTGAACGGCACCATTGGAATCGGTGGTGAAACAACGTTCCGGCAATTCGTTCAGAGCCTGCACCAGTCCTCGCGACGTGAGCTTCTTATGGTGCGAAAGCTGGTAGACGCTTGCAATCTCCTGCAGTTCAAGCGGAATGGAAACCGCCAGCAGTTGATGTCCCATTTCCACGGAATAACCGCCCCGATTGGCCAGGCGGATAAAATCGATGCTCTGCTGCTGCGTGTCGCTGAGATTTGTCCAGGCCAGGGTGCAGTTTACGGAATCGGACAGGGCGGAAAACCATGCAACGCTTTCTATCGGGCTCAGGTTGTCCGCCTTGTCCAAAGGCCGGTAGTCACCGGTGTTCCGCGCGCGCAAGGTGCGGATCATTGGTAGCGCGGCGATTTCATTGGTGCCGATGGCTTGCAACCGATCCAAGGCTCTGGCTTGATCACCCATTAGGGTCAACAGAATGGCCTCCGCCATTTGGCCATCGAGACCGTAGGCGTTGGTCCCGTTCAGAAAGGCGGCCATGGTCAGGTGAGCGGTCATGCGGCAGAGTGGGGATCGGATTTCAAAGAAATGTCCGGAATGGTCGCGGAGCGTGAAGGCACCCAGCAGCAAGGCCGCTTTT
>DATJYM010000255.1:0-9656 GCA_035499615.1 Candidatus Acidiferrales bacterium | reverse complement strand
CCGGAATATTACCAGAGCTGGGCGGATTATTTTGTAAAATACTTCAAAGCCTATCAAGCCGAGGGAATCCCGATGTGGGGCCTGACGGTTCAGAACGAAGCCCTGGCGACCCAGGTCTGGGAATCCTGCGTCTATACCGCGACTGAAGAAAAGAACTTCGTACGCGATTATCTGGGGCCGACGATGAAAAAGAACGGCCTTTCCGATATAAAAATCATGATTTGGGACCATAACCGGGGCATCATGTATCAGCGGGCTGAGATTGCCTACGAAGACCCCCTGGCCGCCCGGTACATCTGGGGTACGGCCTATCATTGGTATGTGGGCAACCATTTTGACAATGTCCGAATGGTTCACGATGCCTTTCCCGACAAGAAGCTGTTGTACACGGAAGCCGGCATGGACGGTTCCTGGAAATCGGCCTTGAACCTGGCCAGGAACATGATCACGGATCTGAACAATTGGGCGAATGGCTTTATCTTTTGGAACCTGTTGCTCGATCAAGAAGGCGGCCCGCGGCACGCCGGAGGATCGCCCAGCCATTCCAAATCAAATATTGTCACGGCCAACACGGAGACCGGCGAGCTGACCTTTAATCCTCCGTATTACGTCTTCGGACAATTTTCCAGGTTTATCAAGCCGGGCGCCAAACGGATTGCCTGCACCTCGTCCAGTGATGATTTCCTGGGCACGTCCTTTGTCAATCCGGATGGAAAGATCATTGTGGTTCTCTTCAATCTGAAAGACTACAACCAGAATGTCCGGCTTTGGGTGGAAGGTCGCGCCTTGAAGCTCCGGTGCCCGGCGGATGCGGTGATGACTCTGGCCTTCTAGAATCCGACGGCGCGCCGGTTGTACGGAGGAAAACGAAATCGTTTGCCCCGAATTTACCGAGCAGTGGCTGTTTCAGCCGGCTGGACGGTGTGAATTTTTGATCCGCCGTTCACCGATTTCCGCCGCAGCCTCAGCCGCCAGTTTGTCAGCACGTCGTAACTCACCGAATTCTTCAGCTTGGCCATGTCATGCACGGTGATTTCCTCGTTGCCCTGTCGGCCCATGAGGACGGCTTCATCCCACATTTTTGCCTCGGGAATGTCTGTGATGTCCACCATGAGCGCGTCCATGGCGATGCCGCCGATGAGCGGGGCGCGTTTCCCGTGGATGAGTGCTCCGCCCTGGTTGCGTACCCGCGGAAAACCGTCACCGTAACCAATGGGCAGAATTGCAATGCGCCGTTCCGACGGCGCTGTATAGCGCATGCCGTAACCGACAACTTCGCCCGGTCTCAGTTTTTGAATGGCCGCGATGCGTGCCTTGACCGACATGACCGGTTCGATGCCGGGAATCCGGCGGCAGACAGAGGACGGGAAAACGCCGTACAACAAAATGCCCGGGCGGACCATGTCGAGGTGCGCGTGGGGCAAATCGAGGAAACCGCCGCTGTTGCAGGTGTGGCGCAGCTTCACGGAAATGCCGCGCTCGGTCATGGCCTTCAGGACTTCGTTAAAGCGGGAAAACTGCAGGTTGGCGAAGGTCTTGTCCGTTTCGTCCGATTGCGAGAAGTGGGTCATCACGCCCTCCAGCAGCAGCGATTTTTCGGCAACAATTTGCTCAATCAACGGTAACGCCTCATCCCAGCGCACGCCGTAACGGCTCATGCCGGTGTGGATTTTCACGTGAACCGGCACCTGCTTGTCGTGCGCGGCGGCGATTTTCGCGAGTTTGCGGACGGCGTGCGGCTCATTGACGCAGACAGTCAAGTCGTGTTCGACGCACCAGGGCAGTTCGGCTTCCTGCCGTTCACCCAGCAGCAACAACGGCGCCGTGATGCCGGCCTCACGGAGAGACATGGCTTCCTCGAGCGTGCTCAAGCCGAACCCCCAGGCGCCTTCTTCGAGGGCGATCCGGGCCACATCGAGCGCCCCGTGGCCATAAGCCTCATCCTTGACGACGGCGAGCAGTTTTACCGGTTTCGGCAGGTCGCGGCGGATGAGCCGCAGATTGTTTCGCAACCGGCCGAGGTCAATCTCGGTCCAGGCCGGCCGCAACGGAAAGTTTGTCGAATCGAAATCCATAAGACATCAGAGGCTGTTTAACCACGAATCATGCCAAATGGCACGAAAAATCAGTAGTGGTACGCTTTCAGTTTCGGTGGGGCGAGAGTCCTCGCGAGCCGGCTCGTCAGTAGCCTCGCCCCACCAAACTGTGCCGCTACCGAAAAATCAGACACCGTTTTCACGGATTAACCCGGATTTAGAAATAAGGCAGAGCATCGGCAAAAATCTGTGTCATCCCTGTCAAACCACTCCCGGTGGCCAAAGGCTTTGGCCGACATCAGTGCGGAAATAGCTTCCGACAACGCGGATTTTGCGCATGTTCCGATAAGCGTTTGCCACGGCCACGTCCAGGGTTGGCGCGAGCGCAATCACATCGGCAATGCGATGGCCGGTCGAAACAAGCCGGCCGTCGGCGCCACGGGCCACTTCGTTCCACCACACGTCGCAGTCGAATTGGCCCTCCACTTCCAACGGCAGGTGCGGGCTGCGGACCTGCGTGAACGGATAGCCGTAACCCGCCAGCGTCAGCGAACAGCCAAAATTCAGTCCCGACTTGAATTGCGGATTGAGTTTCTCGTCGCGGGTGGTTCGGCGGACGATTTCCACCGGGTTTTTGAGCATCCGCAAAATCATCGGGCCGGAGGTGACGCCAATGCGAATGTTGTATTCGATGACGTGCCAGCTGTTCCGTAGGACAGGCGTCGCGCCTGTCTCTGACTTTTTATTTTTAGATGGAGATCGGCTGGTAGCCTCTCCTACTTTGACCGCTGTGACTTGAATCGGACCGTGGTAGTTCACCTTCCGCAACCACGGCAACAAAGGATGAATCAACTCACGCGCCAGACCGTATTTATCGTTCTCATCACGTTCAATCAGCCCGCCGAGCGGTGCGCCCGCGACGATGCCCTGATTTTCGTTGAAGGCGTATTTGTATTCCTGATTCGTGACGAGCGAATAAACTTCGCCGCCGCTGATGAGGGCGATGTGCCCGGCCTCGGCGCGGCCGAGGTATTCCTGCAGGAAAACGCCCTCGGCATAGTTGACGTGCCGCAGCCAGGCCCGCGTGTCCTCGACGCTTTCGCACAGGATGGTGTGAATCGGGCTGGTGGGCGAGCAGAGCGGGTTTTTGATGACGAAAGGCTGCGGATGCCGCGCCAGAATCTTTTCAGCCTCCAGCCGGTTTGACGCCACGTAAGCCTGCGGGAACGGGATACGATAGTCCGCGCAGAGTTTCCGGGCAAAATCCCGTTCGCGTTCTATGCGCATCGCCTCGCCGGTGGGACTGAAGATGCCCACGCCGGACTTCAACATATCCTTTGCCCAGGGCGCGAGCGCCCAATCGATGGACTGCGGAATGACCACCGCCACACTGTTTTTCTTGATGAGCGGAACCGGGCTGGAAAAGGCGTCCCGCGAAAAAGTCGGCCCCACCAGCGACGGCGGGAAATGGCCGTAATTGCGGGTAAGATAGGTGGAGATGTCTGCACCTGCGTCGGCCAGCGCGTGTCCGATGCTGTGGGCGAACGAACCGACACCGAGAATCATCACCGATGCCGTCGAAACCGTTGGTTTTGACATTTTGCGAGGCATGAAATTGTCTGGCTATGCAGTGTTTCCGAATTCGGTCGACGGCGCAATGACAAGCTCAAGGAAGACTCGGGTCAGGTGCCGGGCATCCTGCCGTATCGGACCATTCCGATGTCCGGATTATAAACCACATCCGGCCTGACCTGTTGGGAGAATCCAACCGGGTCAAGTTGATCGATCCCAATCACCCGCACTTCGGCAACGAGGGCCAGCTCGATCCGGCTCGCGGCGGCGTAACTCGGCAGCCGAAAATTGTACCACGGTTGATCGCCCAAAAGAATTCGTCGGCCGGTTCCGCAGGGGTATGATTGCGCAGTGCACCTGACGGGGAAGCCGGCGATGGCGAATGGCTCAATCTGGTTCAACAGGAACCGCCCTGAACCGGGAGGAATTCACTTATTTGACAGCCGACGCAGGCGCGTTTGTTCCCGTATTTTTCGTTTCAACCATAAGCTGGCTTCTGGTTTTCAGAATCGGCTCCACCGTGTATGCCGGCATTTGGTAAGTCCAGTTCTGGAACTGTTTTTCCCTCACCAGTTTATCGGCGAGCGTCTTGTGCCGGCCCTCGAATTCCGCGCTCAACTTCGATTGCTCCTCCGGCTTGTCATTTTTACCCGTCGGCGGCGCAACGGGCAGATCGGCGGAGACGGAAATCGTCATGGGATAACTTCCATCCCGCTCCGACCCGATTTTTGCCGCGTAGCTGAATCCGTCAAAGGTCTTGACGTTCAGGACGGTGGCATTGGTCAGCGTGGCGGCGCCGGGTGAAACGTCGTTAAAATTTGGCGAATTGAACGGACTGGTGACACCGTCAAGTTTGGACGAATCCAATTTCGCGCCGGGCCGGGCGTCGGCCAGTTGCCAGTCGTTGGTCTCGGAGGTGCGGATGAGTTTCCAGTCGTTGGTGGCGTTGGCAAATTGCACCGCGACCGCGCACGGCTTTTCGATGTGCAGAAAATCCTTGTCCAGCCAGTCCGCCGGCCGGGGCTGGACGTTATCGAGCGTATCGGAAACTAAAGCGACCGTTTTAGCGTTGCGGTCGGCCATGACATAGCGGCCGTCGGGCCAGTCTTCCTCAAATTGCGAATCGCCCGATGGCAGCTTCATGTGCGTTTTGCCAAGCAGGACAGACGCGAGCACCGTGCCGGTCTGGTCTCTGAATTGAACGAGCGTGCCGGAGTTGGTGGCCGGGCCGGGCGGCAGCAGATCAAATCGTCCGAGTTGCGACGGGCTGATTTCGTCGCTTTGTACAATTTTCAAATCGGCGAACTTTATCAACAAATCGCTGATTTGCGAAAAATTGGCCGGGTAATCGCCGCGCTCGCGCACGCGCCAGAGGTTGTCACGCCGGGCCAGAGTAAGTTCGTTTGTGCCGGACTGGATGATGATTTGAGCGACACTGTTCACCGGCAGATGGGGCAGCAATTTTCCGCCGATGGTTTGACCGGTGTTTTCCCAGGAGTTATTGCCGCGCTGATAAACAATCCATCCCGCCGTGCCCACGAGCGCGACGGCTGCCAGAAGGCCAATAAATTGTTTCCGGTTCATTTTGCCGAGGTTTTTCTCCGTTTGACGACCGCCATTGTCACACCCGCCGCCGTGATGGCCAGAGGCATGGCAAGGATATTCAGCCAGGCCAACCGCGTTTCCAGTGAAACCACTTCCCGCCGCAAATCCCTCCGGGCCTGGCGCAATTCGCGACTGACTTCCGCCTGTTTCTTGCGGAAGTTTTCAATCTCCGTGCGCTGCTCCGGCGAAAGGATATAGCGCTGGTCCTGGTCCGGTTTTTGCTGCTGCATTTCACTCAACCGCTGCTGCGTTTCGTTCAGACTTTGTTGCAACTCGTCAATCTTGGCCTGGCCGCGCGCCTCGGCGGCCGCCTCCAATGCCTTGACCCGCGTAAACGGGCGGCTCATTGATGCACGGCTGCGCAAGCCAATCAGGTCGCTGTCGCCCGCCATCTGCTCAACCAGATTTTGCGCAAAATCCAGGTTTGCGTTCATCGGGCTGATCAGGGTGCCGAAGATACTGCTCATTTTGCGCAACGAAAATTCGTCGGCCAGCAAATCGGAATCACCCACCAGGACAACCGAGGTCGGCAGGGTGGATTCCTTTAGGGAATTGCCGGCGCCTTTGACCATGCGGTTGGTCTCGTCGGTCTCGGATTTCGGCGCGCCATCCTGGAAGGCGGTCCTGAATTTTCCGGTGAGGCGAATGGCGAGATTGTAATTCACGCCGGTCGGCTTGAAGCCGTGCAGCACGGCATTGCCGCCCATATTCGCCAGCAACGCGTTCACCAATCCGGCGTCCTTGCTGCTGTGGAGCAGGACGTTTTCCTTGAGGCCAGCGGCAGGCTCGCCGACGAAGGCGCCGGCCATCGGCAGCCACAGGCTGTCAATCTCACTGGTCACGATGTCCTTTTGATTGATGCCATCGGAAGTCAGGCCCAGCCACGCGGGTGCGTCCTCGGCCTGGCCGTTCTGATTCTGCAATTGCATCTTGAAATCCAAATCAGCCACCACCTTGCTGGTATCGAATTGGATGCCCCAGGCCTTGAGCAATTTGTCCAGTGACGCGTTGTCGGGCAGGCCGCCCATCATGGGATTCTGCTGACGGCCGGCGATGGCCGACATCGGATCGAGAAACGCAATCAGCTTTCCACCGCGCAGTACAAACTGGTCAATCGCGTATTGCGCCTGATCAGAAATGCCGCGTGGAAATATGACCACGAGCGCCTTCACAGCGTCGTCAATTTTGTCTGCGTCCAGCGGGATGTTTTTGACGTTGAAATCCTGCTGCAACTGCTGGACAAACGTCCACGGCGCGCTGCCCTGCTGTCCCATCTGCATCATTTCCGGATTGGGCTGCTCGCCGAATACCGGCAATGCGCTCATGATGCCAATGGTCGGTTTTTCCGGCGACAACACCTGCGTGATGGCGCGGGTGATGTCGTATTCCAGCAATTTTTCCCGGTCGGGCGCGAGGAACGGAATGGTCGCGCGCTGGTCGGCCAGGCTGACGCACAGGCCGAGATAAAAATTATCGCCATCGGATAATTGCCGGGCTTCCAGTCCGTCCAGCCGGGCCGAATCCTCCGCGTCTGAATCCGGCTCGGGATCAAATTTCTGGATCAGGAGATTTTTGCCGGCGATTTGTTTGTATTCGTTGAGCAGGTCCTCGACCTCACGCGCGTAGTCCTTCAGAAAAACCGTTTCCGGCGTGGCGGTTTCGCCTTGCGTGCAGTAAAAGCCAATTTTCACCGGCGTATCGAGTTTCTTCAGCACGGCCCTGGTTCCGGCGGAAAGTGTGTAGGCCTTTTGCTGTGTCAAATCCGCGCGCACCGGAAACGCGCCGGCGATGACGTTCACGGCGATGAAAATCACGAGCATCACCACGACGCCCGCCGAGGAATACAAGATTGTTTCGAGCGACTTCTTTTGCATCCTGCCTCCGGATCAAGTGGTGCGGTGCGTTCGCAAAATCACGCTGGTCGCGAACAGTGAAAAGCCGATCACCGACAGGAAGAAAATCACGTCGCGCGAATCCAGCACGCCCTTTTCAAATCCATTGAAGTGCGTGATGACACTGAACGACGTAATGACTGCCACCAGCCATTGCCAGCCGTGCGTCAGGTTTTGCAGCAAGTTGATGACCGGCGGAAAGCCCGCCAGGATGAGGAACAAACACGCCACCACGGCGAGGATGAAGCTGACCACCTGGCTGCGCGTCATGGCTGACGTAATGCAACTGACCGCCAGGTACGCGCCCGCCATCAGCCAGCTGCCGGCGTAGGCGGCGAAAATCACGCCGTTGTCCGGATTTCCGAGATAATTTACCGTCAGCACCACCGGAAAGGTGAGGAGCAATGCCAGGCCGAGAAATAACCACGACGCCATAAATTTACCGGCAATGGCCTCCCAGGGCGCAATCGGCATGGTCAGCAGCAATTCCAGCGTGCCGACGCGCCGCTCTTCCGCCCACAGCCTCATGCCGGCGGCAGGCACGAGGAACAGGTAAAACCACGGGTGCCATATGAAAAACGAATTGGTCAGCGACGCTTCCCCGCGCTCGAAAAAGCCGCCGACCATGAACGTGAAGAATCCGTTCAACAGCAGAAAAAAGACGATAAACACATAGGCGACCGGTGACGAGAAATACGCCAGCAGCTCGCGTTTGGCGATGGTCTTGATATTGCCCAGACTGTTCATATTCGGATTTCAGTTTTTGGTATCCGGCAGGGTGATGGTGCGGAAGACGTCATCGAGCCGGCCTTCCTCGGTGCGCAGTTCCTCCACCTGCCATCCGTTCGTGGCCTCAATCACTTCGCGCGTCAAATCGCCGTCGCCCGCCGTGCGCGGGAACACCGTCACCGTCACCCGCGGGCCATTCGTGTGCGCGGTGATTTTTTTTGCCGAGCGCAGTCGGTTCAATTTCTCCTGCACGGCTTCCGGCGCCACGCCGTTCACGCGCAAAGTCACCGCGCCCGCCCATTCCGACTTGCGGCGCAACTCCGGCGGTGAGCCGTTGGCGACGATTTTTCCGCGGTCAATGATTATGGCGCGGGAGCACGCGGCGTCCACCTCCTCCAGAATGTGTGTGGAAAAAATAATCGCTTTTTTCTCGCCCATTTTGCGGATGAGCTGCCGCACTTCGTGCTTTTGATTGGGGTCAAGCCCATCGGTCGGTTCATCGAGAATCAAAATGTCCGGGTCGTGAATGATGGATTGGGCGAAACACGTGCGATGCCGGTAACCCTTGGAAAGCGTGTCCACGCTTTGATGCCGGACGGATTCCAGGAAGCACAGTTCGACCACCCGATTGACAGCCTTGGTCCTGGCCTCGCCGCGCAACCCGCGGATTTCCGCCACGAAATCCAGGAAGCCCTGCACCGTCATGTCGGTGTAGGCGGGCGCATTTTCCGGCAGATAGCCGATGAGTTTTTTGGCGGCAATCGGATTTTCCATCATATCAAATCCACCAACCGTCACCGAACCGCGGGTGGGCGCGATGAAACCGGTGATCATCCGCATGGTGGTGGATTTACCCGCACCGTTGGGGCCAAGGAAGCCCAGCACTTCGCCGCGTTCCACCGTAAAGGAAATTCCGTCAACAGCCCGTTTCGTTCCAAAATACTTTGTCAGGTCTTGAACTCTTATCATCTCTTTCGCCCACTGTTCCCGCGTGCGACGCAAAAAACCATCCGGTGAAAGCGCCTTCCACGATATTCGCGATTTGTTAAATGGAGACATTTCTTCAAGGGAATGTTCAAAAAAAATCTGGCTCCCAGCATGCCATTCGCGATGGGAAACAGATGGTCAAATCTGACGGTAAGAAGGTGTGCCGCGCGATTATAGCGCGTAAGGAGGATTGGGACATCATTGAACACGTCATTCCCACAAAGGGTTTGGATTAAATTAACATGTTGAAAACAAGTGAATTAGGTTGGTGCCGGGATCGAAGCGGGACACCCGCCACTGACCGAATCTTCGCCGCATTGTTACCGGGGGGTCCAGCATGACACGACCGCAACTTGGCTGACGTAGGCCGGCGAAGGGTCGTCGAACCGAGGAAAAAGAGAATGGAGCCAGCTGCCGGGATTGAACCGGCGACCGACGGTTTACAAAACCGTTGCTCTACCGCTGAGCTAAGCTGGCACCAGACTTATTTTTATGCACGGGCGGCGGTTTGGCAAGTCAACGCGCGAGGGCCACGAGATAGCGCTGCAGGCGCGTGGCGTCGTCTTTCAAGCCCAATTCGAGGTAAATCTGGTGCAGATTGCTGCAAATCCGAAGAAAGATTCGGCGCGGGCTGACCGGCGCGAGATATTCCTCGCGCAAATCGTAATTGCCGCGCACGAGGTAATGGACGCAGTCAGCCTTGGTCAACAACCGGCCGTGGTTGAAGACGTCCACAAAGATCTCGCCGGACGCGGATTGATGGCGGCAGATGAAGTGTCCCGGCAGGCCAATGCCCGTAACCGGCAGCCGCAGCCGCCGCGCCAGCAGCATGTAA
>DATJYM010000254.1:0-4152 GCA_035499615.1 Candidatus Acidiferrales bacterium | reverse complement strand
TCACCGCCGCCGCCGGATCGTGATAGACCCAGTTCGCCGTCTGGTTGGTGATGCCCTGGCCGAAACCGGCGCCGGGAACGACCGTGTCCGCGCCGCCGACCGTGTAATAATATGTCTCCGCGCCGCGGGAGACGATGTTGTTGCTCAAAACATTTCGCGCGGCGAACTTCTCCGGGCCATTGCGGAATTGGAAGGCCGTTTGCTCGTAGCCGAGGTAACGGTCGTCGGCATAACCGGGCGGATTGTCCCGCAGGTCGAGGAAGTTCGTCGGCGCCAGACCGGTGGCATGCGTCGGGCCCAGCCCCATCTGGCTGTTGAGGTCGATGCCGCCGTCCAGTTTGACCAGCGTGTTGGAGGTCGAGGCGTCGCTGCGGACGAGAATGTCGAAAGGTGCGTTGGTCACGACCGGGATGTTGATGGCGTAGGTGAGGTTGGAAACGTTGCCTTCATTTGGAGCGACGACCGGCTGGCCGGTATAGGGATCCACTCCGCCGCGCATTTTGAAGGGGAAAATCGGATCGAAGTGTGAATCGCCATTGGTGCCGTCGGTGCGATAGATGGTGATGTTCGGCACCTGGCTGGCGCCTTGACGGAATACAATGGCATTGGTGGCAGTGTTGGCGCGGCTCGGTTGCGGCCATTGGATGCCGTACATCACCCAGCCACCGCTCGGGATCAGCATTTCAATGGCGCCGCCTCCCGCGGGCGGGGTCGTGTTCACATAAATCAGGCGATTCACCGGATTCGGGTCATTGGCCGTCGCCTGAGCCGTGCTAAGACTGGTGGTGGCGCCATGCACCAGCAGGTGGTAGAAGTCGCGGCCGCCGACCGCAACATCACCGGAACTGGACAACTGCGTCAGAAGCGTGCCTGGTGGAAAACCGACGACCATGCCATTGCCGCGGGAATTGGGAATGGAAACGTCCGCGGTATTTGACCCGCTCGCCGTATTGGTGCCGACCAGATAATATCCGTCGCTCGTCCGGCTGACGCCGTCGTCAAAGGCAATATCACCGGGATCGCCGAAGTCATCATTCATGGCGTAGAACACCACGGTCGCCGCAGGATTCGTGTAGGCGTTCCCGTATTGCGACGGCGGGTCCACGTCGCGGTAATCGTAGCGCTCAAAGGCAATGATATTCTGGTCGCTCCAGCGTGACCGCGTGCCGCCGCGGGCGAGCTGATTGTGCGTGTACATCGTGTCCGGCATGGAGTTGTCGCCAAGTTCGCCGAGGTAATTGGCATAGGAAACAATCGGCGTGCTGCCGTTGGTCAGGCTGGCCAGATTATGGTTGTACCCATCGGAATAAACCATTGGCAGGCCTTCGTGCATGAAGAAATAAGAATCTTCCAACGCTTCATTCGCCGGGCAGCAGGTGCCGTTGTCCTGTGTCTGCGGCATATTCACGGCCTGGGCCGCGCTGAAATTGCCGTTGGCGTCGCAATTACCCCCGGGCGGGATGTAATCGCGGCCATCCATGCCGGACAGTCCCGGACTGACCGAGTAATAGCTTATGGCGCTGTTGAACTGGCTGAAAAGCGGGAAGTTGCACAGACGCATCCCCGACTGGAGATAATCATTAAAGTCCTCGCCCGCAGCCAGCGCTGACGGATCGTATTCGCCGAACAGCATCGCATCGTTGCGCGGCGCCTCGGTGTTGAACAGGCTGTTCCGGTTGCCATCCGTCTCGATGTAGCCGTTGTTGACATCGTTGCTGCCATAACCATGGACGTAATCATACATGGCCTGGATGGCGCCGAGGTAGCCGCCAAAGGATGGATCATCGGTCTGGCCGGTTTCATTGCCGAAAAAGTTCACCGGCACATGCTTCACCGCATCCAGCCGAAAGCCGTCGCATTTGGTCTTGTAAAGCGTCCACGCCACCGCGCGACAGAGATAAGTTGACACATCTTCCGGCACCGGCTGGCCATTGCCGTCAAAGGGACGCCATCCGTTCAACGGCCCATTTCCATTCGCTGGCGATGGCCAGCCGGTGCCCGACCCCGCGCCCAAAAAGGCACCATTCGTATCCATATACAAATCCGACCGGCCCGGGAACCGGATGAACACAGGCTTGAGAGTCGTGTTGCCGACCGTGGTCCCAAAATTCAGATTGGTCGTGCCCGGTTCCTGCGCCAGGTCAGAAAGGCCCAGCAAAGGTTGATGCTCTACAACGGAAGTGGTGCACCAGTAGGGATCGCCGATGGACGGCCAGTTCTGATACCCCCCGGAGACAACTTGAAAGTGAAAATCCTGTGGCCGCAATCCCGGATAATAATTTGTCGGCGTACCCGATCCGGGATAGCCGGGCACCGTGCTCGACCGGTGGTTCATGATATTGTCGAAATAGACGCGGATGCCGAACCGGTGCGCCGTCTGCACCATGGTGATCAATTGATCCTGCGTTCCATACATCGTGGCAATCGTGCCTTGCTGGTTGGTGCTGCCCAGATCAAACGGATCAAACTGGTCGTAGCCGACCGAATAACTTCCGGAGTTGCCCTTGGCCGGGTTCGGCAGCCACAAACTGTCGTAGCCGGCCTCGGCAATCTCCGGCATCTTCTGCGTAACCTCGGACCAGGGCGTCTGGAACAACTCCAGCATGCCCTCGCCGCAGGCCTGGTTCACGGTCAACCCCAACGGTCCAGACAACAGAACGGTGCAGGCCGCCTGACGGAGAAATCGCTTCAACCGCTGCAGCGACGTTCCATAAGCGACGCCCTCTTCAAATTGGCGAACTGAAGTGCGACGGGCACAGTCCGTCGCTACTGGAAAACGACGCGGCGGAAATTTCCAACGATAAGACCCTTCATTCATGGGACGTCAAGGGGGGCCTTCACGAGCTTTTTTGCCACTGGCACGACAAGACATGTTTAAAATCTGCAACGGGTGAAATACAAGCCACCGCTCCGGCGCGATTCATAATACTGGTTCGGTCTTTGCGGTGGCCTAAAAATATCGGCCATCTTTCCCTGTATTTCCACCACATTTTTGTGCGGTTTAGACCTGAAATACCATTTGGCGAAGTCCCCGATCGGAGTCAATGATCGCTCTGCAGCTCCAGCAACGCCTACGGCGCAAATCTTAGGGACGGCAACATGCCATCCCTCACCGTAAATCTTCGCTTCCTCCGTTTGCTTCTGTAAAAAATCTCTGCGTGCTCTGCGTTCTTTGCGGTTAAATCCCTTGGCCTTCAGCCTTTGTTCCAGCCGGGCAGGTCTGGCAAGCCACACGACCCTTGACAGGCGTCAACTTCGTGGCAAAAGTAAATCTATTGCCTCCATTAGACGGGGTGCTCTGCGCCCGGTGGAGCGTCAACCAGCAACTGCAAATAATCCGGGAGTAACCTATGAGTGACTATGTGAATTGGGAGATGCAGGGCGTTGAATACTCAAACTGCAATTGTGCCTGGGGTTGTCCCTGCCAGTTCAACGGCCTGCCGACGACGGGCGACTGCCGTGCCGTCTGTTTTGTTCAGATCGAAAAAGGTCGGTTCGGCGATGTGCCGCTGGACGGACTACGCTGGGGTATCCTGGCGGCCTGGCCGGGCGCCATTCACTTCGGCAACGGCAAGTTCCAAACCGTGATTGACGAACGCGCCAACCCCGCACAGCGCAAAGCCATCGAGGCCGTGTCACACGGACGCGAGACGGATCCCGGGTCGTTGATCTGGCAGGTCTTCTCGACTACCATTACCGAATACCTGCCGACGCTCTACAAACCGATTGACCTCACCATTGATTATTCGGCGCGGACGGCGCGGGTGAAAGTGCCCGGGGTCGTCGAAGGCAGTGCCGAATCCATTCGCAATCCAGTGACCGGAGCGCCGCATCCGGTGCGTGTTACCATGCCGACGGGCTTCGAATTCACGGACAGCGAAGTGTTAAGCGGCAAGTCCAAAGCGGGCGGCCCGATCGAGCTGAATCTCAATGGTTCGCACGCGCATCTGGCGCGCATCCACTGGAGCACGCGCGGCGTCGTGCGTTGATCTCCCTCGCGCCGATGGACGACCGGACCGCTCTTGAATCGTTGTTGCGGCGCGACCGATGGCTTATTGGCGGCGCGCTGGCCGTCACCATCGCCCTTTGCTGGGCCTGGATCGTGCCCATGGCCCGCGACATGTACGGCGCGATGACCGGTCCGGCGGCCTG
>DATJYM010000253.1:0-4111 GCA_035499615.1 Candidatus Acidiferrales bacterium | reverse complement strand
AGTTTGGCGAGCGCGACCAGTTCCTTCACCGGTTCGGGCAGCGCGGTAAATTCGTCGAGTGCCAGGCGCACATTTTCCAGAACGGTCATCGAGCCGAACAAAGCGCCGCTCTGATACATGACGCCAAACTTGCGAAGCATTTGCAAACGTTCGCTGTCCTTCGCCGCGATGAAATTGCCTTCTTCAATCCACACTTGACCGGCGAGCGGCGTGTAAAGACCGATCAGATTTTTTAGCAGCGTGCTTTTCCCGCAACCGGAGCCACCCAGAATCACGAGCACTTCACCGCGCCGGACCTGGAAATTGACGTTCTGAAGAACGACCTTCTCCGCGTAACCGATTTTGAGGTCGCGCACCGTGATGATGGTTTCTTGCGATACGCTCATTTTTTTAACAAAAAGAAAAGGATTGAGAACACGGCGTCCGCGATGACAATTAGAAGTATGCTGGTCACAACTGCGCGGGTGGTCGAAATGCCGACCGCGCTCGGGCCTTGCTGTGTTTGCAAACCACGCAGGCAGCCAACGGCGGAAACAATTGTGCCGAAAACAATGCCCTTGGCACCACCCAGGGCGACGTCGCTCAGATGAACACTCGAAATCAGTTGATGAAACACCAGCGTCAGCGGAAAACCCATGCCGAGTGTGACCAAGACACCGCCCAGCACGCCCATGAACGTCGCATAAAAGGTCAGCAGCGGCGTCAGAAGAATTCCGGCGGTGATGCGCTGAACCACCAGAAACCGCATGGGATCAAGGCCGAGCGTTTCCAGCGCGTTCAATTCCTCGTTCACTTTCATCGTGCCGATTTCCGCCGCGAACGCCGAGCCGGAGCGGCCCGCAAGCAGAATCGCCGCGAGTAGCGGGCCGAGCTCGCGCACCATCACCAGCCCGATCATATTCGCCACATAGATTTGTGCTCCGAACTGCGCCAGTGGTTGCGCGGATTCGAACGCGATGATCACCCCGACCAACACGCTGATCAGCGAGACGATGGGCACGGCATTCGCGCCGGCGAGTTCAAAAACACGGCGCACTTCCGGCCAGCGCATTCGTTTTCGATCCATGAGGGTCGGCGGCAGGCTCGCCACGATGTTGCCAAGAAAGGCCACCTGTTCGCGCAAGTCGGCGGCGGCCAGGCTGACCGATTCGCCGACTTCTTCCGGCAGGGAATGCCTTTTTGCTCCTGCCGCCGAGCGGAACGCTTCATAATCGTCGAACGTGAACCCGAGGAAAAGTTTTTCCAGTTCCGGCTCCAATCCCAGTACCGAGACGGTTGCCGACGGCGTCATTTTCCTCATGTTCAAATAGCGGAGCAAGGCCAGGCCCGCGCCGTCGCAGAATTGCAGGCCACCCGCGTCCACCTCGAGGACTTTGATTTGCACCGCTTCCAATTTTGGCTCCAGAAGGTTCCAGCACCCCACCGCGGTTTGCGCGTCCAGCCGGCCGCAGAGAACCACACGGATACAACAGTCGGGTCTGGCTTGAATGTCAGTTGTCAATTCGTGCTGTGCGGTGGTAGTCACGGCGTTTTTATGTAGTTCGCAAATTCATCAGCTTCATTACAAACGGAACCGTTTCCCGGTAGAGCGTAAGGCGGGCACGGATTTGCGCGGCGACGCCGGCGTCGGTCACTTTCTTGATTTGTGTGACAACGGCTTTTTCCAGTTCCACCAATGCGGCTGCCAGGTCGGGCATGGGGCGTTCGGGTTTGTGTTCAACATGGTCGGCCAGATTCAGCAGCACCTCTGCCAGCGTGGTCCGGAATCGGGCTGTTGCCGTACGCAACGGCGGCGGCACGGAGGATGGCCGCAAGTCAGACCGATGTTGAATGATGGCAAGCTCATGCAGAAACAGCGCCTGCGCTGTGTCGCCGATGACTTCCAACCGCATGCGCTGATCTGCGCCGGACTCGAACCTTGAGCTTTCGAGCAATTCATTGACCGCGCCGAAATTCTGATATGCCTGCAGACGCAGGGCGTAGGCCTCGGTCAATCGCAATCCGTGTTCTTCATCCGTATCGGGCAGGCTGGCGAGCTTCGCGAATCCGCGCAGGATGGACCCCAATTTCGCACGCAGGTTACCCAACGCCGTCACCGGCCAGAGCTGGCTGTTGATGAATCCAAATACCACGAGACCCAGGGCGATGCCGATGAGGCGGTCACGCACCACGCGCAGCTCGGTGTAAGTTCCGTAGGTTTGCAGGGTGCATTTGCAAAAGGCCAGACAGATCTGGATGCCGCAGTAGGAAATCCGCACACTGCCGAAGTTGACGTAGGCCGCCAATGCAATGACCGCTCCAAACGGAAACCAGAAGCCACCCAGCGAGTCGAGTTGCGGGAAGACAAACATGAGCGATATGATTCCAAGAAAGCCGCCAACGACTGCGCCGGCGAAACGAAGGATGCCCTTTTGCAGGCTCGCCCCCACCGTCGAGAGCGAGCAAAGGACGCAAGTGAGGACGGAAGTGTAAATGCCCGGATAAGCCGACAGTGTATAAATGAGATAGCAGATAAAACCGGCGAGCGCTCCTTTGATGGCAAAGCGAATGTATTCGGGATTTGTGAAGGCGTCGGGAGCGAGGAACCCGCCTTTATCCTCGTTGGGCGCTGGCTTAAGTTCCTCCGGCAATTCCCGGCCCGGAAAGGTGAACGGCATCAGTTGGGCCGCGCGCTCCATTTCTGCAAGCGCCGGCAAGGCGTCCTGATCCGAAACGGTTCCGGCGTCGGCTGCCGGCACACTGGAAATTGCTGGCGGCTTGTGATTTTCAATCGCGGTGCGCCAGCGTGCGCAGGCGTCGGCCAAATTTAGGAGCCGTTGCTGCACCGCTTCATTCGCGGACGGGATGCCCTGCGCCTCGATCACGGCCGCCGCCGTCACGAGGCGGTCAGCGACGATGAGTTGCGCGCGCAGTTCGGCCGAGTATTTTTTAAGCCACGGCTCGACTGCGCCGGTCAGCTTAAGCTGGCGCATTTGTTCCACCACGCCCGCCATGGCGAGGGGAACGAGTGACGACGGTTTTGCATTGGCGGGTTTGCCAGCGGCCAACCGCCGCAGCAGAGCTTCGACCGCTTCAAGCCGGGTGGTCAATCCGCGCAGGAGCACCGACTTCGAAGTTTGCGGGTTCAGCAGAAATTGCACGCCCAGATTGACACTGAGTCCCAGCGTCCAGGCCCAGCAATAATAGAACGGCGTACGATTAAGAATTTCGATATTGGAAACGGTGTCGGGAATTGTAAGGCCGAAGCCAACAATAACGGCCACGGCTAATCCGAAGACGCTGGGATTCCCGACCCGAACCAACAACAAGCCCAACATAATGATTGCCGGAACACACAGCACGCGAAGCCAAACCAAGTCGAGCAAACATACATAGTAAAGAAGCAGCAATCCGCAAGCAGCGACGGCGCCAAGGATAGCCACCACCGTGCCCAGCAGCGTGGTCGAAATGTCCTCTTTGGTGACCATGAACATTCCGATCATCACCATGAGCGGCTCTTTCAAATGAAACGCCATGACCGGAATCGTGCACGCAATGCAGGCCAGTGTGATGCGTAGCGTGGCCTGCCAACGGCCGGGCGTCGGGGCGAGTTCGCGGCGCATGAATTCCGAGAATTGGGAAATCCACAAACTGGGAGCTGTCAGCGTCGCGGTCACAAGCGTTCCAGTTCTAAGGATTTGCCGCCGGGTTAGGTTTAGGAGCCGGTCCCGTGATGGTCACCACGGCCGACGCGCCTACGCGGAAACTGTCGTCGGGATTTTCCACTTGAATCCGGACCGGAAAGCGTTGCGCCAGCCGCACCCAGTCCAGGTTTCGCGGCACGTCTGGCAACCCTTCCACACTCGTTCCGTCTTCGGGAACCACGGCCCAAGCGAGGCCGACGACCTTGCCCTCGAACCGTTTTCCGCCTTTGTATTGCAGATAAATTTCCGCCGGCGAACCATTCTCAATGTGCTTGAGCTGCGTTTCGCGGAAATTCGCGACGACATACCAAGTGCTCGTGTCCACCAGCGTGAAGACGTCCACGCCCGTCCGCGCGAACTCGCCGATGGAAATGTTGAAATTCACCACCTTGCCGCTGAACGGCGCTTTCACGCGGCAGTATTCGAGG
>DATJYM010000252.1:0-2852 GCA_035499615.1 Candidatus Acidiferrales bacterium | reverse complement strand
CCGGCTTCTCGGACGAACAGCAACGCCTGTGCATTGGCCTCGCGCTATGGAACACGCGCGATCCGATCCTGAAGGAGCGGCTGTTCGGCCTTACGAACGGCGAAGGCAATCACGGCGAGGACGTGAAGGAACTCTATTATTACCTCGACGCTACCCCGACGCATTCGTACCTGAAAATGCTCTACAAATATCCGCAACGGGAATTCCCTTATGCGCAACTGGTGGCGGAAAACCAACGACGCAGCAAGGACCAGCCGGAATTTGAGCTCCTCGACACGGGCATTTTCGACGACGACCGTTACTTCGACGTCTTTGTGGAATATGCGAAGGCGGGGCCGGAAGACGTTCTGATGCGGTTGACCGCCTGCAATCGCGGGCCGGAAGAGGCCGTTCTTTACCTAGTGCCGCAACTGTGGTTCCGGAACACCTGGTCCTGGAACGGCACCGCCAGGCCGAGTCTTACCCGTACGCAGCACGCTGCGGTTCTGGCCCGACATGCAGAACTTGGTGATTACAACTTGCATTGCGATGGCCGGCCGGAATTTTTATTCAGCGGAAAACGAAACGAATTTCCAGCGGCTTTTTGGCGCCGCGATGTCCACCGGTTGTCATTTCAAGGACGGTTTCCATGAATACCTCGTCCACGGGAACCCCTCCGCGGTTAATCCGGGATTGGAAGGCACCAAAGCGGCAGCGCTTTACCAACTGACGATTTCGGCCGGCGGTTCACAACAAATCCGGTTGCGACTCGTGGGACAGGCGCCGCGCCTGTCTCCGTCTTCTCGTGCTCTCAACCAACCAACCCAATCTAAAAGCCAGAGCCAGGCCGGACGCCTGTCCGACTTCGCCGATTTCGACGCCATTTTCGACCGGCGCCTCCGCGAAGCCGACGAATTTTACGCTGACCTGCAAAAGAACATCGCCGATGCCGACGCTCGCCTGGTCCAGCGTCAGGCCTTGGCCGGCATGATTTGGGGCAGGCAATTTTACCATTACAATGTGACGGACTGGCTCCGGGGTGACCCGGCCCAACCGCCGCCGCCCCCCGGGCGCCAACACGGCCGCAACTCAAACTGGAAGCACCTCAACAACGCGGAGATCATTTCCCTGCCGGACAAATGGGAATATCCCTGGTACGCCGCGTGGGACCTCGCGTTTCACACCATTGCCCTGGCGCTGGTGGACGCGGAATTCGCCAAGCACCAGCTCGTCCTGCTCACCCGTGAATGGTACATGCATCCGAACGGTCAGTTGCCCGCCTACGAATGGGCGTTTGGCGATGTCAACCCGCCGGTCCACGGCTGGGCCGCGTGGCGCGTGTTCCAGATGGATCGCAAACAACGGCGTCAAAAAAATCACGGTGATCCCGGCGACCTCGCCTTTCTCGAGCGGGTTTATCACAAGTTGCTGCTCAATTTCACCTGGTGGGTCAACCGGAAGGACGAGCAGGGGCGGAACATCTTTCAGGGCGGTTTCCTGGGACTCGACAACATCGGCGTGTTTGACCGCAGCAAACCGCTGCCGACGGGAGGATTCATCAACCAGGCTGATGGCACGAGCTGGATGGCCATGTATTGTGTGAACCTGCTGCGGATCGCGCTGGAATTGGCCCGGCACAACCGCGCCTACGAGGACATCGCCTCCAAGTTCTTCGAACACTTTCTCAGCATCGCCGCCGCCATCAATGGCGTCGAGGAAGGCGCGCTGGGTCTGTGGGACGAGCAGGACGAGTTTTACTACGACCACCTTTGCCTGCCGGACGGTGAAACGGTGCCGCTGAAGGTGCGTTCCATGGTCGGTTTGATTCCGCTGTTTGCCGTGGAAGTGCTGGAACCGGCATTGTTCAAGGAATTACCGGACTTTACGCGCCGGATGGACTGGTTTTTGAATCATCGCCCCGAACTGGCCAATCAGGTTTCGCGCTGGCAGGTGTGCGGCGCCGGCGAACGCCGGTTGCTCTCGTTGCTCCGCGGGCATCGCATGAAATGCCTGCTCCGGCGGGCGCTGGATGAAAGTGAATTTCTCAGCGACCACGGTTTGCGCGCCTTGTCCAAAGTGCATGAACGCGAACCGTACCGGCTGGATTACGGCGGCAAGGTAAACGAAGTCTGCTACTGGCCCGCTGAATCGCAGAACGGGCTTTTTGGCGGCAACTCAAACTGGCGCGGGCCCGTCTGGATGCCACCCAATTATCTGCTCATCGAGTCGTTGCAAAAATTCCATCATTACTACGGCGACGATTTCAAAATCGAGTGTCCCACCGGCTCCGGCCGGTTCCTGACCATCAACGGAGTGGCCAATGAACTGGCGTGCCGGCTCACCCGGCTGTTTCTCAAAGGTGACGACGGTCAGAGGCCCGTGTTGAAATACCATCCCAAACTCGCGGGTGACCCGCATTTCCGCGATTACGTGCTGTTCCATGAATATTTCCACGGTGACACCGGTCGCGGCGCCGGGGCATCGCATCAGACCGGCTGGACCGGGCTCGTGGCGAAATTGATACAACCGCGGGCGTGTTAAGTCCGGAATCGTTGCAATCGGGAGCGCCGGCTTCCAGCCGGCGAATTCCTCAAACGAAAAATGTCAATTTGCCCGCAGGATGCCGGCGCTCCCGACTATTTCGCCATCACCATGTCGGTGCTGGTTTCGGACAAAGACGCGGCGGCCTCCGGCCCCTCCGCCTTGTGGAATTTGACGCTGACGATCTTGCTTACGCCGTGTTCCTGCATGGTCACGCCGTAGAGCACGTCGGCCATCGCGATGGTCCGCTTGTTGTGTGTGATGATAATAAATTGCGAGTGCGAGATGAACCGCTGCAAGAGGAGGACAAAACGATTGATGTTCGCCTCATC
>DATJYM010000251.1:0-5009 GCA_035499615.1 Candidatus Acidiferrales bacterium | reverse complement strand
GCACATCGCCGACGGTCAGGCCGTAACGCGCGATGGCGTCGCGATCAATTTCAAATTCGATGTATCGTCCGCCGGTAACGCGCTCGGCAAAGGCGCTGGCGGTGCCGGGCACCTGGCGGACCACGGTCTCGACTTGTATCCCGATGCGTTCGAGCGTGGCCAAATCCGGTCCGGCAATTTTGATACCCACCGGTGTTTTAATGCCGGTGGACAGCATGTCAATCCGGGTCCGGATGGGCATCGTCCAGGCATTGTTGAGGCCTGGAATTTGCACCGCGTCGTTCATCGCGGACACCAGTTCGTCCGACGTGCGCCGGCGATGGGCGATGACCTGCCCGTCGTCGCTGCGGATGTCCACCGCAGGCCATTCCGACTCCGGCTTTAGGCGGATGGTCGTTTCAATCATGTCCATGGGTGCCGGGTCAGTGGCGGTTTCGGCGCGGCCGGCCTTGCCAAAAACGGTTTCCACTTCCGGAAATGATTTGATGATGTGGTCGGTGACCTGAATCAACTCGCGCGCCTTGGTTGGGGAGATGCCCGGAAACGTCGTGGGCATATAGAGCAAATCGCCCTCATAAAGCGGCGGCATGAATTCCGAGCCGATGCTTTGATACGGGAAAAGTTTGCCGGCGGCAAAGCCAAGCTCCTGCGTGCGGCCCGGCGGCAGCAGATGCGCGACCACCAAGTTCCATGGAAAAAACACCCAGCCGACGAGAACAGCGCCGCACACCATGACCAGCCAGCGATATCGGATGGCCAGATCCACCACCGGCTGGTACAGCCAGATAAGAAAATGGTTGATTGGATTTTTTTCCTCCTTCGGAATTTTGCCGCGGACGAACCACCCCATCAACACTGGCGCGAGCGTGATGGACAGCAATGCCGCTGCCGCCATCGAATAGGTCTTGGTAAAAGCGAGCGGTTTGAACAGCCGGCCTTCCTGTTCCTGCAAGGTAAACACCGGCAGGAATGAAACCGTGATGACCAACAGCGAATAGAACAGTGCCGGCCCGACTTCGACGGAAGCGTCACGGATGATTTCCCAATGCGCCTTGCGGCCCTGATCGCGCTCCAGGTGTTTGTGGGCGTTCTCGATCATGATGATGACGGCGTCCACCATCGCGCCGATCGCAATGGCGATGCCGCCCAGCGACATGATGTTTGAACTGATGCCTTGCGCGAACATGACCAGAAATGAAATCAACACCGCGACCGGCAAAATGATGATGGCCACCAGCGCGCTGCGCAGGTGCAACAGAAAAGCGACACACACGAGAGCAACGACCAGGCTCTCCTCAACGAGCTTTTCTTCCAGCGTGGCCACCGCGCGATCGATCAGCGCCGTCCGGTCGTAGACGACGGTGACCTTTACGTCCGGCGGGAGCGCCTTCATCGCCTGGCCGAGCCGTTGTTTCGCAGCCTGAATCACCTGATAGGCATTCGCGCCATAGCGCACGACAACGATGCCGCCGACGGTTTCGCCGTCGCCATTCAGGTCGGCGATGCCGCGGCGCATATCGGGTCCGAATTGGATATTGGCCACGTCGCGCAGCAGGATGGGTACGCCATTGTTGCCAACGCCGACGGCGACCTTTTTTAAATCATCGAGGTTCTCCAGGTAACCCTTGACGCGCAGGATGAATTCGCGTTCGGAAAGCTCGATGGAACGGCCGCCGACCTCGCCGTTGCTCCGTTCGATGGCCCGGCTCACGTCGCTCAGTGAAAGGTTGTAGGCGCGAAGTTTTGTCGGGTCCACCGTGACCTGGTATTGCTTCACAAAACCGCCAATGGACGCCACCTCCGACACGCCCGGGACGGCGGTGAGTTGGTATTTTAAATACCAGTCCTGGATCGAACGGAGGTCGGCGAGGTTGCGGTTTGTGGAATTGATCGAGTACATGAACGCCCAGCCGACGCCGGTGGCATCGGGACCGAGCGACGGGGTGACGCCGCGCGGCAATTGTCCGCTGAGGCTGCTCAAATATTCCAGCACGCGGCTCCGCGCCCAGTAAGGATCGGTACCGTCGTCGAAAATGACGTAGACGAACGAATATCCATAGAACGAATAGCCGCGCACCACCTTCGCGCGCGGGACGGAAAGCATCTTGGTGGTGATGGGGTAGGTGACCTGATCTTCGACGATGTTCGGCGCCTGGCCCTCCCACGGCGTGTAAATGATGACCTGTGTGTCCGAGAGGTCTGGAATGGCGTCGAGCGAGATGTTTTTGACGGCATAAACCCCGCCCAGCACCAGCGTCACCGTGATCAACACCACGAGGAACTTGTTTTTGAGCGAAAAATCTATGACGCGCGTAAGCATGGGAATGCCTGTTATTTCCCGACACCGTGCATGGGCACCAAATCCATTCCACACTTCGGGCATTTGCCGGGTTTGTCAGATATCACCTCGGGATGCATCGGGCAGGTATAAAGTTGTTTTGCTGCCGGTTCGGTTCCGGCCGAAGGCGCGGCATTTCCCGGTGCTGAATTGGCGGTCGTTTCCGGCAGCGCCGTTACGGGGATCAGCGTCATGCCGCAGATCGGGCATTTGCCGGGTTTGTCTTCATGGATGTAATTGTGTTCCGGCATCGGGCAGGTGTAGTAGAGCACCTTGCCGCCGGGTTGAAGCTCCTTCAGCTCGTTGGGGGTTACCGGTACGAGGCTCATGCCGCAAATCGGGCATTTACCGGGATGGTCATAGACAATCGAAATATGCTCCGGCATCGGGCAGACATAGACTACCGGTTCCTTCCCGGAAGGGGCGGGTGAAATGGATTCCGTTACATTTGTGCCCGGAGCGGTGGCCGGTGGTGTCATTGCGGAAGTCATACCGCTCATTTTCTGGATGGCTTCGCGCAACTGGCTTTCCGAATCCAGCATGAACTGGCCGGAAGTCACCACGCGCTCGCCCGCCTGCAGTCCGCTGATGACCTCGACCATGCCGTGTTCGGCTTCGGGACCGAGCGCGACGGTGCGCGGGTCGAATTTGCCGCCGGTCAGCGCAACGAAGACGGTGTTCTTTTCGCCACTGCGCAATACCGCCGAATCCGGCACCAGCAATGCCGAAGGTTCCAATTCGGATGTGATTTGCGCCGAGACGAACATGCCGGGCTTGAGAAAATAGCCGGGATTTTCAAACTCCAGCCGCACCCGGGCCGTGCGCGTTTTTTCGTCCACGTTCGGATAAACGTACGTGACGCGCCCGCGGAATTCACGGTCGGGCAGCGAAGAAAGTTTGACGGTTGCCTCCTGGCCGAGCTGGACATACGGCAAATCCTGTTCGTAAACCTGCGCAAAGACCCAGACGATGCCGAGGTCAGCCAGGCGGTAAAGCCTCATGCCGGCATCCACCATCTGGCCTTGTACGACGTTTTTCTCAATCACAAAGCCATCCGCCGGTGCGAGTATCGCCAGCGTCTTGCGCGGCTCGCGGGATTTTTCCAACGCGGCGATTTGCCCGCCCGTCATGTCGTAGAATTTTAACTTTTCCACCGCCGCCGCGCGCAATGCCGCGGCGCCGGGATCATCGTTCGTTTCCCGAACCGCCAGATATTCGGCCTCGGCGCCAAAGAGTTCGGGAGAGTAAATTTCAAAAAGCGGCTCACCGCGATGCACCAGCTGGCCCGTGGCGTCCGCGTCTAACTTTTCAATCCAGCCCTTATACTTGGTCGTCACATCCGCCAGCGCCGTCTCATTGTACTCAATCGTGCCGACGGTGCGAACGGTCCGGCGCAACGGGCCCCGCGCGACTTCCGCCGTCTGGATATTCATCATCTGGATCGTCGCCGGATCAACCGCAATAGTGGATGAGCTGTTCCCCGCACGTTCATAAACGGGCACCATATCCATGCCCATGCTGTCTTTGGCTGGCACCGGGCTGGTTTCACCGGCTTTCATTGTGGATTTGTAGTAGAGGATTTTCTCCCGGCCTGAAGTCGCCGCTGCACCAGCGGCTTTGTGGACCGGCTCCAGTTTCATGCCACAAATCGGGCAGTTGCCAGGATGATCCTGAATGATCCAGGGATGCATGCCGCAAGTGTAAAGGGTTTTCCCGGAAGAAACGGCCGTGGCATTGGGTGCTGCCGGACGGCGCGAGCAGCCGGCCATGAACAGGCCCGGACCCGCCGCCGTAAGAAGCAGCATCCAGATGAAAAACAGTTTCAATTTCGAGTTCATAAAATCAATTTTGTGCGGAAGCCGACGTGAGTCGGCTCTGACTTTCATGTCCGGAAGACGGAGCGGGTTTGTTGGGGGGAATGTCCGGCAAAAGCGGCGCGTTGGCCGGTGGTACGCCGGCGACCATCAGAGACAGGTCCGCCAGAGCGATTTCGCGGTCCGTACGGGTTTCGGCAGCTTCGAGCTGCAAATCCAGCAACGTTCGTTCCATGTCCGTCATGCTCGAAAAATCCGTGGTCCCTACTCGGTAACCGGCCCGGACGATTTCCAACGATTGGCGCGCTTTGGGAATTAGCTCGTCCTCGAGCAACGCAAGATTGCGGCCCGTCTCCCGATAGGCAAAGGATTTCCCCGCGAAATTCACAGCCAGATCAATCTGGGCTGCCTTCAGCCGCGACGTTGCCGCCAGTTCCTCGGCCTTGGCGCCGACGGCCTCCGCCGCGATTTTGTCACGCCAGATCGGCAGGCTCATGCTCAACTGTGGCCAGTAAAGCACGGGCGACGCCTTGACGTCGGCCATCAGGGCTGCGCTGAAATCAGGCACGCGGTCCTTGTAAGCCACCTTGATTCCGGCTTCGGCCGCACGCACGTCGGCTTCCATCGCCTCCAGTTGCGGGTTGCGCGCAAATGCCACACGGAGCAGTTCGTCGGCATCGGGCTGGTCCCGGCTCATCTCAGAATGCGCCGGCGTGGGGGGATCCGCCTGCCCCGGAGCCAAACCCAGCGCGGCCTTGAAATTCTCCAGCAGCGGACGACGCGAATCTTCCAGGCTGGCAAGTTCCGTGCGGGCACGGTCGCGCTCGCTTTGAACGCGCAGCAAATCCGGCAACGCA
>DATJYM010000250.1:0-3598 GCA_035499615.1 Candidatus Acidiferrales bacterium | reverse complement strand
CGTTACCCATGTTGGCGGCGTGGTTGCAGCGGAATACGTCCGATGCCGGCCGGCGCACGGCCCGGTTCTATTCCACCAACAGCCTGGGCGCAGTCGCCGGCGCGGGCTTGGCCGGCTTTGTCCTCGTGCAATGGCTCGGCCTGAGCGGCACGATGACGGCGACCTCCCTGGCAAGTGTTTTGATCGGTCTGATTGCCATCGCCATCGGGCGCAGGTTCATGTCCCCGCAGGCCGCCGAGGCCCGGGAGGTGCAAAGTCCGGCGCCGGCTACACCGGAACTGACGTCTCCGGTGTTCTTTTGGAGTTGCGTCCTGGTATCGTTGACCGGCGGGACTTCGATGGGTTTGGAGGTACTGGCCTCGCGTTCCCTGGGTCTTGTGCTGGGCGCCTCGTTACAGGTGTTTGCCCTCGTGTTGATGGCGTTTATCCTGGGCATCGCCGTGGGCAGCGCGGTGATTGCCTCGCCCCGGTTCCGGCAGTGGCCGAAGGAAATCACCACCATCACCCTCTTGCTGGGCGCCTCGATGCTGATCGGGTTGCTGGTGTTCAACATCGAGAATCTCGCGGCCGTTTATTCCTGGGCCCAAAACGGCCTGAGCCGGAACGCGATGGGCTACCATTATCATCAACTGCTGGTTTCGGCGTTTGCGATCGGGGTGCTGGGCCTCCCGGCCGGAGCGCTCGGCTCGGTTCTGCCGCTCTGGATTCGTGCGGCCGGCGGCGCCAAATTGCTGGGCGACCGCGTGGGACGGTTGCTGGAGTGGAACACCCTCGGCGCGGTCGGCGGTGTCCTGTTGACCGGGTTTGTTTTGATGCCCGTGATCGGCCTGCGCGGTTCGTTCGTGGCCCTGGCTTTCGGGCTCGTGGCGGCGGCGCTGGTCACGGCGCTGGTCAACCGACGGCAAATCGCCGCGGCGGCGGGCGCCGTTGTCGCCGTTCTGCTGGTATTCGGAACGATCAGCGGCGGGGCAGGGTGGCGGTATGCCATGAGCGCCGGTGTGTTTCGCCTGCCCAACGGAGTTTATACCAAAGCCTTTCTCGCCGACCGGCTTAAATCGGTGGACCTGCTGTTTTACGAGGATGCCGCCGATGCGACGGTAACGGTGGAGCGCGAGCCGGTGGGATTGGGGACCAGTAATCTCACATTGCGGATTGACGGGAAGCCGGATGCCTCGGTTCCGGGCGACCTCTCCACCCAGGTATTGCTGGGGCAACTGCCCATGATGATGCGGCCGGACAGCCAGGACGTCTTTTGCCTGGGCATGGGCAGCGGCATCTCCGCCGGTACCACGCTGGGGTACCCGATTCGCACCCTGACCGTGGCGGATAATTGCGAGCCGGTGCTGCGAGCGGTCAAGCTGTTCGCGCCGTGGAATCATGACCTCACGGACGATAAGCGGACCCACATTTTCCATGAAGACGCCCGCACGGTGCTGGCGCTCAGCCCGCAGAAGTATGACGTGATTATTTCCGAGCCTTCCAACCCGTGGATGGTCGGGATTGGCAGCGTGTTCAGCCGCCAGTTTTATCAAATCGCCGCCAGCCGCCTCAAGCCGGGCGGCGTCATGTCCCAATGGTTGTTCACCTACGAGATGAACGACCAGCTGCTGGAACTGGTGATCCGCACCTTTCATTCGGTGTTTCCCGCGATGGAAATATGGGACGTGAACGAAGGCGACATCGTGTTGCTGGGTTCGGATCGTCCCTGGAAATCCAACCTGGCGGTTTTTCAACATCCGTTTGAATTGGCGGGTCCGCGCCAGGAACTGGCGGCCATCGGCCTGACCTCTCCGGCGGCGATTTACGCCCGGCAGTTCGCCTCCCAACGCACAGCGTTCGCCATGCCTGGACCGGGACGGATTCAGACCGATAATCGTCCCATTCTCGAATACGAGGCGCCGCGGGAGCTGTACATCTATCTCGGTATCGGGGCGACCCTTTTCCAGGCGTATGATGAGCGCACCTGGCAGATGGACCTCGCTCCGCCAGATAAAAACCGGGTGCTGGAACAACTGGACATCGCACAATTGGGCGTCATTTTCGACGGCGTCGCGCCGTCGGTGAATCATGACCTCGAAACCTACCTGCGCAATCGCAGCCAGGGCCAGAGCGGCAGCATGGTCTTCGGCGACCGGGTGATGCCGTGTGTTTTTCAAGGCACCAACGGCCTGATTATCATCGCGCCTCGCAGCGCGCAAACCAACCTCGTCTCCCGCCAGCTCTATTATGCCGAGGCCATCTTGCGCACAAAACCGGCCGAATCCGCCGCCGCGATCCAGTCCATCGCCACCATCCTGGATGGCCTGAATTACAATCCTCATGAAACCGACTGGTCGCCGGCTTATTATGCCGACCTGGCGGTGAAAGCCAGTTTGCGTCTGGGAAATACCGCCGCGGCCAAATCCATCCTGTTGCGCGGATTGCAACTGGAACCGGACTCGGATGAACTCCGTTATCTTTCGCGAGTTTTAATCCACGAACAAATTCTCCAGCCCGCGGAAATTCCTCAAACGACCGGCCCGTAAATATCGGTGGATGCTGTTATTTTCAGTGCCAGCCTGGGCTTTGATGGTTGGGCGAGGCTACCGACGAGCCGGCCTTCTTTCTTGACGGAAAATTTTAATTTATTCACAATTCGGTGTGAAAATCACGAAGGTATTCTGGCTCTTTGGGCGTTCTGGCGCGGGTAAGACAACTCTTGCACGGAAGTTGCATGATGGGTTTGCCGACAGGGGTATTCCGGTTTTTTTCCTGGATGGCGACGATATGCGTTCCGGGCTTACCTCCGATCTGGGCTTCACCACGGAAGCACGGCTGGAAAATCACCGCCGCATCGCCGAGGTCGCCAAGCTGGCCCTCGGTCAGGGAATGAATGTGGTCGTGGCCACCATGGCCCCGGAACACAGTCAACGGGACGTGGTGTCCCGGGTTTTGGGCAATAGCCTCGTCTGGATTTATATCCACGCGCCGCTGGACATCTGTGTGGCGCGCGATCCCAAGGGTCTTTACCAGCGGGCCAAAGCCGGGACCGTGCGGGATTTGCTGAGTTTCCCCTTCGAGGTTCCCCGGCCGCACGAACGCGAGAACTACATCGACACCGTGGCGCAAAATGTGGAGGGCTGTTATAACTCGATCCTGGAACTGGCCCAAAATCAGCTCAGTGATTTTGCCATTTGAATGATTCGCCATAAACCACGGATTACGTGGATTACGCGGATTAAAATCGAATGTCTGCATTTCGTGTGATTCGTGTCTGAATCTTTTTCCTCCGTTGTTCTTCGTGTTCTTGGTGCCTTGGCGGTTGAAGTTGGTCGAGTGTTGGAAGCCCGGTCGGGATGCCAGCACTCGCGATGTCTTGTCCGGAGTTTATCGGAGTTGAGGCTTGAGTGTTCTTTGCGTCTCTGCGTCTTGGCGTGAAACATTCCGTGTCATCCGCGGTTCCGCCTTAAACTCTAAATTGGGTCTGCTTCGAATTGACGGACACAAGAATGAGGGCTCAACATGGCGCAACCTGAGTCCTTAAATGAAAAAGAAAACATATGATAAAGCCTTCAAGGAGCATGCCGTAAACCTTTGGCTGGGCAGTGGCAAGTCGGCG
>DATJYM010000249.1:0-2908 GCA_035499615.1 Candidatus Acidiferrales bacterium | reverse complement strand
GCCCAACAAAGAGAAAGGCAGATAATATGAAACAAAACAAAATTCACTACGGGTTTTTGAACCGAACCAATCCGTGCTTCGTACCGCCGTTGGTCGCAAAACAAAAAAACAGCGGAAACGGTTTCACCCTGGTCGAGCTTCTGGTGGTCCTGGCCACACTTACCGTCCTCGCGCTGTTGCTGTTGCCGGCGCTTGCCCAGACCCGGCAGAACTCCCAGGTCATTCAATGCCAGGCCAACCAGAGGCAGTTAATCGTCGCGTGGACGATGTACGCCCGCGACAACAACGACAAACTGGTGCCAGTTGGCAGCTTGGGGTATCAACCAGCTAATCTCGCTGAGAACCCGTTGACCGATTATCAACTCCAACCCGGAGGGTATTTGGCGCAATTTTGTCCGGGAAACTTGCAGAATGGTCAAATGACTCTCGGCCATTATTACACCAATTGGATTAAGGCGGGTTTGATTTATCCGTATCTCCAGACGACGGCGGTTTACAAATGTCCGGCTGACCTGTCTGTGTGTCCCTTTGGCGCGCCATCAAAGTTCTCTGTTCCTTCCGAACGCACCTATTCGGTGAATTGCTACGTGGGCGGCATGGAGTGGTGGGGGGATCACAGTTACAAACTCTTCAAGAAACTGACAGATATGAACCGGCCCGGCCCTTCCAAGACGTGGGTGTTTATTGAAGAAAGTCCAGCCACCGTTGATGACTGCTTTTTTGCTAACGATCCTGCGAAGCCGAATCTTTGGTATAATAGTCCGGCGGTTCTGCATGGCAATGTCAGCGTGCTGGCGTATGCCGATGGACATTCCGAAGCCCATCGGTGGACGGACGGCAACATGATCGGCGATAAGAATCCACAGTTTCCACCGGGAGGCAATGTTCCGGCTGATCCCAATTCCGGCGATTTGGCGTGGTTTTTTTCTATAACCACAACTCACAATTAGCCGGTTGCCATCAGCGGGAATTTCCGAAGGGCGCTTGGTCAATTAGGTTGTCGGGTTCCTTGCCGTGAACGCCCCGGTCGCGGCTATCTTGTTTCCGAGGGTCTTCGGTCAAACTGGCCGGTAACCACAGCCCAACATCTTTCCGAAAATGCTGGCGAATATTTTCTTCGCTGCGCAAATCGCAACAGGCTTTTCCACGCCGACGATTTTGGAGCAATTTAATTTTCACCAATAGAATCAGGCACTTAGGCGTTTTCGGTGACCTTAAAATTTCTGCTGGCATTGCCGTTGCTTAGCGCGTCGCAACGCAGGCTGGCTCCGGCTTCCGCCGGAGTGTGGCCTGATTACACTGAAAAAATATGAAGAAAATTGAAGCGATCATCAAACCGTTCAAACTCGAGGAAGTGAAGGACGCCCTCAGCGAAATCGGCATCGAAGGCATGACCGTGACTGAGGTCAAGGGGTTTGGCCGCCAGAAAGGCCACACCGAAATTTATCGCGGCAGCGAATATACCGTGGATTTCCTGCCGAAGATAAAAATCGAACTGGTCGTGGCCGACGGCCAGGCGGACGCCGCAGTGGGCGCCATTGTCCGGTCCGCCAAGACCGGCAAAATCGGCGACGGCAAGGTGTTTGTGGCCGCTGTCGAACAGGCCGTGCGGATCCGGACCGAAGAGAAAGGCGAAGCCGCCGTTTGAGTCCCTAAACCAACTTGAATCTCATCCAAATCAAAACCATGAAACGATATCTTTTAACTATCGCTTTAATTGCCACCACTGTGTCTGGCTCTCTGTCGTCTTGGGCCGATGGCACGAATGCCATGGCAATGGCTACCAACGCTATGGCGTCTGCGGCTGCACCGGCCACCAACGCGCCCCCGCTGCCCGCTGCTTCGCTGGATCAGCGCGTTTCAGCGCTGGAAGCTTACATTGAAAACGGTGATCCGTCGGCTCCTTTGAAGGACACGAACGGAAACATTACCGTGCAGGATCCCATCATGAGCAGTCTCGTAAACAGCACGGGGGGCGCGGCCCCTTATCCGGGACCCGGGCACAATGCTTGGCTGCTGACCAGCACGGCGTTGGTGTTGTTCATGACCCTGCCCGGTCTGGCATTGTTCTATGGCGGTCTCGTCCGCAAAAAGAACGTGTTGTCCGTGCTCGCCCAATGCTTTCTGATTACCGGCCTGGTGACCATCCTCTATGTCATCTGCGGTTATGGAATGATCTTTGGCGGCACCGGCGCGGCGGCGAAGGAAGACTGGATTCCTGCCATCATGGGCAGCCCGTTCATCTGCTGGATGATGAGCAACGTTACTTCCGCCCCGAATGGCAACTATTCCTATTGGGTTTCCGAAAACGTTTTCGCCATGTTCCAGATGATGTTTGCCATCATCACCCCGGCGCTTATCGTGGGTTCGATTGCAGAACGCATGAAGTTCAAGGCCATCCTCGTGTTCATGACCCTGTGGATGTTGATTGTGTATTTCACTCAAGGCCACATGGTCTGGGGCATCAACGGCCTGATGAACGGCTGTTGGAACGCCAACGCGAAAATTCACGGTCTTGACTTCGCCGGCGGCACGGTCGTGCACATGTCCTCCGGCTGGTCCGGTCTGGTCTTGTGCATCATCCTGGGCAAACGCCTGGGGTTCCCGAAAGAACCCATGCCACCACACAGCATCGTGCTGACTTACATCGGGGCGTCGATGCTCTGGGTGGGTTGGTACGGATTTAACTCGGGCAGCGCAGTGGCGGCGGACATCATCGCGGCCAATGCGTTCACCACCACGACGATTGCCACAGCGGTCGGGTCCTTTGTGTGGCCGATGTGGGATTGGATTGTCAAAGGCAAGCCCACGGTGCTGGGCTTCTGCTCCGGGGCGGTCGCCGGACTGGTGCTCATCACCCCGGCCTGCGGCTATGTGCTGCCCTCGGGCGCCATCTGGATTGGCGTCG
>DATJYM010000248.1:0-2697 GCA_035499615.1 Candidatus Acidiferrales bacterium | reverse complement strand
TGGCATATTTCCTGACCAGCCGGACGGTGGCATTGTTAAGGGCCACTTTTTTGATGTCCACCTGCAATGGTTTGGCTGCCGCATTCTTTGGTGCCGCCGGCGTGGCCGGCTTGGTTTCCTTAGCGCCCGTTTTGGTGAGCGCGTCAAGATTGCATGAACCATCCGCATTGATGATTACCGTAACCACCGGCGATTCGATGGCCACTTCACCAACCGCCATGTTGCCGTGGAGAATGGACCACAGACTGTAGTTCGCATGGATTTGCTGGACGGTCAGCAACGGTTCGCCACCCGGCGGTTGGACCTTCAAGTCCTGGAGCAGGACATGACTGAACGGGCTAATCTGGGCCCCGGCCACCGTCACATTCGCACCGAGTGTTTTGCTCACCGAGGGCAGGATGACACCCTTCAAGAACGCCTGGCTGGTGGCCGTAAAATAAAGCACGAGCAGAAGGGTGATAGCAATGCCACCCGTCCAGACCAATTTGCGCAACCAGGCATGGTGTCGGGGTTGTTCGACGTTCAATTTGATTGTGCCCATAAAGTTTTATTTGAAGTTTATGGCCGGTCCCACACCGCCAGCCAATCGGCAACACCAATCAACTTTTAAATTAGCGCAACGGTCGGCGGGTTGGAAACCACAATTTTTCGAATCAAACGGGCGTGCCTCGCAGGGCTGCCGTTTGCCGGCTGAAGTTTCCGGTCATTGATACTTCATCAAAAAGTGCTCGAGCCTTTCGTCATTCAGATAGGCCGGCACACCCTCGTAACGGACAATCGAGTGTGGATCAATGAGAATGCAGTGCGGAACGGCGGTAATTTCCAGTGCCCGCGCCATGCTCCCCTGCGTGTCAATCGCCGAGGCAAATTCGATCGGCGGCTCGGTCATGCCGCGCACGGCTGCCTCCGGCTCGTTTGAAATGGCGATGATCACCAGACGATTGTGAAATCGTTCGTGCATCGCGTTAAGCTGGGAAATGGTCTGCCGGCAGGGCTCGGAAGTCGTCATCCAGAAAAACAGCATGACGAACTTGCCGGTGATGTCGGGTTTGGGCGTGAGCCATCTTTCGACATAGAACTGCGGCGGCTGATGGCCGCGCACCAGGCGGGCAAAAACCTGGGGCGAGACAAAATCATCATCGCCGGAGCCGGCCACCCCATTTTCGACCGGAGTCGGGGGTGGCTGGTTGGTCATCATGTATTGCCGGTACATGGCATTGTTCGTGGCCCGCTGCTGTTCCAGTCGCGTGCCGTTGGTGGCATCATAGTGAAAATGCGCCTGAAGCTTCGGATCGAGGTCCTTGAGTTTGACATTGCCCATGCCGCCCGCATACGAGAAGAAAAGGTCGGTGGCGGAGACGGCGGTGACAGTGACGTTGGAGTACGTCTGCCCCTGGGC
This sequence comes from Candidatus Acidiferrales bacterium, assembly GCA_035499615.1. Lineage (GTDB taxonomy): Bacteria > Verrucomicrobiota > Verrucomicrobiia > Limisphaerales > UBA11358 > UBA11358. Next base: position 1,298 of record DATJYM010000248.1, on the reverse strand, counting down.
GGTGAGGCGCGGGATTTTTTCCTGCGCACCGGCGACCAGCGTGGCGAGGCACAGGATCACAAAGATTTTACGGGTCAAGGTCATCATGGATGAGCAGTTTGGCCGGATGCACAATCAGGGCGCCCGGCCCGGCAGTCAAATCATTTTGCACAACTACCGGGACGCATGGCCGGCTTCCCCGCGGAACTTGTTCACCGTCATTTCTGGCGGAAACAAAATTCGGTGAATAATTTTTGGTTGCAAAGCCAAAACCGGCTGGTTTACGGATTGATTTGCCCGCCGGCCACAGGCGAAACCATCCTGGTCTGGTGAACAAGCTGTTCATATCAAATCGTTGAAGGAACCGTAAAATAAGATATGGTGTTGACAGTTCATTGAAAGAACGGGGATGGAAGGCGGCGAATAACATTTCCGCTGAAAGTCCCAAAGATAATCCCAGGCAACTGGGGAAAGGCCGGGTCAGGCTGGTTGGTCCGGCTCCTCACAAAACGGAATGCAAGTTCCGGCGAGGCAGTATTCACCAGTTCCTCTGGCGCGTTCGCGCGCGCCAGTAACGCGAAAAGGGAACTCGGCGGCGAGGAGCGATGAGAAACTGCTCCAGACCGGGTCAAGTAATCCGGGCAGGTTTCGAGCCTGGATGAATCGCAGTTACCGGGAGGTAAACGGTTGCTACTGTGGATCAGCACGGACGGACGACTCTGGCGGTCGCGCAAAAAGCGGAGAACCGCCAAGCGAAAGACGCCGAAAGGCGGGACAAAATGAGCGTTCGTACCGGGAAGGACACGCCGGCTGGGCAGGCCGCGTGAAAACCTTCCGGGCGTCGGCGATGTTAAAAACGGCACCGCCGGGCTGTAATGGAAAAGCAACCTGAGAGTGAAGAGGCGAGACCCGTGGCACGGGGCGAACGCGCCGTCAAAAGCGGCGGCTGACCCGGTGCTAATGGTGGAGACGCGAAAGAAAATTACAGGCGTGTCTCAACCTGGTTCGCAGGCCGGTGGCGCAACCACCAGTTGAAGCGGGCTGAAAAGCCTCACTCGAAATTCAGCGGCCGCAAGGCGCTGGACGGCCCTGCTACGAGGCCGGCAACTCCGCTTGCCGTGGAGAATGGCGTCGGGAAGCTGGCAGCCCCTGCAAAGGGCGCGCCGAATGTCAGCACGGGAAAGAGAGCTTGGCGCACTCCCATCCCCCATTTGTCCCTGTTCGACCGAAAGGTCGGGCAGGGACTTATTGTTTTCAAGAACGCTCAAAAAAAATCCTTGCTCTCATTTGATTTTCGGTCAAATTTTCAAAAGCAAAAT
>DATJYM010000247.1:0-16453 GCA_035499615.1 Candidatus Acidiferrales bacterium | reverse complement strand
ATTCGACCCGAAGGTCGAGTAACGCAGACTGGAATTGGTCTGGCTCCAGGCCGCGAGGTTCCCGATATTGACATCAATGGGTTTGACGGTCTTGCCCTCACGCGCGTCCGTAAAGGAATTTGAGGTGGAGACAAACGTTGCCAGCTCATTCGTCGGGATGGGAGTCGCAAAGTTGTTAAATTCCCCGCTGGTGGCGCCGATTCCGCCATCCGAAACAACCAACACCATGTCACACTGATTGTAATATCGCAGTTGGCCGATGGGTGAGCTGGGGTCTTCGCCGGGGGGCGGCGGCTCGATGATTTCCCGGACGGCTTCCGGGGTGTTGGTGGTGCCGATGGGCAGCGTCAAGGCCGGAACGGGAGCGACTTTTTCGTCCGGATGCACGTAAACCGCACTGCCGGACGGCGGGCCGCGGGTATCGAGCGGGTCCCGTTGAAACAGGATGCTCTGAACGGCGGTGACACTGGATTCAAACGTCAGCGAGTTGTCCGGTTCCACATAGAGTTCCCCGTTGGAATGCACCCGTCCGGTAATGTCGAAAGGCTGGCCGCAACTGATTTCCATTTCACCCGACGAATACATGGCAAACTGGAAGATGGGGATGCTGGCCAACTGCAATTGCTGAAGCACTCCGCCGGTGACGCTTTGCGGACTGGCAGTGTCCGTGGCGTGTGACACAATCGTGTAGGTCGAGGCAAACCCTTTCAAGCCCGCGTAAGTTGAGTCCAGCACGATATAGTTGGTTCCCGGCGTGCGCTGCACGTAAGTCTGGCCGGTATTCCCGTTGCCATTATCGAATACCCAGGTGCTCCAGTAAGAGGAATCCAACGACGAGGGTACCATGTTCTGACGATAGGTGTTCAGGTTGTTGATAACCAGATTTTCGCCACCGTACAGGAAATCCCGGTTGATCTGGCTCACCACCTTTTCGGTGGCCGCTTCCGCCGCCGCGACCGACTGGTTGTATTGGATGGAACGGTACGTCATTCGGGTGTTCGCTGCCGACCATGACATCGCCCCGGCCAGCAAGGCCAAAGCAATCGCGCTCATGATCAAGGTGATCACCAATGCGCTGCCGGTAGGGTCCGGTTTTTGAATGGGAACAGTGGTCTTCATGCTTATTGTAAGGCACGCCGTGTCATTGAGGTTTCCATTTTGTAATAATCCGCGCCCAACAGGAAACGCGCGGGTTGATAAAACTCAAGGGTGAGGTGAATCACCCGGTTGTTATCGTTGTTGGTCAGCACATTTCCCGAAAAATCTTCCGCCGCGAACACCTGGGTATTGGTGACCGAATCGGCCAGAATCTCGGCGGTCCCGGGCTGGCCCGTGGTTCGCCGGAAGGTCTGATCGGCGGGATTGACAAAATAGATGATGAAATTGGTGGTGTTGGTGGTCGGATAAATGAGCAGGCCGGTGCCCTGCTGCTTTTCTCCATCCAGCAACGTCGCGAAAACACCATTCGTCGCGACGTTGCCGACCCAGACGGAATTACAGGCGTGTACTTCGGCCGTTATTTTATCGCTCGTTTCGCGGGACCACGTCGTTACGTTAAGCTTGGTTTGAGTCACTTGAAACATTTTCAACCCGAACAGATTTGCGGCCACGACTCCAATGATGACCAGTAGAAACACCGTCATGGCAATGAGGACTTCCGGCAGGGTGAAGCCTTCATCCGGCCTTGGCCATCTCCCGTGATCTGAACCTGAAATTGGAACTTTAATCCTCATTGGTCGGGGGCGCGAAGGGTGTCAATGGTGTTCGTGATCATCTCGACTCCCCGGTATTGCCAGATGCAATCCACCCGTATTCCCCGGATCGGCGGGGAGAGTGAAATTTGCGAAATTGTCGTCTTGATAGTGGCCGACGTGCCCCCGGTCGTTGAACCAGGCATATCCAACGAGACAACCTCGTCGGGAAAATTTGTGGCCACCAACTGGTCCACGACAGGCCAACTGGCCGTATCCCACCGGGCACTTCGGGTCTCCTCGAGGCGTTCCATGGCCCGGGCACTTGCCGCCTCAACCAGCTGGGCCTTTACGGCAGCCGTCGTGCAATAGATATATCCCTCGACGATTCCCGCCAACGTCAGACTTGTGATGGCTAAAGCGATGACCACTTCAACCAATGTCATTCCCACCGCCTCGCGCGGCGGGAAACGAACAGCTTTTTGATTTGACCACGTGATTTTCATCCAATTCCAGTCAACCTGCCAACGGGGCACTACATTGAGACGCAAAGAATTCCCCGTAAATTCCAACTTTTCCGGGTAAATTCAGCATGTTTCGGTCCAATTTAATGAGCACAGGAGCAGGTAACCAACGCCAATAGCCAAGCACCATTCTGTGAAAATAATCGCTTTGTTTTGTCGCTCAATTCAGAGAAATCGTCACTCCCGATTCCTCACCCCCCGGTGAAAAAATTGGCGGCGGCCTGGGTCCAATTGGGTCCTCCCAGCGGGTAGAGTAAGGAACAAGATCAGCTTGTCGGTCCAAATGGCTCCCGATAGGAGCCGATGAGCCCAGGAGACTCAGGACTTTGTGCAAACGAGGCACCGGCGGCTGCGCCCAGCGACCGACCAGCCGGCAAAGTGGGAGGCCCTGGCGTCCTGACCAACCTCAAATCTCGCCGCTGAAACCCTGCTGCCGCAGGGCCTCGAATAATACCAGTGCCGCACAATTCGAAAGATTCAGCGACCGTGATTTCGCGTTGAACATGGGTATCCGCAGCCAACGCTCGCGGTTCTGTTCCAGCAAGGCCTTCGGCAACCCGGCCGTCTCGCGCCCAAACACCAGATAATCGTCCGCCGAAAACTCCGCTTCCGTGTAGAGTTTAGGACCTTGTGACTCGATGAACCAAAGTTTGGCGTTTGCCGGCGTTTTTTTCCGAAACACCGTCCAATTCGACCAACGATGCCACTGAACGTGCTTCCAGTAATCCATGCCGGCACGTTTGAGCCGGGAGTCATCAAGCTTGAAACCGAACGGTTCGATGAGATGCAACGCGGTCCGGGTGGCTGCACAGAGCCGCGCCACGTTGCCCGTGTTCGGCGGGATTTCCGGTTCAACCAGGACAATGTGCATGAAAATTAAACCGCAGAGGCGCGAAGGCGTAGAGAATTTTTCCCTTTTGATTTTTCCTCCGCGCCTCGGCGTCTCGGCGATGAATAAAGTACTTTCCACAACACCAATCCGCGCGCCGGCGCCGTCATGCCGGCCACGCGCCGGTCTTTTTTTGCCAGCATCCGTTTGATATCCGCCGGCGGGAACTTGCCCAGACCGACCTGCACCAGCGTGCCGACAATGCCCCGGCACATTTTGTAAAGAAAACCGTCACCTTCAATGGTGAACGTCAATAGCGGGCCGCTTTTTTTGATGTCGCACCGCATGAGTCTCCGCCGGGTGGATTCCATTTCGTAATTCCGATTGGCGGCGAACGATTTGAAATCGTGCCGTCCGATGAACAGCGGCGCGGCCGTGCGCATGGCCGGCAGATTGAGCGGCCGCGTGACCTGCCAGGCACTCAAACGAAGCAACGGATTCATGGCCGTGTGATTCCAGACATAGTAACGGTATTGTTTTCCGCGGGCGTCGAACCGCGCATGAAACTTTTTGGGCGCGACCGAGGCCGAAAGGACGCGAATGTCTTCCGGCAGCCAGGCATTGATCGCCAGCGCCAGTTTGCGCGCCGTCAGTTTGAATTCACCGACCGGCACTTCAAAATGCGCCACCATGCCCAGCGCATGCACTCCCGTATCTGTGCGGCTGGAACTGTGAACGAGGGGCCGGCTGGGAAACAGCTTTGCCAGCGCTTCCTCGATCTTTTGCTGGACGCCGGTGCCGACCTTTTGCGTCTGCCAGCCTTCGTAAGCTGTGCCGTCGTAGGCGATGGTCAGTTTGAACTTAAGTGACATGTGACGGGTGACAAGTGTCACGAAAATCCATCATGTCACTTGCCGCTTGTCCCATCAAGGTAGCTTTGCAGCAAAATGGCCGCCGCCATTTTATCCACTTTCTCCCTGCGCTGGTCGCGCCGGACCTTGCCCTGGATTAAAATCCTGTTCGCCTGCAAGCTGGTCAGCCGTTCATCCCAGGTCTTGATCGGAATGGTGATGGCACTGCGCAGCACGGCCACAAACGCCTGCACCTTGTGCGCCGCCGGACCGTATGTGCCGTCCATGTTGCGCGGCAGACCGATGAGGACCAGATCGATTTCCTTCTCGACCAGCAATTGCTTCAACCGCGTCAGAAAATCCGCGAAGGGTGCGGCAGGAATGTATTCCAACGGTTGCGCGATGGTTTTGGTCTCGTCGCTGACAGCGACGCCGATGCGTTTGGTTCCGTGATCGAGGGCGAGGATGCGCATGCAGTTAAAGTCGTCCGCAGGCTACTTCTGGCAACGCCTTTCAGCAATCACTGATTAAGGCGTGGCGAATCGGCGCCCATGCTCAACCAACTCGTGTCGCCAATCAGGTCGGTCATCATCCCCGTCAAATCACTTTTCGGAATTGGCAGGAATTTGCCCGTGGCCTCGGCATAAATCCGGCCGGAGGGATCGGTCAATACCCCCTTCGCCTCGAAAAGCCGGTTTTTGCGATTCGTCAACAGTTCACCGGTGGCGACGATTTCGTCGTCCGGCCGCACCGGATTCAGGAATCGCGCGGTTAATTCGGCGCAAAACGCGAATCGCCCGGTCGGCACGGCGCAGGCCCAGACCATGATTTCATCCAGCACGGTCGTCAAGATGCCGCCATGGACGACACCACGAAAACCGATGTGCGCGGCGCGCAGTCGGAAGCGGGTTTGGACGACGTGTCCGTCGGTGGTGAAGCGCAACTTGAGTCCGATGGCGTTGCTTTCGCCGCAAACAAAGCACGAATGGGTGTGAGGCAATTCACGCATGACAATAAATAGACGGGGCAACGGCGGAGCAGCGCAAGTCAATTTTCCTTTGCGAACAAAGGGCGGCCGGTGGTTCTCCTTCTCCTGGGGGGAGAAGGCCGGGATGAGGGCGGATGTTCAACCAATCTTTCCCAATGCCGGTCTCGTATAATCCGGCAACGGATGCGGTGCACGTTTTTGTAATTCTTCAAAAATCGTGTCACGGATGCTTTGGGTATTCCGCCGTAAAAGAGAATTCCAAAACCGCAAAACTTTGATTCATTGTGAAGTCAGGAATTTCTCACGTTCGGCGTCATGACTTTGCTGGCCGGGATGGCCGTGGCCTGAACCGTCGAGTTCGATGGCGAGGCATGCCTCTTCGCAAAAGAAATCGAGATTGTAAATTCCTTTCGGATGTTGGCGGCGGAATTTGTAGCCACTGAAACGCCGGTCACGCAACCAGAGCCACACGAGCTTTTCCGCCCATGTTTCTTTTTTGCGCAGCACGCGGGCGCGTTCGACATCGGCCATGATGAAAGAGTAAATGATACGGCTCAAAAATGAAGTTGGTTTTTTACGACCGCCCTCACCTGTTTCCTCTCCCCCAGGAGAGGACATACGCCCGACCGTCACCTGAAAATTCGCGCCCTAAGAACTGTGTGAAGTTGGGCGATAATTACGATTGGCCTCTTGACGATACGAGGCGAATTTGTCAGGAAGATGTAATCCTTCATCGAAGCACCTAAATTTCTTTTTCCTTTCGCACATTTCGCGGTTAAATTTTCACCGCGATGGTTCAATATCTCGATCTGCTCCGCCTGGTTTTGGAACGCGGTAAATTCAAGGCCGACCGCACCGGAACCGGCACCTATTCCGTGTTTGGCGCGCAGGGGCGGTTTGATTTACGCCAGAGTTTTCCCGTGCTCACCACGAAAAAGCTGCATCTGAAATCCATTATTTACGAATTGCTCTGGTTCCTGCGCGGCGACACGAATGTCAAATATCTCCACGAGCATGGCGTGACGATCTGGGACGAGTGGGCGGATCCCGAGGGCGGTCTGGGCCGCATCTACGGCGCCCAATGGTGCGACTGGCGCGCTCCCGACGGGCACTCCCTCAGCCAGATCGACGACGTGATCGCGCAAATCCAGAAGAATCCCGACAGCCGGCGGCACATCGTCACCGCGTGGAATCCCGGCGAACTGGACCGGATGCGGCTGGCGCCCTGCCACGCGCTGTTCCAGTTCTACGTGCTTGACGGCGAGTTGAGCTGCCAGCTTTATCAGCGCAGCGCGGATTTGTTTCTCGGCGTACCGTTCAACATTGCCAGCTACGCACTACTCACCCGGATGGTGGCGCAGGTTTGCGGATTGAAACCCGGCGAATTCGTCCATACGTTCGGCGACCTGCACCTTTACGCGAACCACCTTCAACAAGCGAAACTGCAACTTTCCCGCGAGCCACGTCCACTGCCGCAGATGAAATTGAATCCAACCGTGAAAAACATTCACGATTTCAAATTCGAGGATTTTGAACTGGCCGGCTACGACCCGCATCCGCCCATCAAGGCGCCGATTGCCGTGTGAATTCTTTCAAAATCAAAACGGGCGTACGCATTCCTGCTTTGGATGGTTTGAGAGGTTTGGCCATTGCCCTTGTCATGTTTGGCCATTATGTCTGTTTCAAATCACAACACAGCTGGTTATCTGTCATCGTCCGTGATTTTTTCCCCTTATCCTGGACCGGCGTTGACCTTTTCTTTGTGTTATCCGGTTTTCTCATCGGCGGGATTTTAATGGACTATCGTGGCACAGAAAATTATTTCCGGACTTTCTATCTCAGGCGGATCTGCAGAATTTTTCCGTTATACTTTCTCTGGTTGGCCCTGTTTCCGGTCGTATCCTTGCTGCTTTTGGCCCATCATGCTCAAGAATGGTACGGGTGGCTTTTTGCCCAGGATTTTTCCAAAGTTCCCCGGTGGAGTTTTATTTTTTTCCTGCAGAACCTTTTTTACGCAAAAGTAGATCTCGCCGGCCCTTTATGGACTACGGTCACATGGTCGCTCGCGGTTGAGGAGCAATTTTACCTGTTTTTGCCGGCTCTGATCTGGTTGGTACCTCTTCGAAAACTTCCGTATGCCCTGGTGCCGCTGACTCTGTTTGCTCCTGCATTCAGACTTTTTCTATACCTGCACCACCCGGAAATTTACCCGTACGTGCTGTTGCCTTGCCGTTTGGATACGTTATTAACAGGTGTTCTCTGCGCTTATGGAATCCGGCAGGAGGGATTTCGTCATTGGCTCGAGCAAAGACAGGGCCTCCTCTATCAGGCGCTAGTGGTCCTGCTGGCCGGAGCGGGTTATTTAACCGCCTACGCCAGTGGCCCCTATTCTTTCCAGATGGTTTTTCTGGGTTACACCTGGATGGCTTTGCTTTATGGTTGCCTCCTGTTGATCGTCGTCACCGCGAGAACAGGTATCCTTGTTGATTTCATCCGCCTTACGCCGTTGTGCAATCTGGGTATCATTTCCTATGGCATTTACCTTATGCATGCGTCCATTAACATCCTGATGCATGGTCTGATTCTTGGACAATACGTCTACGTGGAAACTTTGCCTGACGGAGTGGTGACCCTCTTGGCTCTTTTGACAACCTTGCTGATCGCCAGTTTTTCATGGCATTTTTTCGAGAAGCCAATTATCCGTTGGGGACATTCATTCTCTTACAACCGTACTAAAGCCCACCCCGTTCAGTGAGGCAGCTCAAGACCATGATGATGATGTCGCCAAGTAGTGCGAGCAGCTTGATGCCATGAAAAAAACATTCAAGCCGGAGCATTGGGGCGCAATTTTCATTGTGCTGGCGGTTTTCATCGCGTACCTGCCGGCCCTCCTTGGTGGATTCATTTGGGATGATGATGCCTACGTCACGAATAACCCACTGTTGACGGCGCCGGATGGACTTCGACGCATCTGGTTTTCGTTTTACACCCAATCACAATATTTTCCACTGGTCTATACCACCCTCCGGTTTGAATACGGCCTATGGGGTTTGCATCCGCTGGGCTTTCACCTCGTCAACGTCCTGCTGCACAGCGCCAACGCGTTGCTGGTGTGGCTGGTGCTGCGGCGGCTGGCCTTGCCGGGAGCCTGGCTCGCCGCCGCCATCTTCGCGCTGCATCCGGTGCAGGTGGAGACAGTCGCCTGGATTACCGAGCTGAAAAACACCGAGTCCACCTTCTTTTACCTGCTGGCGTTGCTGGCCTGGATGAAGTTTGCCGAAATCCATTCATGGCGATTCTATGCGCTGACGTTTTTGCTGTACGCGCTGGCGTTATTCGCCAAAACCACGGCCTGCACGCTGCCGGCGGCGATGCTGCTGGTGCTCTGGTTGAAGCGCGAGCCGGTTCCCTGGCAACGGTGGCTTCAAGTGGCTCCGTTTCTAGCCGCGGGCCTGGCGATGGGATTGTTTTCCATCTGGTGGGAAAAGCATCTGGGAAATTACCTTCCCAGGTACAATCTTTCCTTCAGCCCGGTGGAGCGCCTGCTGATTGCCACCCGGGCCGTGTGGTTTTATGCGGGTAAATTACTCTGGCCGGTCAATCTGACGTTCAGCTATCCGCGTTGGAACCTCAACGCCGGCCATCCCGGGCAATATCTCGGGGCAGTGGCATGTATAGGTATAGCCGTGCTCCTCTGGGCTTACCGGCAGAAGCTGGGTCGCGGTCCGGTTGCGGCCCTCGTTTTCTTCGTGGCGGTGCTCTCGCCCATGCTGGGGTTCATTCCCTTGTTCACGTTTTACTACACGTTCGTGGCCGATCATTATCAATACCTGGCGTGTGTCGGGCCGATGGCGTTAGGGGCGGGTGCGGCGGCGCATTTTTCGGATAAATGGCGGTTGAACGCCACCACCAAATATGCGCTGGCTTTTGTTCTTTTGTTGGTGCTGGGCACGCTCACGTGGCGGCAGGCGGGTGCCTATCAAAATCTGGAAACCCTGTGGCGCGACACTCTGGCCAAAAATCCGGCTTCCTGGATGGCCCATACCAATCTGGGCCGGCTCCTGACGGCACAGGGAAAGTTGGCGGAAGCAGAAACCCACTACCGCGCAGCGCTCCAGTTGCAGTCCCAGGATGGGGATGTTCCCTACAACTACGGCAACATGCTGGTAAAAGCCGGCCGGCTCGATGAAGCCATCACGCAATACCGGCAGGCATTGAAATTGAATCCGGCGGATCCGGAAACGTGGAACAATCTGGGCGTCGCGCTATATCAGGAACACCGCACAGACGAGGCCGTGGCCTGTTTTCATGAGGCGCTGCATTACCGGCCGGATTTTCCCGACGCACATTTCAATCTGGGCAACGCGCTGTTCGTGGAGCATAAATTGGACGAAGCCGTCGCTGAATACCAGGAAGCCTTGCGCCTCGAACCGGATTCCGCCACCGTGAAGAACCGGTTGCGCGCCCTGGGCGTGCCCGCGAACTGAATGAAATACTTCAAGGCCATCGCCGCCATGTCCCTGAACCGCGTGATTGGCGCGGACGGCAATATCCCGTGGCACCTGCCCGAAGATTTCAAGTGGTTCAAAAAGATGACGCTGGGCAATGTCGTCGTGATGGGACGCAAAACATTTGAAAGCCTGGGCCGGCCGCTCCCCAGCCGCAAGAACATGATCCTCACGCGCCACCCGCAGCGGCTCATCAAAACGCATCCTGAGATTTTCGGCCGGTACCACGAATGGCGCGGCGGGCGCTATCTCAAACGCGCCTACCAGTTCCACTTCAGCAAACTGGAGAAAAACCAGCGGACCGAGATTTTGATTTTCAATTCGCTGGACCGGCTGGATCCGGAAGAGTTTCCGAACGATATTTTCATCTGCGGCGGCGCGCAGATTTACGAGCAGGCCTTGCCGCGCTGCTCCGACCTTTACCTGACCGCAGTCAAACGCGAGATTGAGAACGGCGATGCATTTTTCCCGCCGTTCGAAGACAAATTCGTTCTAGCCCGCGAAATCCGTGACGAACCGGAATTCAAAATATTGCATTACCGGCACAAATCACTGATGAGGTAAAGTTTGACAACATCCAACATCGAACATCCAACGCCCATTGAAAGTCGCCGCGACCGCTCGTCCCACGTTGGATGTTGGTTGTTGGATGTTCGATGTTCGATGTTTCCCAAAAAACACACAGGCGGGCCACTGCGGCCCGCCTGTGTGAATGAATTTTGACAGCAGCAGTTATTCCTTTGCGTCCTGCTTCGCCTCGTCGGCGGCATCGAAGGCGTGCTGCAGTGCCACGAGATCTTCGCCGGGCTTGAGCGAGTCGAGCATTTTCTGCTCTTCCTTGAGCTGCTCGTCGGAGTAACTGGCCGCCTTGATGGACAGGCCAATCCGGCGCTCGCCCTTGTCAATCTTGATGACGCGCGCGGTGACATCCTGCCCGACCTTGAGCACGTTCTTGATTTTGTCCACGCGTTCCTCGCTGACCTGAGAGATGTGTACCAGGCCGTCAATCTCATGTTGCAGGCCGATGAATGCGCCGAAGCTGGCGAGCTTGGTAACCTTGCCCTGGACCACATCGCCGACCTTGTAGAGCTTGTCAATATTCTCCCACGGGTCTTCGCCGAGCTGTTTCATGCCCAGCGCAATGCGCTGATTCGGACGGTCCACCTCCAGCACGACCGCTTCGACTTCGTCGCCTTTCTTCAGGATTTCGGACGGATGATTGATTTTGCGCGTCCACGAGATGTCGGACACGTGAATCATGCCATCGATGCCTTCCTCCAGTTCCACAAATGCGCCGTAGCTGGTGAGGTTGCGCACCTTGCCTTTGACGCGGGTTTTGACGGAATATTTGGTCTCGGCGCTGTCCCAGGGATTGCTTTCCAACTGGCGGATGCCGAGCGAAATTTTCTGCTCCTCGCGGTTGATGCCCAGGACAATCGCTTCGAGTTCCTGGTCCACCTTGAGCATGTCACTGGGTTTGGCCACGCGCTTGGTCCAGGAAAGTTCGGTGACGTGCACGAGTCCTTCCACGCCCGGTTCGAGCTGCACAAAGGCGCCGTAGGGCACCAGGTTGACCACCTTGCCCTTGACACGCGCGCCGACGGGGAATTTCGTTTCGATGTTGTCCCAGGGATTGGCCATCTTCTGCTTGAGGCCGAGGCTGACTCGCTCCTTCTCCTTGTTCACGTCCAGCACGACCACGTCAATTTCCTGGCCGACTTTCAACAGTTCCGATGGATGCGCGATGCGCCCCCAGCTCATGTCCGTGATGTGCAATAGGCCGTCAATGCCGTTCAAGTCGATGAACGCGCCGAAATCGGTGATGTTCTTGACCGTGCCCTTGCGGATGTCGCCGGGCACCATTTCGGCCAGAAGCCGGGCGCGTTTCTCGGAGCGTTCCTGTTCGATAAGTTCGCGGCGCGACAGCACAATATTCTGCCGGTCCTGATTGATTTTAACGACCTTGAATTCGTAGGTGTTGTTGACGAACTGGGCGAGATTCTTCGGCGTGATGATATCAATCTGGGACGCGGGCAAAAACGCCTCGACGCCGATATTGACGACCAGACCACCCTTGACGACGGACTTGACCTTGCCCTGGATCGTGCCGCCCTCGTTGCAGATAGTGAGGATGCGCTCCCAATTGCGCTTGAACTCCGCCTTCTCGTGCGAGAGGACGACGGTGCCTTCCTTGTTTTCGAGCTTCTCGATCAGGACATCAATTTCGTCGCCGACCTTGACGGTCTTGATGTCTTCAAATTCCTGGGCAGGGATAACGCCCTCGCTCTTGTAGCCGATATCCACCAGCACTTCCTTGGGGCGGACTTCGATGATATGGCCTTTGACGATATTGCCTGCGGCAAACGGCAGCGAGCCGGTTTGCTTCATGGCTTCTTCCATGGTGAGCATAACGATATTTGAACTGCGGGAACTTGGGGACCCAAACGGCGGGAACCGAAGCTCCATTGCCTAACTAACTACCGACGCTGCAAACGGCAACGGAGGTTGACGGTTAGGTTGTTGGTTAACTGCTTTTTCTCAGCCTCAATGAACATCCGCACACGCGGCGCTCAGGCACGATGGATAATACCGGAAAGGCGCAAAATGGCAAGGGAAATAAAATGGATCACGGACCGTAAATCTTGAAATACCAACAGCCGCCAATAACCGTCAACGCCCAACCCAAAAGACCCAGACGAATGACCATCCGTCGAGAAATCCGGTCGGAAAAATACATGATCGGGACACCTACCACCACAATGGCCACAAATACAACGGCCGTCTTTTGTCCGACAGTTCGGGCGAATTGGTCCAGCACCAGCACCAAAGGAATTATCAACGGCAGTGGTATTCCAACAAAAATCAACCAGTTTAACTGGCCGCTCAAGCCGCCGTATCCCACGTATTTTTCCTGCATTTGTTCTTGAACAAATTTCGTCCGACCCCTCGCCTTGAAAACAGACCGGAAGAGAAAGAAGCTGACGATGGCGCTGACAATCCAGCCGGCGATGAATGACGGGAAGATCAACGGCACGAATTTGTTTTCTGGAATTTTCAACAAAGGAATCAGGAGGCAACCCATTATCCAAATAATTCCCATGCCAGTGAATCCGCCCAAAATAGTGAGAGCAGCAATTGAAAAATTGCCCTTTGTCCGGGCGTTGGCATCAATCGAAACCTCCGGTACAGATTCGGCGATCAGAACATATTGTGGAGCATTCAACAAGCCATGGGTGGGATTCACCCGGCGTAGCGTCAGGATTTGCCCCGCCAATTGTCTCAAGGCCTCAGGTGTTATCGACACCGGCCGTCCAAGTAATTCGACCTGTTCGGTTGGCGGCTTCGCTCCGGGAGCGAAATTGCAAATGAGGAAATTTTCACCTTCGTACCACCAACGAATTTTTTGGCCGCTCCCGTCAAGCGGCTCACCTAATCTGGTCTCCCGCACGATCACCGGTTCGGCGTCCGGCGGCATGGCATTCAACCGGCTCCGAATGTAATCTTCGGCGTCGGGCGTCATTGAAAATGGAGCTGATTCAGTCAAAATAGTTCAATTCCTTTCAGCGCCCTTTCCCCGCAATCCGGACGCTGTTTAGCGCCCGCCACTGTTGCACAAGCATTTCCTGTTCCGTTTGCGTCTTGATGTCTTGACGTCAAATCACCTGCGTGAACTTCTGAATTTCGTCATGAGGCCGGCCATCAGAAACAAACGCGACCCGGTGCGGTTTGGAAAATTCCGCCGGAGGTCCAGGCCGACGCGATTCAAAATGTTTCCCGTCAACCGGCGAATGCCCAATCCTCGATTGAGGGATCGATGAACTGCCACATAGAGACAGGCATTGCGCCCGTCTCCGTCTTTAAGTGGATCGGCACACGAGTTAATGTGCGGCGGAGTACCCTGCCAAGCCCGCTCAAGCGGGCGTCTTTCGAGTTTGAGACAGGCGCGACGTCTGTCCTCCTCCACGCCTAAAACCATTTCTTCTTTTTGAAATACCAATAGGTCAAGCCCGTGGACAGGATCATGACGAAGCCCGCAACCAGATAGGCATGTTTCCAGCCCAATTCCGGCATATCGCGGAAATTCATCCCGTACCACGTCCCAATCATCATCAGTGGCGTGGTGATGACGGTGATCAGTGTCAGCAACTTGACGACTTCGCCGGTCTGGTTGGATGACATGTTGAGATAGACCTGCAAAATACCGGTCAGCGAATCGGTGTAGGTCTGCGCCAGTTGGTTGATGCGGCGCAAAGAATCGTAAACGTCGCGGAAATAAGGCACGAGTTGCGGCCGGATGAGCTTGAATTCGCCGGCTGCGAACCGCGCCAGGATTTCACTCTGCGGGCTGATGATTTGCCGCAAATTCGACACCTTCTTTTTGAGCTGGAGAATGTGATTAAATGTCTGCTTGCCGGGATCGCGCAGGACGTTTTCCTCCACACTGGCAATTTCCAGCGCCAGATCGTCCAGCGCCGGATTATAACCGTCCACCAGCATGTCGAGCAGCGAATGGGCGACCCGGTCGGGCGCGCGGGCAATCTGCATCGCCCCCTGCATGCAACGTTCTTCAATCACCGACACGGGGCGCAGCGGTTGTTGGTGATAAGTAACCAGAAAATTTTTCCCGAGGAAGAAATCCAGTTCGCTCGTGGTCAGTTTTCCGTTCTGCCGGCTGTAATCGACGGTGTGAATGACCATGAATAGGTAGGGCGTAAACAGGTCGCCTTCCTTGGGGGTGTATTCCTCGACCTTGGGCGAGGAATTGACGGCGGTACAGTCTTCGATGGACAGCGGATGAAAGTGAAACACGCCCGCGAGAATCTTCTGAACCTCGTCCGGTGTCGGATTTTCAAAATCCACCCAGAGGAACAGGTTCGTGTCCGCCAGCAGCGTCGGCATCAGAAACAAATCAATGTCCCGCGAATGCAGGCGTCCCTGCGTGGTGAAGGCAAATGAACGAATCATGAAATTGAACGGCGCGTGACGCCACACTTAACAGCCTGTTTAAAAACTCGTTTTCCCGCAGAAGACGAGGTGACCAGTCTCGATGTTCTCCGGTTTTGAAACCGAATGTAGAGACTCCTCACGTCGTCTCCTGCTTTATTATCGGGCTGCTAACCGGGACACATAACTAATCGCCCACGTGTCGGGAAGCAAGTTCGTTCCTGAACTGTCCAACAAGGAAGCAGACACCGGGGCAACGAGGCGGAGGGCGGGTGTCATTCCCGGATGAACTCCGCCACCTCAGGTCGGTTGACACGTGCGAATCCGCTCAGTTCACAAAATCCTGCGCTTTCAGCCAGAACAGACAGTCACCCGCCCACGGATGCGGATGGGCAAACGGCGGTTTGTCTTTCAACCCCATGCCGTGGCCGCCTTTTTGGTAGATGTGCAAATCAAATGGTACGTGATTCTTCCGCAGCGCTTCGGCGAACATCAGGCTGTTTTCCATCGGCACGGTCTTGTCTTCGTAAGTGCACCAGATGAAGCACGGCGGCGTGTTTGTTTTCACCTGCAATTCGTTGGAGAGCAGCTCCACCAGTTTCCCCGACGGATGTTTGCCGAGCAGATTGTCCTTCGATCCCTGGTGCGTGTATTCGCCCATCGTAATGACCGCGTAACAAAGAATGCCCAGATCCGGCCGGGAACTTTGCCGTTCAATCGGGTCGTCGGCATTGGTGTTGCCGGAATCAAAATGCGTCAGCAAGGTCGCAGCCAGGTGACCGCCCGCCGAAGAACCCATGATGCCGGTGCGATGCGGATCAATTTTGTAATCCGCCGCGTGTGCGCGCGTCCAGCGCATCGCGCGGGTCACGTCCTGAAATTCCGCCGGATAATGATACCCGCTCGAGCCCAGTCGATATTTGAGCACGAAGCAGGTGATGCCGTATTGATTCAACCAGAGCGCGTAATCGCGACCTTCGTGCGGCGCGAGATGTTCGTAACCGCCGCCCGGACAAATAACCATCGCCGCCCCCGTCACATTGGTGGAGTCAGGCAAGTACGGTGTGAGGGTCGGAATATCCTGCGACCGCGTGCCCAGCGCACCGGGTGCGCCGTTGGGCCAGAGAGGAATGGGAGACATGACTTCAGCGTGTGACATAATTGATGACAAAATTACAACTGCCGAGGCTGCCAATGCTTTCAGAGACCTCTGCCAAACTGGAGCACCGAGCACCGTCTGGGCGCGAAGCAGTGGATTTTCTGAACGAGCCGAGGCGGTGCTTGGCGCTCCGCACCCCGAAACAGGTTTGGCAGAAATTTCTTTCATGGTTTAAACGAAGGCGGAAATTTAGGGATGCCGACAACCAGTTCAACCAAAAAATGCCAGCCGCCTCAGGGCGGAAGCGGTTGACCTTTGGTTTCAGGCGCGAAAGGCAATATCAGAAGCCCGGCGAGATAAATCAAGGCCACGGCACTGGCCGCTAGGCCAAAGCTGCCCAGTACCGTGACCAGATAGCCCATCACAAACGGGCCGGCAGAGGCCAGCACGCGGCCGATGTTAAAGCAGAATCCAGCGCCGGTTGCGCGTATCCGCGTCGGATACAATTCCGGCAGGTAAATGGGGAATCCACTGAAAAGGCCGTTGTTAAAGAATCCCAACAACGGCAACAGCAACAGCACCTGGCCATAGGTTCGCGGCGTTAGAAACGTGACCGGCAACATCACCAGGCTGCCGAGGCACATCAGGGCAAAAACCCGCCGCCGGCCCACGCGGTCGGCCAACGGACCGAAACTCAGATAACCCGCCAGCGCGCCGACGTTCAGCGCCATGGTGGCATAACTGACACGGCTGGTGAGCCCGGATTCGCTTAAATCCCGCAAATCCGGCAAAGCGCGGACGAGCGTGGGCGTCCAGTTCGTTGCGCCCCAAAGACCGAACACGGCCACAAACGCCAACCCGGACCCGACCAGCGTGGCGCGAACCAGTCCCGGTGCAAACAGTTCCGCCAGTTTTGGCGGACGCGTGGTGCCGGCTCGTTGTTCCTCGGCATGCGCCTTGACCCAGCGTTCCGGTTCCCTGACCCATAAGAAGACGAAGAGGGCGACCACCGCCGGGGC
>DATJYM010000246.1:0-14679 GCA_035499615.1 Candidatus Acidiferrales bacterium | reverse complement strand
TTTTGGATTCAGGTTAAACAGCCTCACCTCACACAAACAGGTGACCACGGCCGACAGCCTGACCGCATTGGATCAAATCCAGAATCAGATCCGCGGAACGCCAAACCCGGTGCTGGTGGGAAACTTCACGACGAGCAACACCAATTTTACCGCCATTGCGAACGGACAGCTGGCCGTTGGCAACGCCCTGCGAATTTCAAATAGTTCATCCAGCGTCCTTACTTTTTATCTGAATACGAACACCCATATTCTTTACGAGCTGGGATACACCACGAACGCCCTCGTCCTCGCTCACGCGGTAACCACGTCACGACCTTTCCAGGCCGAGGATTGTTTTGGCAAGACCAACGTCGTGGGCAGCTCGGGGCATTATACCATTAAAATGACGTTGCAGTATAGCAACTGGCTTTATTCGGTGCCGACCAACGTCTGTGACTTTTATGGCCTGGAAGTTCGCGCCACCCCTCGTTCACAATAATCGAAGAAATCACCAAAGGACGGAGACAGCAGCCATGAAAAAGACACACAAACCATCCACTCCTCGCAACCGGGGCTACGCCCTGTTGATCACGGTTGTATTCGTCGGCATCGGGCTGCTGCTGCTGGGCAGTGTCATGAATTGGACCAACAGCAGCGCCAGACAGACCGAGCGAAATAATTTGTTCAGCCTGGGCACGGGCGCCGCGGAAGCAGCGGATGAAAATGTCATCGCCTACGTGACGCGCGACTTTTATAATGGATCTCCCAAAACGGCGACGAACTATACCGGCGCCAGTTTTGTTCCCAGTACCGCCAGTTGGCCGGTTACCTTTTCATTCTCCAACAGCCCCACGTTGATGTTCCCCAGCCAGTACAGCAGTAACTTACCAACCCAGGTCTGGGCCGCCCTGGGCTGGCAATTCCAGGGGTCCTTTGGCATCGTGACCACCGGTATCGTAACTTCCACCGCCACGGCCCTCAACCAGCCTTACGCCGTGTCGGCCACCGTGCAGGAACAAATCCAACTGGCGACCATCCCTCTTGCCCAAAAGGCTATCTTTTACAATATGAACATGGAAATCTGCCCCGGCGCCACCATGAGTGTCAATGGTCCGACTTACGTAAACGGGCAGATCTACGCCGACCCCAGTTCCGGAACCTTAACGTTCGCGGGACCGGTCAATACGACCATGCCTTCGGTTATATACACCCGCAGCCCCAACGATCAGCAATCCAGCACGGCTAATCCGTCAGTTGTCTATACGGTTACCAATTCTCCGATGACAAATTCCCCGGCATTGGTTCTGCCGGTGGGAACCAATAGTTATTCTGCCAGCACGAATACTTCCAGCGTGGCCAGCATCCTGGATCTGCCCCCACCCGGCACGGACCCGAATTCGGCGCTGGGCCAGGAATATGTTTACAACGAGGCTGATATTATCATTTCGAATTCCTCCAGTGGCACCATTTCGGCTTTTTATCAGAACAGCAATAACGTTAATCAATTGACTCCCATCCCCTATAACATGACCAACGTCGTCGGCGGCGTAACGAACAAGTATTATTCATTCGCCACCAATGTTTCGTTCTACGATTATCGCGAATCCGACACGGTCAAGGCCGTCCAGATTAACGTGGGCGCTTTCAACACGTGGCTCTCCGGCCCGGGAGCGACTTATAACAGCCAGAACAACAGCGGCAGCACCAGCAAGGGGCACAGTATCAATTCTCTTTACGTTTACAACAGTGCCACCTTGAGCAGTACGCAACTCCCGGCCGTACGGATGGCCAATGGAGGCACTCTCCCCAGTCAGGGCCTTACGGTTGCCACACCGGATCCGCTCTATGTGCTGGGTAATTACAATGCCAGCGGCTCGTCGCTCAACAACGGCACCAATGTGGTTAATACCGCACCTGCCGGCCTCATGGGAGATGCCATTACGATTCTTTCCACATCCTGGAGTGACACCTATAGCTCGAGCACCGCGCTGAGTTCGCGAACCGCCGGCAGCACCACCGTCAATGCCGCTACCCTGGAAGGCATTGTTGAATCAACCACCGTCAATGGCACAAAACACTACAGCGGCGGCGTGGAAAACTTCATGCGCCTGTTAGAGAATTGGAGCAACAAAACGCTGACTTACAACGGTTCAATCATTGTGTTGTTTGACAGCCGGTTTGCCACGAATTTCTGGAATACTCCAGGCAGTTATTATAACCCCCCTGCGCGTGCCTGGGGATTTGATGTTAATTTTCAGACTCAAGGTGGACTCCCGCCCATCTTCCCGTCAGCCAAGGCGATGATCCGTCAGAATTGGACGGCATATTGATTGGCGTTTGGCGATGGGTGTGATCTGACAGTGCGAAAATCGTTCTTTTCGCATGATGAGGTTACGTCCCCACCGGGCCAACCCGAATACAGAATTGTGGAAAACCCAAAGCAAACGGCTTTTTTCTGGTACAACCCCTGCTTGCAGCACTGGCGTGAAGTTTAAAATCCCGTTCCTGGCCGAACCAAAGCGAGAAACGCAAAAGCCGCGTGTGAGCATCAGCGCACCCACACCGCCCGCCGGCGCGCCTGCAAAAATCCTTGTGGTGGATGACAACACCGTGTTTGCGAAAGCCATCAGCCTCAAGCTGGGGGGATGGGGGTATCAGGTGGTTTCGGCACTGGACAGCGGGGAAGCCATATCGCTGGCGCGCAAGGAAAAACCGGATTTGATCCTGCTCGATATTACCTTCCCTCCCGACGTCGGCGGTGTGTTGTCGGATGGGTTCCGCATCATGGAATGGCTTCATCACCTGGATGAATTTTCAAAAATCCCCCTTATTATCATCACCGGAGACGATGATGCCAAATACAAGGAGCGCGCCCTGGCCAACGGAGCGGTGGCCTTTTTCCAAAAGCCGGTCAACCACGATGAGCTGCTCAAAGTGATTCGTGCCACCTTGGGCGTCAACGCTCCAAAGCCGGCCTGAAGCTGGATTTGTAATTTTGTAATATTTTCCCGGGTTACCGCTGATTACCTTATTCTATTTGTTCAAGCGCACTTTTGTGGGCTGCGACGCGTGGAAAGGACTCAGCCCGACAAATGATTGAGTCACAACCGCGCTGCCTGCCAGCGCGGGTCTTTGCCGAGTCGAAAAGTACCACGGCCCAGCAGGTGGAAGCCCTCTGACCGACGGGGAGAATTTTGAGGTCGTCGTGCATTTAATTCACGGTTAAAAGTTTTGCCTGACAGTTTTACTTTTGCAAAGCTGAGGTCATGTTCGAAAACACCATCCGCCGGATGCCGCATCCGCAGGATGTGGCATCCCTGACAAGCCAACAACTTCGCGCTACGTTCGCCGTCAGCAGTCTCTTCGTCTCGGACGAACTGCGCGGCCTGTTCACCGATCTCGATCGTCTCGTCGTCGGCGGCGTCCTGCCGCTGAAACCGGTTGAATTGCCAAATCATAAGGAAACCGGCCGCTCCTTTTTCCTGGAACGCCGCGAGTTGGGCGCCATCAACATCGGCGGGCCGGGCGCTGTCCAGGCCGACGGCAAAACTTTCTTCCTCGACCGGCTGGATTGCGTTTATCTGCCGATGGGAACGAAATCGGTCAGGTTCGAAAGTCGGGACGTTAAAAATCCGGCGAAATTTTATTTCCTGAGCTGCCCGGCGCAAGCGGCTCATCCCGCCGCAACCATGAAGTCAAAGGACGCATCGCCCATGCCGCTCGGTTCGCAGTCGGCAGCCAACCAGCGGACGATCTACAAATACATCCACACCGGCGGCATCCAGAGCTGCCAGCTGGTGATGGGTTTTACCGCATTGGCCGAGGGCAATGTCTGGAATTCCTTCCCGCCGCACACGCATTGGCGGCGCTCGGAGATTTATTTTTATTTCGACCTCGGCGACAACGTGGTGACGCATTTCATGGGGGAACCGCAACAGACGCGGCACCTGTTTTTACACAATGAAAATGCCGTATTGTCGCCAAACTGGTCCATCCATTGCGGCTGCGGCACGGGTAGTTACAAGTTCATCTGGGGCATGGCCGGTGAAAACCAGACATTTGACGACATGGATGGCGTAAAGCCGATCGATTTGAGGTAGGGACATCGCGCTGCGATGTCCGGTCGGCGTGGCGCGCGGACCCTCCCATTTTTGCATGCTATCGTTCGAAAATAAAGTGGTCGTTGTCACCGGCGCGAGCCGGGGAATCGGACAGGCCATCGCCGTAGCGTTCGCGCAGGAAGGCGCGAAGGTCACTGGTGTGGCGCGAAGTAATCTGGCGGAAACGGGGGCGAAAGTAAAAGAAGCCGGGGGCGAATTCATGGCTGTCCAAGCCGATTTGAGCAAAGGCACGCAAAAAGAGGCGGCGGATTTGGTTGCGAATACTTTAAAGCAGATCGGGCGGATCGACGCGCTGGTCAACAATGCGGGCATTATCCGACGCGCGCCCGCGGTGGATTTTCCTGAAGCGGAATGGAACGAGGTTTTGCGTACCAATTTATCCACCCCTTTTTTCCTCTGCCAGGCCGTGGCGAAATGGTGGCTGACGGGTGGTCGTGAGCAATCGCCCGACGAAGCGCGATTGAAAATCATCAACATTGCGTCGCTGCTTTCGTTTCAAGGCGGCATTCTGGTTCCAGCCTACACCGCGAGTAAACACGGCATCGCCGGCATCACGAAGGCGCTGGCCAATGAATGGGCGAAGGAACGCATCAACGTTAACGCCATTGCGCCAGGTTACATTGCCACCGAAAACACCCGGGCCTTGCGCGACGACGCCAAACGCAATCAGGCGATTGTCGAGCGCATTCCCGAAGCTCGCTGGGGCAAGCCCGAGGACGTTGCGGGTGCTTGTGTGTTTCTGGCCTCCCGCGATGCGGAATATCTCAACGGCGCAATCATCAACATTGACGGCGGCTGGTTGGGTCGATAAGCCAAAACCATGAAAACGTCCTTTCGGCATTTCGTTCTCGCCGGCATCCTTCTTCTTGCCGCCATTCTTCCATTGCACGCGCAACCGGGTGGAACAACTTCAACGTTTCATCTTCCGCCACCCGCTACCTTGACCGCCAGTCTCCCTTCGGAAATCAAACCCTATCCGGTCCTGTCGGCGATGCAGCGCGTGGCGGACTGGCAGCTCGCGCATCCGGATACCAATAACTCGCCCACAACCTGGCTACTGGGCGCCGAAAATGCGGGCCTGATGGCACTGGCGGGAATTTCCGGCAGCCCGAAATATCGTGA
Organism: Candidatus Acidiferrales bacterium; assembly: GCA_035499615.1. GTDB lineage: Bacteria > Verrucomicrobiota > Verrucomicrobiia > Limisphaerales > UBA11358 > UBA11358. Next base: position 9,457 of record DATJYM010000246.1, on the reverse strand, counting down.
GGCGGCGTTGTCTGCGGGCGACGCAAACGATTGGGGACTGGGGCCAAGATTCTATGACGCGGATGATTATTGCGTCGGCCAGGCCTATACCGAGCTTTACTTCCTTTACCGGGAGAACCGGATGATCGCGCCATTGCGTGAACGGTTCAACGCCATCCTGGCAACACCACCGGACGTGACGAGCCTTGAATTTACGAAGGCGGAAAACCGGGACCGGAAAAACTGGTCCTGGTGCGACTCATTGTTTATGGGGCCGCCGACGTGGGTGCGGCTTTACACCGCAACCGGCGATGAACGGTATCTGGATTTTGCGGTGACCAACTGGTGGCGCACGACGGACTATCTTTACGACAAGGACGAACACCTGTTTTTCCGCGACAGCACGTTTTTCCAAAAACGCGAGGCCAATGGCAAAAAAGTCTTCTGGAGCCGCGGCAACGGCTGGGTGATAGCCGGTCTCGTCCGCGTCCTGCAATATCTGCCGACAAACCATCCCGACCGGCCGCACTTTGAGCAATTGTTCGATGACATGGCCGCAAAAATAGTAATACTCCAGCAGCCGGACGGCCTTTGGCGGGCAAGTCTGCTCGACCCGGAAGATTTTCCGGCCAAGGAAACCAGCGGGTCCGGCTTTTTCACCTACGCACTCGCCTGGGGTGTGAATCAAGGTCTGCTCGACCGCGCAACCTATGAGCCGGCAGTCCGCAAGGGCTGGGCGGCGCTGGTGGATTGCGTGGGAGCCAATGGCAAACTCACGCATGTCCAGGCGGTCGGCGGCGCTCCGGCAACATTTGCGCCAGATTCAACCAAACCTTACGGCGTCGGCGCGTTTTTGCTGGCGGGCAGCGAGGTCTATCGGATGGCGGTGTTGGAAAAGGCGCAGCCCGAACCTCAACCAGCACCGCCGGGATTGGATGGCAAACCAATAGGCGGTGGTCTCAGTTTGAATCGCCAGGTTCAAATCAAAGTTACAAACCCAGCCGGTCTTCGACGCGATTGCGAAACGGTCGAATTGACGCGAAATTCTTTGCCAATTGCCGCAGCAACCCAATATCCATCCTGGGCCGTCATGGATGGCTTGTCTTCGCGCATTTTGGATTCACAAGCCTATTCGGAAGAAACAAATTCGTTGCCGGACAAACTGCTTTTCCAGGTTGACCTCGCCCCGCACGAAACTCGGACTTATTACATTTTGGACGCCTCGGCCCTCGCCGTCGTGCCACCGCCCATTGTGAAAACGTCTGCGCGTTACGTGCCGGAGCGGCATGACGACTTCGCCTGGGAAAGCGACCGCATCGCACACCGTATGTTTGGCAAGGCACTGGAGACCTGGCAGGAAGAGCCGCTTACCAGCAGTGGAGTGGATGTCTGGATCAAACGCACGCGCCAGCCCGTGGTCAATGAGATGTATCGGACCATGAACTTCTTCAATCTCAGCGGCCCGTCGCAGGACGATTTCAAGGTCGGCAAGACGCGCGGCGATGGCGGGCTGGGCATTTGGCAGGATGGCAAACTGTACGTCTCCAAAAACTGGCGCACCTATAAAATCATCACCACCGGGCCGATCCGATCGGAATTCGAATTGACCTACGATGCCTGGGACGCCGGCAACGGGCGAACGGTTTCCGAGACCAAACGCATCCGCATCGACGCCGGTTCAAACCTGGACCGCGTGGAAAGCACGTTCCGCAGCGAGGATAAATCACCGTTGACCATCGGCGTTGGATTGGCTGAACGTCCCGGCGACAATGTCATCGTGCCGGACGGTTCGCCGGAAATTGATTCCTGGCCAAACGGCACGGCCCACGGACTGGTCGTGCAAAATCAAACGGAAGGCTGGATGACTTATTGGCAACCGCGGGATTTTGAAAAGGGCACGACTGGCACCGCCTTCATTTTGCCCAAAGGCAGTGTGGAAACCTTCACCAATGACGCCCCCAACCTGCCGGCGAGCGCGTTCAAGCCGCCGACGCATACGATGAAGGAAGGTCAGCCGGCGATCCGCGATTTCCTGGCAGTTGCGCCAGCCGAAATCGGCAAGCCATTCACTTATTATTTCGGCGCCGGCTGGAGCGAGAGCGGCGATTTTCCCGATGCCAGATCGTGGACGGATTACGTCCGCCGCTTTGCCGAGCGTCGTGATCAGCCGTTGCAGGTGGCCATGGGAAAATAATTTGCGATATACGATTTACGATTGACGCGCTCCTTCGCCGAATGTTGCGTAAAGCGAACATCGTAAATCGTAAATATCCCCGTCAGTTTGTTGCGGGCGAGGCAGCAACCAACCTTAACGCTTCGACGGTGATCGCCGTGATTTTTCCCCACGCTCTATCGGCGACCAGCTTCTTCTCAGCCATCCACGAACCGCCAACCGCGGCGACTTGGGGCAAGGCCAGATAATTCGGCAGGGTGGCGGCATGGATGCCGCCGGTGGGAAGGAATTTCACGCCGGTGTGCGCAAACGGTCCGACCAAGGCCTTGAGCATCGCCACGCCACCGGCTGGTTCCGCGGGAAAGAATTTTAGCCGTTTGAAACCAAGATTCAGCGCGTGGTCCACTTCCGTCGGCGTCATGACACCCGGGAAAAACGGCATCTGAATTTTGTTCGCCGCCGTCAGCACCGTTTCATTCAAACCCGGCGAAACGCCAAATTGCGCTCCGGCGTCTGCGGCAGCTTTTACATTGTCAGTCGAGAGCAGTGTGCCCGCACCGATGGCCATCTGTGACACTTCCTGCCGGATGCGCCGGATGGATTCGGCCGCGGCGGCGGTGCGGAAAGTAATTTCCATGACATTCAGGCCGCCGGCCAGGAGTGCCTTGGCCAGGGGCACGGCATCGTCGGCCTTGTCGATGGTGGTGATACACATCAACCGTTGTTTCAGAAAAGGTTCGGCGTTCATAGAATTCCCTTAAGGCTACAACAATCGATGCGTAAGTGAACTGAAATTCGGACGATGCGGAACGAGTTCGCATCTCCTCCGCCTTCGTCTTGCCACGGCGCCATCCGCCACCTACCTTGCGGTCAATGAACATCGCCATCGAGCACATCGCCATTCCCTCCGCCGACCCGGTCGCTTTGAAGGGCTGGTACGAACGGGTTTTGGGCGCACGTGAAATCTTCAACAATGGTCAAAACCCGCCGACATGCCTGATAGCCCTGCCCGGCGGCGGTTGGTTTGAAATTTATGCGGCTGATTCTGAATTGCCTGAACGTGGTAACAACAAGCTTGCCGGTTACCGTCACGTGGCCCTCCGCGTGGATTCGATGGAGGCAGCCAAAGCCGAATTGGAAAAACGCGGTGTGCCATTCAATGAAGAAATCCGGCCAGCGGCCGGTGGCGGGCAAGTGTTGTTTTTTGAAGACCTTGAAGGCAATTTGCTGCATCTGGTCGAGCGACCAGGGGATTCCAAGTTGTTAAATGGGGCAAGGACGCCGCCGTAACTCGCCGGCAAGCCGCCTCCGCTGCTTTTTCTACTTCGCCCGCAACAGGAGCACGGGCACCCGGACGCTGTGCCGGACGCGTCTGGACGCGCTGCCGAGAAACAAATCGGCGAGGAAACCATGACCATGCGTGCTCATGGCCACGAGGTCGCAGCCCTGTTTCTCAACCCATTTGGTGATCTCTTTGCCCGGTTCGCCGTAAGCCAGCTCAGCCTCGGCCGGAATTCCAGCGGATTGAAATTCGGCGCGGATTTTCTCCAGATAGGCCGTGTCCTCGGTGATTTCCCGGCTGACCGCATCCGGGCCAAAGGTTCGTGCCGCCCAGCCATCGGCGACGTGCAAAAGCACCACGCGGCTGTCCGCCCATTTGGCGAGCGGCTTGACGTGCTCGATAATGGCGCGGTCGGTCGATGTGCCGTCCAGCGTCAGGAGAATGGTTTTATACATGGGCCGGCTGATTTATGAATTGCGATTGACGAATTACGATTTTTTCACCGCCTTGGCAATCCTCAATGGCCGATAATGACGTGCCAGGCTTGCTTCACCGCGTCGGGCAAGCCATAAAAATCAAAAGTGGTGATTAAAATTGCGGAGCCCCAGCCGGCTGTGAGTAGAAGCCAGCCCAGTCGCCATTGTCCCATCCGCTTGCGGGAACTCGCAAAGTGCAGCAAGGGAAACATCGCAAACGGCAGTTGCAGCGCCAGCACCACCTGGCTCAGGACGATCAGATCGTTGACGTTGTTGGCCCCGCGGATGCCAACAAAGACAGCCGTCGGAATGATGGCCAGGGAGCGGGTAATGAGCCGTCGCACCCAGGGTCTGATCCTCCAGTGCATGAAACCTTCCATCACCACCTGGCCGGCCAACGTGCCGACGATGGTGGCGCTCTGCCCGCTGGCCAGCAGGGCAACGGCAAACAGCACGCTCGCGGCCGTCGTGCCCAGCAGCGGCGCGAGCGTCAGGTTGGCCGCCTGTATCCAGTCCGTGGAATCGTTGAACTGGATCACCTGTCCGCCGGCGGCGGTAACGCTGGTCTTGCCGAAAAAGACGATGGCCGCCAGCACCAGAATGGAAGCATTGATCAGGAAGGCGACCGACAGGTTGGCGATGACATCAATGGTGTTGAAGCGGATTGCCTTTCGGATGGATTCGTCGTCCTTCTGGAATTTGCGGCTCTGCACCAAGGCGGGGTGCAAATACAGCACATGCGGCATGACCGTTGCGCCGATGATCCCGATGGCCACATAAACCATGGTGGCCGAATTCAAAGTAGGCATGATTATCGCCCGGCCCATTTCCAGAAAGCTGGGCTGCGTCTGCGGCAGGACGAAAATCTCGATGTAGTAGCAAACACCGATGGTCGCCACCAGCAGCAGCACGATGGCTTCGATGGTCCGCATTCCGAACCGCTGCATCGCCAGCAGCAGCAGCACGTCCACGCCTGTGATGATGACCCCCCAGAAAATGGGAATATGGAACAACATGTTCAGCGCCACGGCGCCGCCCAGGACTTCGGCCAAATCGCACGCGATGATCGCAATTTCCGCCATGAGCCAGTTCGGCACACGCGTCCACTTGGGATACCAATCATAGCAGCATTGGGCCAGGTCGCGCCCGGTCGCTATGCCGACCCGCGCGGCGATAATCTGCAGAAAGATCGCCATCACGCTGGCCAGGCCAACCGTCCACAGAAGCCCGTATTTGAACTCGGCGCCGGCCTGAAGATCCGTTCCCCAGTTGCCGGGATCCATGTAGGCCACGCTGACCAAAATCGCCGGGCCAAAGTAGGCAATCATTTGACGCCAGAAACTGGCTTTACTATCAGGCACTGTCACGCTGCTATGCATTCCTTCCAGCGACATGGCTCCGGGATGCGAAACCACGGTGACTTTGGCCGCCGCAGGTTCAATTAAGTCCGTGGGGATGTTGTTGTCTTTGCTCATAAAGTCCCGCTCCATTGTCAAAATCTCACGGTGATTCCGCAAAACGGGTTGTAATCGGCCGCGGCCGGCGTCACGCCGAAATAGCAATCGCAGTCAAGCTGGATGTTTTTCGTCACTAGATATTCCAGCCCGGTATCCACCGTTCCCACCCAGCCCGCGTGACTTTCCGTGGTGAAGTTGCTGAAAAATTCCACAAACCCACTCAACTTTCCGATAATCTGATGATCCAGGCTGGCGGAAGCGATGAATTCTTCATGGTGGCCGCCGTTGTCATCATTTTTCATCAGGCTGGCCGCCGTTTCCATGCTCAGGTCGAAATCGTAAGGCAGGCTCACTGCCAGCGGCAAAATCAGACCGCCTTCAACCGCGTTGTCCCCAAGACCATCCGTGCCCGTCGGAAAGGTGACATAAGGCAGCAGCGCAAAGGCCGTCTTCCCACCGTCATCACCCCACAAATTGACTTTCAGCCGTGCGGTCAAATCACCGAAGCCCGACTGCGTGGTTGATTTGCCCGAACTGTCTTCTGTGTGCACATTCAGATAATTGTCATAGACGAACTGGACATCCACGTTATTGAGCAATCCGGCTTTGAGGTTGAAATCCCCCACGTTCCATGCCTTCGTGGTTGTGCCGTCCGCTCTGTCGTAGGTGAAATTGACGAAATCCATTTCCAACTGATAGTGGCCGGCGTCCACCGTGTAAGGCGACTCGGTCTCGTCCGGCCGGTCGGGGCTCAATTCCCGCATCAAATTGTCCGGGACGGGATTGAAAAGACTGTAACCGCTTTTGTCCGGCAAGGGTGCAGCCTGCGCCTTGCCTCCTGCCGGCGGGCCAATCAATCCGGCGGCGATTCCCGCGATGGCAATTGTTTTACCCATAAACACAATATGTAGCCCTAGGTACAATTCAGGCTGCGGTTTGTCAACCCAAATGTAGCCTGGGTTACAAAATAAAACCTCGACTAATAAAGCGAACCAGGTTTTACTTTTCGGGTTATGCCGCGTGCCACCCACAAATCATCCGGCGCGACCCGCGCCGCGCGACCGCGTCCGCCAACACAACAAGCCGAGACGCTGCGCCGTTTCCGCCTGGACCGTGCCACGGAGGTCGCGCAGGATTATGTCGAGGCCATCGCCGATCTGTCGGCCTCCATCGGCGAAGCGCGCGTGACGGACCTGGCGCGGCGGCTGGGCGTCACCCATGTCACGGTCAATCGCACCCTGGCGCGCCTGCGGCAGGCCGGTTACGTGAATGCCAGACCGTACCGTGCCATTTTCCTGACCGACGCCGGCCGCAAGCTGGCGACGGAGAGCAAACAACGCCACGAAACGGTGGTGGCCTTCCTGGAATCCCTCGGCATTTCCAAACGAATCGCGGAACTCGACGCCGAAGGCATCGAACATCACGTCAGTCCCGAAACTCTGGCCGCCTTCAGGCGGCGTTTACCGAGGCGCTGATGCGGCCGCTGGACATCCAGCACATTGGGGATGAACTGGCCATCAAATGGGAGGACGGCAGCGAGAATTTCATTCCCCTGGAACGGCTACGGCGCCATTGTCCCTGCGCTGGCTGCCGGGGAGAAGCAGATATTCTGGGAAATGTTTATAAAAGTCCCCGGCAGGCATTCACGCCGGCCGCGTTCCAACTGGTTCGGTTCTCTTCCGTGGGCGGTTATGCCATACAACCGGTCTGGGGGGACGGACATGCAACGGGGATATACTCCTTTAACTATTTAAAGCGCGTGGGCACCGGCCATCCATCGGATTGAAAACAAAAAGGCGCGCTCGGATGAGCGCGCCCTGGAATGTCTAATTTGGCATTGAGGATTCGAATTAACCGTGCTATTGCGACGGTGTCGAAGACTCATTCGAGGTGCCAGGCGTCACATGCTGATAGTTTGAAGGCTCGTTGGCCGAGTCGTAATAAGGATCCGTGTCTTTCGGATTGCTCCAGTCATACGGCTTGGCGCTATTCCATGGAGTCTTGGGATTCATGGGTGATTTCGGCGACAACGGACTGGACTGCAGGAATTTTGTGGACGTGGGTTGGAAGTCTGAATCCCGGACAATAGTGGGGGTTAGGAAAATCAGCAGGTTGTCTTTTTGGAGGCCTTTGTTTTCCCACCGGAAAGCATATCCAAAAACCGGAATGTCGCCCAGGACAGGCACCTTGGTGTAAATGCTTTTGGTATTGTCCTGGATAAAGCCACCCATGACGAGCGTGTTTGCATTGGGAATCAAAACCTGGGTCTGGACTTTTCGAATATCATATTCGTCCGCCTGATTTTCCACGCCCGCAACAATCTTGGTGACGGTATCGAACACGCTGGAAACCTCCGGCACGACGGTAAGCCAGATATAATCGTTGGCGGAAATACGGGGCGTAACATCCAGGATGGTACCCAAATTCGTATAAGTCACTTGCGAACCACCGGGTGAACCCTGGGTGCCGGCGGTCGTGGCAAAGATTGGCGAAGCACGCGTGACTTCAATATGCGCGGGTTCATTATCCAATGTCACGACACGGGGAGTCGCGATGGTTTGCGCATCGGCGTCGTTATTCAAGAAAGAAAGCACGGCCTTGACTCCATCGGCATTGAGAAAATATGGCGACGCGAAGAAACCGCTCTCGGCGGTGGACGCGATGATCGCAGGATTGCCGAGCACTCCGTTCACCAAACCTGGAATGATATTGCCATTCGTGCCGAGCGACGGCGGAACGGTGTATTGTGAAGCATTGCCAAAGGAAATGTTCTGCGCCGACAAAGTGCCGGACCAATCAATACCCTTGGTGGTCTGGGGCGAGCTGGAAATTTCCATCAAACGGGTTTCAATCAACACCTGGCGGGTGGGTTTGTCGAGCTCCTCAACCAGCGTGTCCACCGCGTCCTGTTCGTTTTCAGTGGCAACTACCACCAATTGACTGGTGCGCGCATCCTGCACCACCCGGCTGCGCTTGTCGGTCAGCGTGCCTGACACCGCATCCACCATGTTGGAGACGCTGGCATACTTGAGTTGGATGACGCGGGTGATCAATGGGGGCGGCGCATTGGGATTTCTGATGGTAATGCGGGCGATCCTGGTTTTGGAATCCTCCACGAGTTGCAGGTTGTAATTATCCAATACCGCCAGCAACGCCTGTCGGGCGGACACATTTTCCCACCGGACGGAAATCGTCGGTTCGGGTTTGATTTGCCCATTCTGGTCGGGCTGACCGTAACCGATTTTCGGGTCGAGCAGGTAATTGATACCGGCCAGGCGGGCTAAATTTTCGATGGCCGTGGTAATCGGAACGTCCTGGAATTGGATCGGCAACACGCTCGCGACCGCCGCATTGGTATCGGTGGCGGCTCCGGCGGTTTCATTGGTCGCCGCCGTAGTGGAGGATTCCGCGTTGGTCACGGTCATGGTCTCGTTGGTACTGGCCGCCGTGGAAGAAACCTCGGCGCCGGCACCCGGCGTCGTTGCCGCATTGGTGGCAACCGCAGGCGTGGTCTCAACATTGGCAGGGGCGGTCGAAGCCGACTCGCTCATCGCGGGTTGATTCGTCGCGACACTGTTGGTATCAGTTTGAGACAGGGCCCACCATTGCGAGACAAGTCCCATACACAGCGTGGCAATTAGCAGTTTCGATTTCATATTTTTTATTTTTATTGGTCTTTGGACCAATGTTGGAGATACCCAGCAGATACCGAGCCAACCCTGAAGTAGCTGAAAATTTTTGTTTTTAGGGGAGAAGCCGCCCGCCGGCCGGTCGAATCGAAAACGCATTTCCAAGGCTCCGGGTTCAAAGCAAAAGCCTCCCCCGCCCGAACAAAAAAAATTCGGAGTGAACGCACGTTTGTCTTCCCCGTTCAGCAGAAATCAGATCTCAAGGCTTGTCGAAGTAAAAAAGCTCGTGACGTTCGCCGCCAATCTCAATCACAACCGAATTGGTCTTGATTTCAACACAGTTGATATGGATGCGGCCGCTGGAAGTGTTAACATCCCCCTCGTCGCCGGGGGCAAAAGTGTGGTTGTTGATAATGACGAACCGGTGATCCACCGAACCGGAAAACCCTTTGATGACGAGG
>DATJYM010000245.1:0-5259 GCA_035499615.1 Candidatus Acidiferrales bacterium | reverse complement strand
GACATCGGGCCGCCGCTGCGGCAGAAATTTTTTTGTGGCGTTTGCCGGTGAACGGGCTACCGTTTCCCCGCCTTACGGCTTTGTGAAAAATCCAAAGGAGCAAATGAAAAATACAATCGGAATTCTGTTGATGGCCTTGGCTGCAAACCTTCATGCTGCTGATGCCGTACCGTCGAATTCGCCGCCATCAAGCCTGCCTACAGCGCGGGGCGAAGCCGTCAAAGCTGAAAAAAGTGACAAGGGCGAGGCTGCCAAAAATGAAGTGGCGGTGATTCCGGACGCAACGCACAAGCCGGTTTTCACCACGAACACCGTCACCATTTCCGGCGAGGCGGTCAAATACGTGGCCGAGACGGGCATGTTGCCCATTCTCAAGCCGGACGGCACTTCGCGCGCCTCGGTTTTTTACGTCGCCTACACCCGGCTCGGTGAGACGAACACATCTGCGCGGCCGCTCACTTTTTGCTTCAACGGCGGGCCGGGCTCGGCCTCCCTCTGGTTACATCTCGGCGCGCTCGGTCCGCGCCGGGTGAAGATGAACCCAGACGGCACACTGCCACCGCCGCCGTTTGGCCTGGTGGATAATGATTATTCCATCCTCGGCGCGAGCGACCTGGTATTTATTGACCCGGTCGCCACCGGTTTCAGCCGGGCGACCAAGGACGAAAAAACGGAGCAGTTTTTCGGCGACAAAGGTGATCTGGATTCCGTGGGAGAATTTATCCGGCTTTGGACAACGCGTCATGACCGCTGGCTTTCTCCGAAATATCTGTGCGGCGAAAGTTACGGGGTGTTTCGCGCGGCAGGCCTGGCCAGCTTGTTGAGTTCGCAGTATGGCATGTATTTAAACGGTTTGATCCTCGTCTCCGGAGTGCTGGATTATGCCACGTTGGAGAGCGAGCCGGGCAATGACGTGCCGTATATCCTTTATCTGCCAGCCTACACGGCGGCGGCGCATTTCCACAAAAAATTGCCGGCCGATTTGCAGAATGACCTGGACTCGGCCCTGGCCGAATCACGCGCCTTTGCCAAGGGCGATTACGCCGCGGCCCTGCAACACGGCGGTGCCCTGTCCGCCGACGAGCACAAGAAAATTGCCTCCGAGCTGGTGCGGCTTACCGGCCTGACGCCGCAAGTCATTGAAGACAACCATTTGCGGGTTGATCCAGGTGTCTTTCGGAAACAGCTGCTGCACGACGAAGGTTTTATTTTGGGCCGCTACGATGCCCGCATCAAGGGTCGCGATGACGACCCTGCCTCGCCGTATCCCGATTTTGATCCGTCGGACTCAGCGGTGCTCGGGCCGTTCTCGGCCGCCATGAACAGCTACGTCCGCCAGGAATTGAAATTCGAAGACGACCTGCCTTACGAACTGATTGGCCGGGTGCGACCCTGGAGTTTTGGGGATCGCGACAATTACCCGAGTGCGGGTGAAAAACTGGCCGCAACGATGAATAAAAATCCTTACATGAAGGTCCTCGTGCTCGGTGGACGATGTGATCTGGCTTGCCCGATTGACACCGTGCGTTATGCGATTGATCACATGTCGCTGGATGCGGATTACCGGACGAACATTACCTACGTCCAGTTTGACGCCGGCCACATGATGTATATTAATCTGCCGGACCTTAAGAAGCTGCAGCCGGCGCTGGAGAATTTTCTGAAATGATTGAAGCGGCGGAATCCGCTGGTTTTATTCCGCAAAGGCGCGCGCAGTAGTGCCCGAACGGGCCCAGTCATCACCAATAAGCCCAAGTCTGGCGGTAAATATACTTGGCGGTCGGTGTCAGCGGAGGAAGATATGACGCCCCTTTCGAAAAGGTCAGGTCGTAACCCCAGGCGCGGGTGGGTACTCCATAGGATGCATTTATCCAATAGTTGGTTGCATATTGACTGGGGAACAACACCACAATCGAACCGTTGTATGTCAACGTGTCGCCGCTCCATTGTTCATTAAGGCGCAGGAAATTTTCCAGGCCGCCGCTATAATACTTGGTATTTCCAACAGCTGTTGATTGAACAATGCCTTCCAGTGTTGCAGCGTTGATGGTTGTATTGACGGCGGTCCGTGTACTGAGGTCCGTGCTGGAATTATAGCTGTCATGCCAATTGGTCGAAAGAATGCTAACGGCATCGCCCATGAGCGCGGCGGGACGGGTGTAGCCATTGGTCGTGGAACCCAGGCTCGTGGCAAAGTGAACGCCGTCGGTGGTGGTGTTGTAGTTTCCGACGACATAAATTGGTTGGGCGGTGGAAATCGTCAGTCCGGCGGAAGGAAGTTGCTGTCCGTTGACGACCCGCACGGCCGGCAGATTGGCGCTGTCGAGTGTGGCGCTGTTATACACATAAATCGAATTGATCGCATGGCCTTTTGTAGTGCTCCCCGTGGAATTCTTGGAGTTGTACTGGGAACCGCCGAGGCTGGAAGAGTTCGCCAGCCAGGCGTTGAGTTTGGACACGTCTATCTGGGTGGCCTTCACGGTGTCGGTTTCTCGATAATCGTAAAAGGTGACATTGGTTATCCATGTGTAATAAGCATTGGTGACAACCCCGGATTTGTTGGTCTGTACCACATCGGGGCTCACCAGGGTCAACCCGCTCACATTATTCTGATTGTTATAATAAACGGTGATGTTCGTCCCGCCGGCGACACCGTTGGAAACGATCAGATCAGAGGCATTGTAAAGATAGACCTGGCCATTGGTGGAATAACCCGCCGAATTGGGCACCGCCATTCCCGTGGGTGGAATGCCGAGCAAAGCCTGGACGGCGGTTGGATTATTGTTGGTGCCGATTGGCATGGTCAGGGAAGCGGCATTGCCTACCACGGTCCCGTTGGTGGCAATCACATTTCCCGTCCGCGTATCGGTTCCATCGAAGTTGGTTTTGCGCATGTAATTGATTCCTGTGGACGCGTCTACGTTGTTGCCAAAAATCAGGGGCGTGCTGGCACCGCTGCCAGTCGCATAAATGGAGTTGTTGGAATGCACGTGGCCGTTGATGGTCATGGCACTGCCGGGGTTGACCTCCAGATCCATATTGTAAAAAATTGCGTACTGGAAAAGCGGAATCAGTGCGAATTTTGACGTTTGCCGCACGCTTGCCGAGAGGTTGACACCTTGATTCAGTGGGGTGGCAGTGCACATGTTGGTACAATCCTGAACCAGCCCGCTTTGTCCTACAAAGATGCCGGTTAAGGGCTGCCAAGTAGTGCTACTGATGGAAATACTGACCCGGTTAAGATTGTTACTCTGGTCGGTAAATTGATATTGAATCGGCCAACTGGAGATGTCGGGCAGGTTGGTCGCGTAGGTGCTGGCGGGGTTGAGGCTCTGGTTGGCAAAGTCACGGATCATGGCCGCCAGCGGGGCTTCCGTGGCGGATTCCGCGGCCGCCTCGGCCTGGTTAAAGAGATTGTTGCGACGCGTGACTTTGGCGTTGCTTGAGGTCCACAACAACATGCTGGCAAAAACAATGAGAGTGACCGCCAAGAACAGCATGATGATCATGAGCGCAAAGCCGGTCTGGCGGCGCAGTTTTGGATGTGATTTAATATGCATGGTGTCCTCGCGTAATTATTTGGGTCGGCGCGTGACCCGGGTCTGCAGATGGTAGAGATCGTAATAGCCGGAAGTGCCTCCGCTGAAATTCCATTGGATAAAGCCCAAATCTATGCGAATGACCGGATTGTTCACATAATTGGTCAGGACGACACCCCGCCAGTCTTCCGCTTGAAAGCAATTGTCGTTGGTGATACTGGTTGCCACTTTTGTCGTGACATTGCCATTGATGGTATAAAGGCACTGATCAGAGGCCTTGTGATAAAAAACGATTGAATTTGAGACTCCATAGCCGTTGGTGACTGAGGTAATCAGCAGTGCGTTTCCGACTTGCAATGTACCATTGGCAATCGAGGTAAATGTGCTGCCATATGAACCCACGATCACTGTGGATCCGGACCGGATCGGATCACGCAATTTATTCAGCAATTGCCGTCCCCCGGTGGTGGCGATGAGTTTGGTGGAAGACAGGGTGTATACTTTCAAACCAAATATCTGCACCCCCACCATTGCGGCCATCGCCAGCGAAAACACCGCCATCGTGACCATCATTTCCGGCAGGGTGAAACCCAGCCGTTTCGCGGGCGGGCGCTGAAACGATCTCAGATTGTCGGGCGAATAGTTCATTGGTCACTGGTCCGTAACAAGATTACTGTGTTGGTGTAATACTTGTTCTCACGAGGAAATTTCCAAATACAGTCCGAGCGAATTTGCCGCAGGGGTGGATTGACCGTGGCGGTAGTGACCGAAACAATATTGGTCACCCGAAATGTCTGACCCGAGCCGTTGTCACCCGGAATATCCATATAATTGGTAAGTGTTTGGGTGGTGCCACTCGGCCATTCATCCATTGTCCCGTAGCCGCTGGCGGCGGGATAATCCCGCGGACGCCAGTCCGTGGCGCGTGCTTGTTCCGCTCCTTCCGACGCATACGACTGCGCTGAAAGCGACATGGAACTCCACAAGGCTGACCAATTCGCCTCGACGTATCCGTAAACCAGTCCCGACATCACCATGGCAAGAATGGCAATGCTGATGACGACTTCAATCAGGGAATAAGCCGCCTGTGAGGGGCGATTCAAATTGTACAAAACGGCTTTACGCACAAAATAATTCAGATTGATTGTTAGTTCTTATCAATCGTTTGATGCATAAAGCAATTTGGATTCCACTTTTAAAAGTGTATTCAAACTACTCTTTTATTGGAAAATTCTGTCCTAAATTTAGCCTTCCGTCCAAAAATGGGGCGGTAAACTATGATTTAGTGCTTCATCTGAGCTGGAATTTTCAGAAAACTTGCCTCACGAAGATAAATCGGCTCCAGTTGCTTGCCGTGACAGAAATCATTTCTGTGTTCAGCCAGCATGACCAGCATGGCGGCAGACGGAAATAGATTTTTTCCGGTTGGAAACCACCGGGTTACCTCCGGACCCGCTATCAATTCTCCCGCGCACGCACGCGCGTCAACCGTCGCGGCCGTGACAATTTTTAACGGCTCAATTTCCACCAAACGGTCGGGCGTCACTTCAAATATTGCCTGATAAAATTCGTCGCGCTGGGCGTCCACCACCAGGGTTATCCGCCCAAACATTTGCTCCGCCCGCGCCCGGGCCGCCAAAGCCTCCACGCTGCCGATCCCCAGCAGGTTAATGCCCGTTGCAAGTTGCCAGCCCTGCGCCATGGCCAGCGCCATTCGGAC
>DATJYM010000244.1:0-12950 GCA_035499615.1 Candidatus Acidiferrales bacterium | reverse complement strand
GCCTGTTCGATGACCAGCACGCCGTGGGGGCATGTGTCTTCTGGCTGTATTTATCACGGCGCCAAGCTGATTGATGACAAGGGAATGCGTATTGTCGAAGGGGTGGAATTGCGGCAGCAGTTTGCCGCGAGTCCCGAGAAGATCTTTGGCTACACGGAATGGGACGAGCCCAACTTCTCATTCCGCAACGCGCCGTGTAATTTTTACAGCGGCACCAAGACGCTCGCCGAAGAAGCCATCCGGGGCGTGGGCGATACCTATCTGTGGCGTCCCGGCATGCCGTTTAACGAACAGAGCGAGCCCCGGAATTTCCTCTGGCGCATTCAGAATTACGCGAAGGTTTTGGACGGGGTGAATTCATTATCGCATCTGGACGATTTTGTGAGGGCCTGTCTGGACCTTTGGGAGCGGCGGGCTCCGTTCGGGATCTATAATATGACCAATCCCGGCGCCATCCTCACCCGGCAGGTCGTGGAAATGATTCACGCGATCCTGAAACCCAACCGGCACTTTGAGTTCTGGAAAGACGAAGAGGAATTTTACCGCCAGGGCAACCGGGCGCTGCGGTCCAGTTGCGTTCTCGATGTCTCCAAACTGCTGGTGGCCGGGGTGAAAATGCGTCCGGTGGAGGAAGCGCTGGAAGATTCCCTTCGCAATTGGGACGTGGCCACCTTGCGGGTAAATGCCGGTGCGCCCCGTAACATTTCCGTCTTCTCCCGATAAATTCTGAAACGGTTCAACCCGATTTATATGGAACTGAAAACCCTGACCGGATCGTCGTTTTTGCGTCTAAATCCGAAGCGCTGGCTGTTTTGGTCCGCGCTCTTCCTCGAGTTGCTGCTGATGAGCCGGAGGTCACAGGCGCAACAAGTCATCAGCTCGGCGCCGGCCGCCCCGGAAACCCCGCCGGCCCTGGAGCCGTTCGCGAACACGGAGATGGATGTGTTTATTCCCGCCGGGGTGGTGCCCGGTCCTCAACCGGTGCAACCGTTTCGTTATAAATTTCTGACTTTGCGGCCCCACGTCGATTACCAATTCCTTTACGGCACGGGAATTCTGGCCGCCCCGGGCAAACCTGAGGACACCATCATCCAGCAAATTGCGCCGGGATTGCGGCTCGATATAGGTGATCATTGGGTTCTGGATTACACGCCGGCCTGGACCCTTTATTCGAACAACCAGTTTAACAATGTCTTTGGCCAGTCAGCCTCCCTCGCCGGCGGGACGGTCTATGGAAGCTGGGTTTTGGGGCTCGCTCAGACGTACAATGATACCTCCGAGCCACAGGCGGCCACCGGAACTCAAACCCGGGAACAGGTTTTTGATACGACCGTTAATGGCACCTACACCATGAACAGCAAAATGTCGCTGGACCTGGCGGTCAGCCAACTTTTCAACTCAACGGAGCAGTTTCAAAATTATAGCGAAACGTCAACGACAGACTGGCTCAATTATCATTTCTGGGACCGGTTCAACATCGGAATCGGGCTGGGGATCGGTTACGACAACCCCGACGCAAGCCCCGATATGCTTTACGAACAATATATGGGGCGCGTCAATTGGCGGGCAACGGACAAGATCAGTTTTCAAATTCATGGAGGCGTGGAGGATCGCCAGTTTTTGCAGGGCAATTACAGCAGTTACCTTAGTCCGGTTTTTGGTGCCGGAATCCAATATCAACCCTTTGAGTATACCCAAATCTCCCTGAATGCCGACCGGACGGTGGATGTGTCGATTTTCCAGAATCAAATTACCCAGAACGTTGGCTTTGACCTCAAGCTGAATCAGCGATTGCTCGGCAAATTGTCTCTGGGCATCGACGGCGGCTATCAAAATATCAAGTATGTCACAGTCGCTGCCACCTCGTCCGCCGTTCGTACGGATGATTATTCCTTTTTGAATACGAGCCTCAGCATGGCTTTTCTTACCCGGGGAAAAGTTTCAATCTTCTACCAGCTGAGTAACGATGCTTCCTCGGCGTCCGGGTTCAGCTATACCAGCCACCAGGTCGGATTCGAAGTCGGCTTTGCATACTGAACCATGGCCGGTGAATCCGGGCAAAGGGTTCAGAACCAGGAGAATCTTTCCGGCACGTAAATGATGTCGCTGGGCTTCATGTAAAATGGCTCGCCGTTCTGTCCTTCCATGACCCGCCTCAGATTCAAGTTGTAAGTCTTCGTCTGGTTGCCTTCCTGCCGGATGACCGACACGTTCTTCAGGTTCGCCTTCGTGTAGTCAGGTCCCCCCGCTTCCATCACGGCCTCCAGGGCGGTGATGGGATGATCCGATACAATCTTTCCCGGGCGGAGCACTGCTCCGGTGATATAGACCGGGAACGAGGAACTTTGTACCTCCACGGTAACTTCCTTCGACGTCAGTTGCGGGGCGTATAAATTCATCAATGTCTTCTGCAAATTGCCCGGCGTCACTCCCGCCGCTTGCACTTCTCCAACCAGAGGCAGGGTGATTTTGCCGTCGGTCCGGATTTGCTGCACACTGTTCAGGTTGGCGGATCCCGGGAAGCTGATCTTCAAGATGTCGCCTTCCCGTAAAACATAGGCGCCCGGGTTGTTCGTAGTCGCTTCGGCCATGGCGGCAGCCACTTCGGGGGTGACCGGCCGCACCGTATGCGCCACGGTAGGGGTCGCAGACGGGAAATCAGAGGAATCCGTCTGGCAACCGGCGACCAGGGCGAGGGCCGTCATTCCCAAGAGGTATGGTGCCCACCGGCGGACGAAACGGGTTGTCAGTGATGCTGTTTTCCCGGCGGATTCTTCCTTCAACATGGTTCCAGCCTACAACGGCCTTCGTCAGTTAGTCAAAATGAATTGCACGTCCAGCCCAATGCTGGTTGTGCCGGTTCTCAAGTGCGCAAAATCTGCGCGACTTGGGCTTGTCTGGGAAACATTTGCGCTGCGCATCAGTCCGGTTGCCCCGTTTTTGTTGGAATTTGTCGGTTGGCACATTCCCTGCCTAGTAACCATACGCGGTCGTGTGCCGGAATGAGCTGTACCTCTGCATCCGACCAAAACAAGTATAATCGCACTTCAACGTGAACACATTATGATGAAAGCAAATCGAACGTTAATAATCTGGGGCGTCGCGGCTGCCCTCTCCCTGAGTACCGGCAGCCTTCTGGCACAAAACGATAACGGCGGAGGTGGTGGCGGAGGCGGGCAGGGTGGGTTTGGCCGGGGCAATTTCGACCCGGCTCAGTTCCAGCAACGCATGATGGATGGCATCCGCGACCAGCTCGGCTTTACCAATGATGCCGATTGGAGCGCCGTCCAGCCGCTCGTCCAAAAAGTGATGGACGCGCGCCGGGAGGTTGGTGCGGGGGCCGGTTTTGGCCGCATGTTCCGCAACCGGGGCGGCAATGGCGACAATGGCAACGGTGGCGGCCGCCGCGGCGGTTTCTTTGGCGGCCAGCCCAGCCCGGAAGCCGAAGCCCTGCAAAAGGCCATTGATGACAACTCGCCGTCGGCTCAAATCAAATCCGCCCTGGCCAGATACGAAGCCTCGCAGAAGGTCAAGCAGGACAAACTGGCCCAGGCACAAAACCAACTCCGTCAGGTGTTGACCGTTAAACAGGAAGCGCAGGCCACCCTGTTGGGTTTGCTAAATTAACAGCAATTCGTAGCGGCGCCCCGTGAGCACCGCGCTTGTAATTCGAGGACGGCGGCGGTCACTGACCGCCGCGACCAAAATATAAATGAACGAAACCGCCAATCCAGATTTGCTGTTGAAGCAATTGCTTGAGCGCATGGTGGCTGCCAGGCAATTGTCGGCGATCGATGCCGCGGCCCTGGCCACGATCAAACCGGCCTTGCAACGCGAGGAGGACGTGCTCCGCTGGCTGGCCCATGAGTACGGGGTGGATTACACCACATTGGACGACGTTGAACCAGACCGTCAACTTCTCTCCCTCTTTCCCGCCCGCATCCTCCTGAAGGAGGAATTGCTTCCGCTCAAGCGCCTGAACGGCACGGTGGAAGTGGCCACCAGCCGCCTGTTCGCCACCCAGGGGTTGGACGCGCTCAAAACTCTGACCGGTTTGAACCTCAAGCCGATTCTCGCCTCCAGCGAGGCCATCCAGCGCGAAATCAAAAAGCGCCTCGGCGTCGGCGCCGATACCATCGGCACGCTCGAGGAGGAAAAGGCACTGGAAGTCGTTGATGAAAACGCCGAGGACACCGACCTGGGTGCCGCCGAGGAAGACGAGGCGTCCATCATCCGGTTCGTGAACCAGGTGTTGAAGGACGCCATCGAACTGCGCGCGTCGGACATCCATCTGGAACCGTTCGAGGACGAATTCCGAATCCGTTACCGCATTGACGGTGTGTTGCAGGACATTTCCGTTCCCGCGCAGCTCAAGCGTTTTCAACCCGCCATTGTTTCGCGTGTGAAGATTTTGAGCCATCTTAACATCGCCGAAAAGCGCCTGCCGCAGGACGGCCGCATCAGGGTGCGCATCGACGATGCCGAGGTGGACATTCGCGTGTCCATCATTCCCATGCTCCATGGCGAGGCGGTCGTCATGCGTCTGCTCCGGCAGAACGCCACGTTGCGGGGCATGGAGCAGCTGGACATGGACCGGCGCGAGCTCGAATGTTTCCGGCGCGTCCTCCAACTGCCCCACGGCATCATCCTCGTCACCGGCCCGACCGGCAGCGGCAAGACGTCCACCCTTTACACCGCCCTTCACGAAATCAACGATGCCGTGCGCAAGATCATCACCATTGAAGACCCGGTGGAATATCAGCTCAAGGGCGTCAACCAGATCCAGGTCAACGAAAAGTCCGGCCTGACCTTTGCGCGCGGGTTGCGCTCGATTTTGCGCCACGATCCGGACGTGATTCTCGTCGGCGAAATTCGCGACAAAGAGACGGCGGAGATCGCCGTGCAGGCGTCGCTGACCGGCCACCTGGTTTTCTCCACGCTGCACACCAATGACGCCCCCGGCGCCGTCACGCGTCTGGTGGATATGGGCGTCGAACCGTATTTGGTTTCGTCCTCGCTCGAGGCCGTGCTGGCACAACGTCTCGTCCGGGTGCTTTGTCCGCGTTGCAAAGTGGCGGACGATTCCACCACCGCCGCCGCCCTCAAGGAAAAGCTCGGCATCCCCGCCAACACCACCATTTACCGCTCCACCGGCTGTCGGGAATGCCGTAACACCGGATTTTTCGGGCGGCACGCCATTTTCGAGTGGATGGACACCGACAATGAAATCCGGCAACTCGTTTTGAAAAACGCCTCCACCGATCAGATTCGCGACGCGGCCCGGCGCATGGGGATGAATACGCTGGCCGAGGACGGCTGGCGGCTCGTGCGCCTGGGGCTGACCACGGTGGAAGAGGTATTGAGTGTGACCACCGCCAAGGAAGTCGCGCAGACAACCAGCCAGCCGAGAGTCGAGAGTCGGGAGTCAGGCGCCAAAAGCGCTGGCGACAAAGTCCTGCTCCCGACCCTCGATCCTCGACCTTCGACCTGATAAATGCCCACGTTTACTTACAGAGCATTGCAGACCGACGGCAGCATGGCCGAGGGCCAGCTGGACGCCGCTGGCAGACCGGATGCCTTGCGTCAGATGGAAACTTTGGGCCTGCGTCCGGTGAAACTCGTGGAGAAAGCGATGGCGGCCGCCAAAAATGGCGCGGCTCTGCCGGCTGGCCTGGAAAACTTCGGCAACCTTTCGGTCAAATTCCAATCCCGGAAGGTTTCCACCCGGGCGCTGGAAAATTTCACGCGCCTGCTGTCGAGCCTGCTCGCCGCCGGCGTGCCGTTGAGCCGCGCGCTGGTGATTCTTTACAAGGAAGCTTCGGCCCCGTTCGTGGCGGCGAAGTGGAGGGAAATTCATGATTACGTCGTGGATGGGATGTCCCTGGCCGATGCCATGGCGAAATCGCCGGACGTTTTCCCTCGGGTCTATGTGGCGATGGTGGAGGCGGGCGAAGCCGGCGGCTTCCTCGACGTGGTGCTGGCCCAAATCGCTGATTTCCAGTCGCGCGAAAAGGAACTGAAATCGAAGGTGCTGACGGCGATGATTTATCCGTGCGTCCTGTTTTGTGTAGCGCTGCTGGTGTTGACCTTGTTGCTCGTGTTTTTCATCCCCAAATTCCAAAAGATGTTCGCCAGCGTTCACGGGGCGTTGCCCTTGATCACCCAACTCATTATTGGGGCCAGCCACGTCGTGCGTGCCTATGGATTGCTGGTGGCGGCCGGCCTGGTGGGGGCCGCTTTTCTGGCCCGGTCGTGGTTTGCCTCGGAAAAAGGCCGTCGCGTCTGGGAACGACTGGTCTTGCGCTCACCGCTGGTCGGCCCGTTGGTCGCGCAGTTTGCCATGGCGCGCTTCTGCCGGATGCTCGGGACACTGCTCGGCGCCGGGGTGCCGCTGGTGCAGAGTTTGAATGTCGCCCGAAAATCCATCGGCAACCAGACGCTCGTCGATGCGGTTTCGGAATCCATCCAGCGCGTGCAACAGGGCGGCCGGCTCGGCCAGAGTCTGGCCGATTGCAAGGACCTGTTCTCCAGTTCCGTCCTGGAAATGGTTTCCGTGGCCGAAGAAAGCGGCAAACTGGACACCGAACTGGTGCGCATTGCCGCGGTGACCGAGTCGGACCTGGACCGCAACCTGAAGACCGCGGTGTCGTTCGCCGAACCGATGATGCTGTTCCTGATTGCGGCGTTCATCGGCACCATTTTCATCGGCATGTTGCTGCCGGTATTCTCGCTGCAGGATTACATCAAATAAAATTTAACCACCCATCAACCATGCAAATTCAAATCCGAAATCCGAAACCCGAAATCCGAACTTCCCCGCAGGCTTTTACGCTGATTGAAATCCTTTTGGTGATGACCATTATCGCCATTCTGGCCGCAATTGTTATTCCCAAGATGGTGGGCCGCAGCGAACAGGCGCGCCAGACGGCCGCTCACGCCGACCTTTCCTCCATTAAAACGGCGCTCGATGCTTACGAAGTGGACAACGGTTTCTATCCCAAGAGCCTGCAGGACCTGATTCAGCAGCCCAGTAATGCCCGAAACTGGCACGGGCCTTATCTGGATAATCTTCCGCAAGATCCCTGGGGCAATCCTTATGTTTACAGTTATCCCGGGCGGCACAATCCCAGTGGTTTTGATATTTACTCCGTCGGACCGGATGGCAAAGCCGGAACCGACGATGACATTGGCAACTGGACCAAATAAATGAACGGGCTGGGTCGACAGTCGAGAGTCGAGAGTCGAGTGCCGGTCACCGGTGCAAAGGGAGCTTCTTGCCCTCGGCCCTCGGCCTTCGACCCTCGACTCCCCGGCTTTACGCTGATCGAGCTGGTTCTCGTGCTGGCGTTGGTGGTGGTCATCACCTCATTGGCGGCACCGGCCATGTCGAATTTCATCCGCGGCCAGGCGTTGAGTTCCGAGGCGCGGCGGATGGTCGCGCTCATCCACGCGGGCCAGGAAAGAGCGGTTTCCGAAGGCCTGCCAATGGTGCTGTGGGTGGATGAAAAACAAGGCGCGTACGGACTGCAGGCGGAGGTGACCGGCCGGAACGGTGATCCGAAGGCGGAAACCCTGTCGCTGGACGGCAATTTGCAGGTAACCGTCGTGAGCACCGGTTTGACCGGCACGACCAAATGGGGCGGCTTTCCGGCCATTCGCTTTCTGCCGGACGGCACAGTGGATGAAAACAGTCCGCAAGAGCTGCGCCTGACCGATGCCAAAGGCAATACGCTGCGGCTGATCGAATCGCGCAACCGGAACGATTATGAAATTCGGGATACCGAAAAGTGACGGGTGGCATGTGACCGGTGGCATGAATAGAACCGCCGCATCGACGGACATTTCGTGTCACGTGTCTCCTGTCACGTGTCGCGCCTCTGCCTTCACGCTGGCAGAAGTGCTGGCGGCGATGCTGTTCCTGGCCATCGTGATTCCGGCGGCCGTGGAGGCGCTGCACGTGGCCGGGCTGGCCGGCGAGGTCGCTGCCCGCAAAGGCGCCGCCGCCCGCCTGGCTGACCGGCTCTTGAACGAAAGCATCGTGACCACGAACTGGAATACCGGTTCACAAAACGGGACGGCGGCCGAGGGCGCTGAAGAATTCCATTGGACGTTGAGCAACCAGAACTGGCCGGTGGACACCACGGCGGCCATGCGCCTGCTGACCGCCACGGTGACCTTTTCGGCGCAAGGCCACGATTATTCGGTCCAGCTAAGCACGCTGGCAAATGCGCAGTCGCCGGTTATCGCAGGGTCGAGCCAATGAAAATCAATTGCCATTCAGGTCGAGAGTCGAGAGTCGACAGTCGACGGCAGACGCGTGATGCGCGGGCGATCTTGTGCCTTCGACCCTCGTCGCTCGACGTTCGACTTTCATTCTGCGCGTTCACGCTGGTCGAAATGATTCTGGCGGTGGGCGTGGCGGCGCTGGTAATGGCCATCGTGGGCGGCGTCTTTTTTGCCGCGCTGCACGTGCGGGAGGAAACCCAGGCGGCGGTCGATGAAGCGGGCCCGGTGGATCAATCCCTGGCCGTGATGCGCCGGGACCTGCAATGCGCGGTGACTCCGACCAATGGCACCAGCAAGATTTTATCCGGCGATTTCCGGGTCGGCACCCTGACCAGCCCCGGCGTCAGCCAGCCGGTGGCCATTGAAATGTTTACCGCCACCGGCGCCGTGCGCGATGACGCGCCGTGGGGTGACATCCAGAAGGTCACCTATGAGTTGAGAGACCCCGCCGACCGCAACGAGCCGGGCAAGGACTTATACCGCAGTGTAACCCGGAATGTGATGGCCACCGTGCCGGAGGCGGATGACCAATGGATGCTGGGCGGCGTGCAAAGCATCGAATTTTCCTGTTTCGACGGGTCACAATGGTCTGACACCTGGGACACCACCGGCGTCACCTCGGTGAACACCAATCTGCCGCTCGCCGTCCGGATCCGGATTCAACTGGCGGGCCACCCTGCGGCCGGCGCGGCACCGATTGAAATGCTGGTCCTGGTTGATTCACAGTCGCGCACGAACGCGGTTCTCAATGCAACTGGAGCCGGAGGTTGAGATGAAATTGCGAGACACACTGCAACTCCAGGAGCGCCGGCATCTTGTCGGCGAGTTGAAGGGTTTGTTGCGGCGTGAACCGCCGGCTGGAAGCCGGCGCTCCCGGGGTTCCGTCCTCATCATTGTGCTTTGGGTGTGCATCGGCCTGGTCAGCATCGCGCTCTATTTTGCCAATTCCATGACCTACGAACTTCGCGCCTCGGACAACCGCGCTTCCGGGCTGGCTACGGACCAGGCGATCGAAGGCGCGGCGCGTTATGTCAGCACCATTCTGGCCCTGTACGCCACCAACGGCGTGGTGCCGGCCACCAATCTGTATGCCTCCGCCGCGGTGCCCGTCGGCGACGCGCGGTTCTGGCTCATCGGCCGCGATCCTTCCGGCCCATCTTCCTCCAGCACCCTGTCCGCCGGTCCCTATTACGCCCTGGTGGACGAAGGTTCCAAACTCAATCTCAACACCGTCAACACCAATGTCCTTTCCTATCTGCTCAACATGACGCCGGATATTGCCCAGGCCATTGTGGACTGGCGCAGCACCAACAGTTCCGGCGCCTACGCCATGGATTATGCACAATTGGATTATCCGGAAAAGAACGCACCCTTCGAAACGGTGGACGAGCTGCGGCTGGTCTATGGAACCACCATGGACCTGCTTGTCGGCGATGACCTCAACCTGAACGGAGTGCTGGACGCGAACGAAACGAATTCGACCGGCTCCAGTGGATTGAATTCCGGCCTGTTTGATTACACGACAGTCTATACGCGCGAACCGAATTTCCACTCCGATGGCACGTTACTGACGAACGTGGACCAGGCGACGGCAAACGATTTGCGGGCCTTGTTTGAGAGCGCCGGTGTCAATAACGCAAGCGTTCTTGCCGATGCCATTGGCAATCGTAGGGGAGGCACCATTCGGGGGCTTTTAGATTTTTGTTTGATCTGCCGCATTCAAGGGATGAGTTCGGCTGACTTTGCCAAGATTGCCGACGACGTTACCTCTACGACCGACGCCTACATTCGCGGACGCGTGAACGTCAACACCGCTGATGCCACGATATTGGCGGCGTTGCTCATGGGTGTTGGGCTTGACCAAAATACCGCGTCAGGTACGGCGCAGTCGCTCATTACCTATCGCCAGCAAAACCCCGGCAACCTCGGTTCGGTGGCGTGGTTGATCGACGCATTGGGCACCAGCAGCTCCGCCGTCAACGCGCTGGCCGCGGGCGATTATGTGACCACGCACAGTTATCAGTTCACCGCGGACGTTGCCGCTGTGGGCCCTTTTGGCCGCGGTTACCGGCGGGTGAAGTTCGTTTTCGACACCAGCAATGGGACGCCCATAATCATTTACCGGCAGGACCTGAGCCGGCTCGGCTGGGCGCTCGGTGAAACCGCCCGCGAAACCTGGGTCGCCGGGGCAACGCCATGAATAACGTGCTGAAAATTAATTTTGGAAAACGGCGGCCCCTGAGCAACGTGCTCGGCCTGACGTTGGACGGCAGCCGTCTGGAAGGTGTGGTGCTTCACCGCACGAATGGATCGTTGCAGTTGCGCCAGACCTTTTCGGTCGCGCTCTCGCTGGATCCATTGACCGCGGCGCCCGAACTGGTCGGGCGTGAAATCCGTAATCACCTGGACACCGCCGGCGTGCGCGAGCGCCATTGCGTGGTGGGGTTGCCGCTCAAATGGGCGCTGACCGCGCATACCGAATTGCCGCCGCTGCCCGAAGCCGACGCCGCCAGCCTGTTGCAGTTGGAGGCTGAGCGCGGTTTTCCCTGCGATGTCGCCACGTTGCGTCTGGCGAATTCGCAGTGCCCGCTCCCCGGCGGGAAGCAATACGTCACCCTGGCGGGTATTCCCAATTCCCAGTTGGCCGCGCTCGAACAGGTTTTGACGGCGGCGCGATTGAAGCCGGTCAGTTTTTCCCTGGGACTCACCGCCCTGCAACCACCGCCGCGCCGGTCTCCGATCCCGCTGGAGGACGACGTTGCGGTTGCGCGCGCCGGCTCGGAGAGCGGCGTTCCTGCCGGGATCCTGGCATTGGCCATCGGCGAGAGCCATGTGGGATTGCAAGTCAATCGGGGTGGGGTGGCGGCCTTGCGCGCGTTGGAAGGCGCCATCGAAGACGAGGCCGGACGGCGTACGCTGCATGCCGACCTAGTGGCCCGGGAGACGCGCATCACGCTGGGACAACTCCCGGCGGAAGTGCGCGAAGCTGTGAAACGCATCCGTATTTTCGGTCCCCGCGAACTGGCGCAACAATTGGCTGACGAGATGGAGTTGCGGTTTGAACCGATGGGATTGAAGGTTGAAATCGTTTCTGCCTATGCGCCGGACGAGTTTGGCGTTTTGCTTCCCCCGGAAGCCCCGGTGTCGTCCGCCTTCAGCCTGGCGGCAAGGTGGCTGACGGGTGAGACACCCGTGTTTGAATTTTTGCCGCCCAAACCTTCGCCCCTGGAACAGCTCGTCGCCCGGTATGCTTCCGGCCGGTTGCGTTCCGCCGGGGCCGTGGCAGCCGGCGTGGTGGTGTTGGTCGGCGGACTCTTTTTGTTTCAGGAATTTCAACTCGTCCTGCTGCGTACGCAGTGGTCGGGGATGTCGGCCAAGGTGTCCGAGTTGGACGCTTTGCAGGACCAAATCCGGCAGTACCGTCCCTGGTTTGACGATTCTTTCCGCAGCCTGACGATTCTGCGCCAGTTGACCCTGGCATTTCCCGAGGACGGTTCGGTCACGGCCAGGACGGTGGAAATCCGTGGTGGCAATACGGTAACGTGCACTGGCATTGCGCAGGATAATGGCGCCCTGTTGCGGACGCTGAACCAGTTGCGCACGGCGGACGGGGTGGCCGACGTCAAATTGCAGCAAATTCGCGGCAAATCGCCCATGCAATTCTCATTCGATATTCATTACCGCAGCGGAGGGAACAATGAAAATTGAAACCCGCCAGCAATTCCTGGTCGTGCTGACCATCGCGGTCGCGGCGTTGTTCGCCGGCGAAAGGCTGCTGTACGAGCCGCTGGCGAATTGGTGGTCGGCCCGGTCACAAAAAATCACCGAGCTGCGCAAGCAAGTGAGCGACGGCAGACTGCTGCTCCAGCGCGAAAGCTCTCTCCGCAGCCGCTGGGACCAGATGCGCACCAACACGTTGTCCGCCGATACGTCGCTCGCGGAGCAGCAGGTGTTCAAGGCGTTTGACAACTGGTCGCTGGACAGCAACGCCGCCATCACCGGCATCACGCCCCAGTGGAACGACGACGCCACCAATTATGCGACCGTGGATTGTCGCGTGGAGGCGACCGGTGATCTCAATGCCCTGTCCCGGTTCCTGTACGACATCGAGCAAGGCCCGATGGCGCTGAAGCTGGAATCTGTGGAGGTCGGTGCGCGGGATGAAACGGGCCAGCAATTCACGCTCGGCCTGCAAATCAACGGGCTGGCACTCCGGCCGGAGGCACAATGAGTTCGCAAAGATACCATTTAAACTTCGTGTTCCTGGCAGTGACGGGTGCCGTCCTGCTGTTGACGGCCCTGGTTTCCGCCGCGCAGTCGACCAACGGGTTGGATTTCACGTCGTTCCAGATTATCGGCCAGCGGAACATTTTTGACCCCAATCGCGTGCCGCATCGGCGTGCCACCGCTTCCTCCGCGCGCGTCGTCGATTCGTTTTCCTTTGTGGGCACAATGAGCTATGCCAAGGGCACCTTCGCGTTTTTTGACGGCACCAGCCGGGATTTCCGCAAGGTGCTGGAGCGGGACGGAACGATCGCCGATTTTAAAATTACCGCCATCAATCCAAAATCGGTGACGCTTTTGGCCGGCACCAACGAAACGGTCCTGCCGCTGGGCACGCGGATGTATCGTGACGACAACGGCCAATGGGTGGTTTCCGCTGA
>DATJYM010000243.1:0-3914 GCA_035499615.1 Candidatus Acidiferrales bacterium | reverse complement strand
AGCAGCGGTGGTGGTGGCGGCGGCGGTGGCGGCGGCGGTGGTGGCGGCGGCGGCGGTCAGGGCAACGGCGGATTGCGCTTTGTGACGGTTACCAACAACACGGTGGATGTCAGCCTGGCCGCGCGGAACTTTTTCACGACGTTGGGGGTGAATTTGTTTCCGCCTAAAAGCATTTTTTTCAATGACCGACTGGGCGTGTTGTTTGTTCGCGCCACCATGCAGGATTTGGACACGATTGAAAGTGCGATCCAGGCTTTGAACCAGGTGGCCCCCGAGGTTCATATCAAGGCCCGTTTCGTTCAGGTTGAACAGGACGACAGTGCCGGTTTGGGGCTCGATTGGTATTTGGGTCAGTTTAACATCGGGCATTCCGTTGTGGCTCAAGGCGGCAGTTCGGGGTCTCTCAATGTTCCCGGGCCGGGAAACAGTGTGGTGCCTTTCCCCGGGCCGACGGGCGCCAATACACAGCCATCTTCGGGTTCCGATCAGCAAATATTCGGTCCCAACGGCAGCACTCCCAACGCGCCCGCGAATGCAACTCTTCCCACGCTGGCCACCATCACCGGGATTTTAACCAATCCCAACTTCCGGGTAGTGCTCCATGCCTTGCAGCAACGCAGCGGCTTTGAAGAACTGGCTGAGCCGGAGGTGACCACCACCAGCGGCCGGCAGACCGAGATGCGGGCAACGGAAATCATAACGGTCATTACGGGCTTTAGCTTCCAGCAGGGAACGGCCGCTACCACGACCACCGGCTCAACTCCTTAAGGACGCTTCTGGCAACGAAAGATGATTATGAATACTCAAAACAAAATTTCCCAACTGATGCTGGGCCTGCTGGCCACGCTGGGCGCCACCGAAATGGCCCAGGCACAAAACAACACCTTTACGCCCGGCGTGTCCGCCATTACGCCGACCACCCAAGCCATCGAAACCGGCCCGTTGCTGGATGTGGTGCCGTATGTTCTGTCCGACGGTTACACGATCAACCTGACGCTGATTCCGTCGGTGACGGAATTCGCCGGATATACCACACCTCCCGATATCGCGAACGTGACTGGGGGTCTGAATGTGGTGCAGTTGCCGGTCATTCTGCCGAGTTTCACCGTGCGCCAGGTCATCACCACGGTGAACGTGTGGGATGGCCAGACGGTTATACTGGGAGGGTTGGTCACTTCCCAGACCCAGACGGAAAAGGACCAGGTCCCGGTGGTAGGTGATTTGCCGATCGTCGGCCGTCTCTTTCAGAGTCAGATGAAGACCGCCGTCAAAAAGAATTTGATGATATTTGTGACCGCGACGATTGTGGATCCCGCAGGCAACCGCATTCATTCAGACGATGAGCTGCCTTTTGCTCAGACCACGATTCCTCCGCAACCGCCGGGAGCCGGGCAGGCAATTGAAACCGACAAAAAGGTGACGTTGCCGGCGCAATAATGGTTTCAATCCGCTCCATCGGTTGAGCATGCCACTGAAACCAGGGGTGAACCTTGATAGCCAGATGAATACGGGCCGGTTGCTGATTGTGGACGGACACGCTTACGCCTATCGCGCGTTTCACGCGATTCGCGAATTGCGTTCGCCGACCGGCCAGCCCACCAATGCGATTTTTGGGTTTGTCAAAATGCTGGCCAAGATGCGGGCGGTGGTGGAGCCGACCCATTTAATGGTGGTCTGGGACGGTGGCCTAAGTGCCGAGCGCCTCGCCGCCCTGCCCGAATACAAGGCGCAGCGGCCGGAAATGCCCGCGGATTTGAAGCCGCAGTTGGACGGGATGACAGGTTATTTGCAGGCGGCGGGAATCGCCTCATTTTGCCAGGAAGGCGTGGAGGCGGATGATTACATCGCGGGCCTGGCGCGCCGGGCGGCCGAGGCCGGTCTGGCGGTGGTCATCGCCAGTTCCGACAAGGATTTCATGCAATTAGTGTCCGGGCAGATCGGGTTGTTGAATCCGAACGACAAGACAGAAACGATCTGGACGGAGGAGCAGGTGCGGGGGAAGACGGGTGTAAGGCCGTCGCAGGTGGTGGATTGGTTGAGCCTGACGGGAGACAGTGTGGACAATATTCCCGGTGTGCCCGGGGTTGGCCCCAAGACGGCCACCGAATTACTCAACCGATTTGGATCGGTGGACGCCCTCTTTGAGCGGGTGAGTGAAGTGAAGTCGGAAAAACTCGCTGCGAATCTCCGCGCGGCCGAGGCCGCCGTGCGGCGCAACCAGGAGTTGGTGCGATTGCGTGATGATTTGCCGTGCGCCTGGTCACCGGAGGCGTTGGCGGAAAAACCGGCAGACGCCGGCCGGCTGCGTGTCCTGTACCGGCGTTGGGGCTTCAAGACGCTCCTGGCGGCGCTGGGGGAAGAAGCGCAGGAGTGCCAGGCGGTTTTGATTTAGAAAAATGAAAGCGCGAAGCAAACTTGAAAATTTGTTCCCAGGCGCCGAAGGCGGACCGCATTGGACCGGATTTGCCGAAGTAATCTTTGGACAAAAACGCCGCACCTGTTTAGAATGGGAAGAATTAATTATGCCATCGTTCTTTAGCCGCCGGACTGCCCTTTGTAGTGTCAAACACTATAACAATAGTCGTATCCCAACTGACAGACAAATACGGCCGGTTCGCAATAGATTCATATCATGAGTACCGCCATCCAATCGGGATTTTTCAGCCGTCAGGCGGTGGTTTGCCTTTGCTGGGGGTGGATGCTCGTGCTGCCTGCCGTCGTTTGGGGCCAGACAAACTATTACGCCACGAACGGGACGGAATATGCCATTGTCGGATCGCTGCCGGGCGACCAGGTTTATCCGGATCTGGCGGTGACGACCAGCGGCGGCTTTACCGTCTGGCAGGACAACATCACCGACGGTAACGGCTGGGGGGTGAGTGCCATGCAGCTTAACGGCACGCTTTCCGGGTCGGGCAGTTCTTTCCGTGTAAATGTGCAAAGTGCCGGGGATCAGCAGAATCCGCGGGTGACTTTGCTGCCAGGCGGTGGCGCGGCGTTTGTCTGGCAAGGCGGGACAAACGGGTTCCAGCACATTTACGCGCGATTTTTGTCTTCCAGCTATACCTGGTTGACCGGTGACGTGATGGTCAACGCTTCCTCGAATTATTTTCAAATCAGCCCGGCCATCGCCACCTTGACCAATGGTAATGTCATTGTGGTCTGGGCCAGTTTTAACGAGGCCGCTCCCGGCAGCATGCAGGATGTCTTTGGCCGGATTTTTTCGCCCGCAGGCGCGCCGGTGACCGGTCAGTTTCTGATCAACCAGTTTAACCCGGCCAACAATCCCAACTACGCCTTCAATCAACGGGCGCCGACGGTGGCGGCCCTGGCCAACGGCGGATTTATCGTCGCCTGGGTGTCCGAACAGGAGCGTACCCAGATCAGTATTGCCGATCCCGCCGGTGGCACTCCCAGCACCAACGTCACGTTCCCGAGCGTGGACATTTATGCCCGGTCTTACAACAACAGCGGTGGTGCGCAAGGAAATGAATTTCTCGTGGATACGGATCCAAACCCCTGCGCCGACCCCGCCGTGGCCGCCGGGTCGGACGGCGGTTTCGTAGTCGCCTGGGACGCGCGCGATCTGACCAGCACCTTTACCAACAGCCTGGATATTTACGCCCGGTCATTTTCCAGCGCCGATATCGGAGGCACTGTGATGCGGGTCAATACGTTTCTGTTCGGCGACCAATACGCTCCGCGAATCGCCTCGCTGGGAACGGATTATTTGATTGTCTGGACGAGCCTGGCGCAGGATGGCTCGCAGGAAGGGGCCTATGGACAATTTGTGCGCGGTAACGGCTCGGTCGTCGGCACCGAGTTCCGCGTCAATACCACCACCGCCGGCTCGCAAATCCAGCCGGTGGTCGCTACCGATGGTGTCGGCCAATTCCTGGCAGTGTGGAGCAGTT
>DATJYM010000242.1:0-2795 GCA_035499615.1 Candidatus Acidiferrales bacterium | reverse complement strand
GAGATCGTCTGGGCGGTCAATCCGCAAAACGACACGCTGGAACATGTCGCCTCCTATATTGGACAGTATGCCCAGGATTATTTTCAAATGACCGGCATCCAATGCGAGCTGGCTATTCCCGCGCAACTGACACCGCATCCGCTTTCCGCCCACGTACGCCACCATTTGTTTCTGGCCACGCACGAAGCGCTCACCAACATCCTCAAGCATTCGGGGGCAACTCACGCCCGGATTGCCATGGCTCCCCGCAACTCGGCCTTTGAAATCCGCATCGAGGACGACGGCAAGGGGTTCACGCTGCCTGCCTTCGAATCAACCACCGAGCCGCCGGCCGCGGTGCCGGGTGACGGTTTGATCAACATGCGCCGACGTCTGACCGACATTGGGGGAAGCTGCCGGATTGAGTCCGCAACCGGGGAGGGGACGCGCGTTTTGTTTGTCATTCCTTTGAACAGCCCGGCGAACCCTGTTTGACAAGCATATGATATCCATATCCATCGTGGATGACGAAAAGGAACTGCGCCAGTCCATCAGCACATTTGTCAACGGCTCGCCCGGGTTCAAGTGTGTCAGCGCCTACGGCAGCGCGGAGGCGGCGCTCAAGGGACTGCCCGCCGACCAGCCGGACGTGGTTTTGATGGACATCAATCTGGGAGGCATGAACGGGATTGAATGTGTCGAGCGTTTGAAGGCCGCGACGCCGGCCATGCAGATTCTGATGCTCACCGTGTATGAGGATACTGATCAGATTTTCCAGGCACTGACGGCGGGGGCCAGCGGGTACTTGTTGAAGCGCAGCAGCCCCACCAAGCTCCTCCAGGCCATCCGGGAGGTTCATGCCGGTGGCTCGCCCATGTCCAGTTCCATCGCACGCAAGGTGGTGGCCTCATTTCAAAAATCGAAGCAGACCGGCGAGAAGCACACCCATCTTTCTCCCCGCGAGGAAATGGTTCTGGATTGCCTGTCCAAGGGGCTTACCTACAAACAGATCGCCGACCAGTTGGGCATCAGCATTGACACCATCCGCACTTATCTCCGGCGCATTTACGAAAAACTGCAGGTCCAGTCGCGGACTGAGGCGGTCGCCAAATATTTAAGGCATTGACGCTCTGTAGAAAACATGGTTTGTGAAGTGGCGGCGACGCCCCCGTCGCCGGAAAGGCGCAGTGATTCTGACGGCGACGAGGCGTCGCGGTCAACGTTTCGGCATCTTTTCTACAGAGCAAGGCATTGACGCTGCTGAACGCGGTCAGTTCTTTTCGCGCAGAGATTCCTGCTCTTCCGGAGTCGCGGGTTTCAGGCGGATTGCCTCGCCGCCGCCGGGAGCCAGATGGAAGGAAAAAATGGAATCACGGGTCACCAGCTGTTTTTCAATTTTGTAGTCAATCGGATCGTTCTTCCAGTCGGCGTTGTCCGCGTCCCGGAAGATTTCCGCCACGTAAGATTTGTTCTTGTCCAAAAAGGTGAGCGGCAGGTCGAAGTCACGGCGTTTTTCACTCGTCATGCTGCCGAGATACCAGTCCTTGCCGCCGCGCTGCTTTCGGGCAATGGTCACGTACTCGCCGATTTCGCCGTTGAGCATGCGGGTTTCCTCCCAGTCCACCGGAACCTCCGTGATGAACCGGAACAAATCGGGATAGTTTTCGTAATTCTCCGGCAGGTCAGCCGCCATTTGGAGCGGACTGTAGAAATCAACGTACATCGCCAGTTGCTTTGCCGCCGTGGTGTTCACGCGGTTGTTTTTTTTGTACTGCGGATAGGTGACCTGGATGACGCCCGGGGTAAAGTCGAATGGTCCACTCAGGAACCGGGTGAACACCAGATTGACATCATGGTTGGGCGGGTTGCCGCCGTCGGCCGACCAGGCATTGTATTCCTGCCCGCGCGCACCTTCGCGGCTCATGAAATTGGGCCAGGTTCGCTGCTCGCCGGTGTCCTTGATGGGTTCATGCGCATCCAGCATGATGTGATATTTGGCGGCCAGAATGGCGATCTTGCGGTAGTGGCGCACCATGTACTGACCGTCCAGATATTCCGACCCGATATACTGGCCGTTCGTGTCATAGCGGTTCACCCGGGGTTCCATGCCGACGTAACCGGATTTCACATGGTGGATGCCCAGGCGTTCGCATTGGGCGAATGCGTCTTCAACCTGAGCCTCGTAGTTCGTGATGATTGATCCGGTTTCATGATGGGAAATGAGATCCACTCCCTTTTCGTGGGCATAGGCCGCCAGCCCCGGCAGGTCAAATTCTGGGTTGGGTTTGGTAAAACTGAATTCCGACGCGTGGGCGACCCAGTCCTGTGCCCAGCCGACATTCCAGCCCTCCACCAAAACGCCGCTGAATCCATACTTGGCGGCAAAATCGATGTAATCACGGGTGTTTTTGGTCGTGGCGCCGAGTCCATCGGTGCTCTGTTCACCCGGTTTGCTGGGATTCCAGGTGTATTTTCCCAAGTGCATTCCCCACCAGATGCCGACATATTTGCCCGGCTTGATCCACGACGTATCGGCAATGCGCGAAGGCGGGTTCAAGTCGAGCGAAATTGCGGAGGTGTCCTCTACAATGTCGGACAGCCTGTCGCTGATCATCACATATCGCCAGGGGGAAACCGAAGGGGCGGTGGCCTTGACCAGAATTCCATCCGACCACGGTGCCAGATCGCATTTTAACGTGTTGTTATCCCGGGGTTGCAGTTCCATGCCGGCGTAATCGGTCAGGTCAGCTTCGTGAATGACCAGATACACGCCGTCATCGGTTTGCATCGTCAACGGAGTGGTCACCGCCCTGACC
>DATJYM010000241.1:0-7594 GCA_035499615.1 Candidatus Acidiferrales bacterium | reverse complement strand
GAGACCCGGCTGGCCCAGGAACTCTCCCGGCTGACCGAGGTTGCCACCGTCGGTTTGTTGCCCGGCAAGAGCTGGAAACGGCTCCGGGAACCCAGGGATGATTCTCCCGGGTTGAAACACGAACTGGTGCTCTGGGACCGGAATCCTGCGCTCTGGCATCGCTGGAGCTCGTGGCGGAAACTCCGCCGGCTTTATCTGGAAAAAACCCGGCGGGAAGGCATGCCCGATGTCGTCCTGGTGCGTGATTTGCAGCACGTCTACAATCATTTTGTAAAATGGCTCCACCGGCAGCCTCAGCATCCGCTTATTGTGCTCATGCTCGGCGACAGCGGCGGGCTGGGGGAACAGATCCGGTGGACCCGCAGATGGCGATACCGGTTCAAGCCCATGCAAATGCTGGAAGACCAGGCCGTCTTGTTGTATGACGCATGCCTGATCTCCGGCCCCAAGGCGAGGCGTTACTTCGATCCGCGCCAGGTGCCATGGTTATGGACCCCCTCCGCCTTTAATTTCAATTATGAGCCGCCGCCGCCCGATCTCCATCAAAGCGGACCGATCCGCTTCGGCTATTTCGGGACACTTTCTGAGCGTTCCGGCGTGGTAACCCTGGCGAACACGTTTTTGAACGCCCGCCTGCCAGGCACCCTGCACGTGTGCGGCCATGGCAATTCGGCGGAGGCCTTGAAGCAACTGGCAAAACAAAATCCGAACTTTCATTTCGACGGGTTTCTGCCGAAACAATCCGATTGCCTGGTCTGGGCCCAGAAAGTGGATGTCCTGATCAACCTGCGGCTTCCGTTCTGGGGCCAGGAAAACAGCGCGCCTTCGAAGGTTTTCGAATATGGCGCGGCCGGCAAGGCGATCCTTTCCACGCGCACCTCCGGTATGGATGAAATCCTTGGGGAGGAAGGCATTTATATTGAGACCGACAACTTCGAGGAGTCGTTGCGCCGGAAGTTGGAGGAGGTTTCCGCCATGGATCGGGCCGAACTCCAGCGCCGGGCAAAAATTATTCACGACCGGATTACCAAAAACTACAGTTGGTCGGAACAATCGCGGCGCATTGTTGAATTCCTGACCCGGCTGGTGGCTGACCGGTCATCCCCGTTGGTTCCGGGAAATGTTCCAGGAGTTTCCGGCCAGACCCCTCAGCGCAACCCTTCGCATGCCACGGAAGGAACTGTCTGAAATTGGGCAAATACGGCCAGGAGGCGGCCGGGGTGGCCGGCCCGGAGAATCACGGTAGATGTTCGCCGGACAGATTACGGAATGCCGGTTCCTGCAAAAATGGCGTGAATGGCATCCGCCAGTTCTTCTGTCTGAATCCCGCATAAAAATTCCCGGTCCGGTTCCAATTTTCCCATGAGGGTCCGGTGTCGGGGGCCGGTGGGAACCCAGATTTGCATTCCCGGATTGGGCCAGAACCAGCAAACCGAGCGGGCACCGGTCATTAGGGCCAGATGCAGGGTGCCGGTGTCGCCGCAAAGGTGCAGGGCACTATGTTGGATCACCGCCGCCAACTGGGTCAGGTTTAAATTTCCGGCGAAAACCCGCCAGGGTTTCTGCGGCAACTGCGCCAGCAACGAAATCATTTTGGTCCGCTCACGCTCCGTGGGGGCACACGACAGCGCGAGCCGCTTTTCGGGAAATTGTTGGGCGAGCGCGCCGATCATTGCCACGAGTTGCGCCGGCGGCAATTCCTTGTAATCGGCGGTCGTGAACGGGCTGATGTGGAAATAAGTTCCTGCATCGGCTTCGGAAATTTCCGCCGCGCGCAAATTTTCCGGCGCAATCTCAACGTGAAATTCCGGCCGGGTGAACGGAAAGCCCGCCTTTTCCAGACAGCGGCAACGCTGCCAATAAACCGGTTCGGATTGGGACGGATACGATACGAACCCGGTGAACATCCGCCGCCAAAACAAGGGCCCGCCGTCATCAGGCCGGCGACCCAGGCGTTCGCGCGCCCCGCTCAGAAACGTCAACCAACTGGAGCGGTCCGAACCGTTCAGGTTGATGACCGCGTCGAACCGCTCGCGGCGCAACCGCGAAATCATCCGGACATTTTCCCGCAAGGTTGCGTGACGCGGATACCGCATGTAGCCCCAGATGCGGTCCACCCACGGAACACATTCCATCAGCGACGTGATGTGTTCGGCCACGGCGCAATGCAGTTCTGCCTGGGGATACGCCTGCCGCACCATCCACAGCGCCGGCAGCAGATGGACGGTATCGCCGAGAAAGCCGAGGTCGAGCACCATGATTTTTTTTGCGCCGCGGGTGCGTTCGAGAAAGGTTCTGGTGTCCGGCCCGGTCATCGGGCGACAGCGTAGAGTGACGGGCCTGAAAGTGGCAATTGCAATTGACAAGTGCCATCGCGAAAACAACATTCCGGGCACATCATGGCGCGATTCCTCGTCGTCGGAGACCTGAATCCACCCCGGTCAGCGGTGGACCGGCTGGATATGAGGATTTTCTTGTACCACCCCGAAGTGGAGTTTCTGCACACCGGCACGGGTGAGGATGTTCTCGCGAAACAAAAGCTCCCGACGCGAACCGTGGTAAAAGACGCCTTGAACGGAAAGTACGAGTTGATTTTTGCCGGACATAATTCCTTTCCCTATCCCAACCCGCGAAAGTCGTGGATAAAAAATTACGCGAATCTGATCTGGGAGGTTTTGCGCCACCCCAATCTGCTGACCGGCGGCCGGTTTCCGTACGCCCGGGTCGGGTCCCGCCTGGCCGGCCTGGACATGGCCGACCGGCCGGTGGTGGACAATCGCTGGTTTCCCATTTTGGATTATTGCATTTGCTTTTTTAAGCGCGAACTGCCCGTAAATCCCTGCAACACCTTCCTCTACACCACCCCCCGGACCGAAGACAATGGAAATGTGCTCGTTTTGGAGGAATTCCGGCGCCGGATAAGCAAATTACGGCCCATCTCGCTGGGAATCGCCCCGGAGACCTGCCGCGAATATGGGGCGCTGGACGTCCCGAAAAAAACCGACGTTTTTTTTGCGGGCGATACGGAGCACAAACCCAATCGTATTGCCGGACTGAAACAGATGGAACGTCTGGCCGCAGAAGGATTGGCCGTCGATATCGCCCGGGAAAAGATTCCGCGCGATGAGTTTATGCGTCGCTGTGCCCAGGCATACCTCGTGTGGTCGCCCGAAGGTCTCGGTTGGGAATGTTTGCGGCATTATGAAGCGGCCCTGGCCGGTTCCGTGCCCCTGATGCAGTCGCCCAGCATCCTGCGCTACGCGCCGCTCCAGGAAGGCGAACACGCCTTTTACTACTACCTCGAGGGTGAACATCTGGCCTTCCGCATCCGGCAGGCGTTACAGAACCGCGCCCGCCTGGTCGAAATGGGGCGCGCTGCGCGGCAGCACGTGCTGCAATGGCATACCCATGAGGCGCTGGGCCGCTATGTCATTGAGGAAACCCGGCGTACTCGCGCCGCCGTTGCCGGACCGGGATAAGATCGGAGAGCACATCCGCCTGGCCGGCGCCGGGCATTGCAGCGTTCAGGCACCAGCCTCGAAACTAATCGCCTAGCAGTTTGCGTTTCAGCCGGATGGCGGCCATACCCTCGACGTTTTTCCTTTGTTGCGGGCCGAAGGTTTTTTCCACGGACTGCAAATAACGCGGGCTGGTGAAGTAGCTCCGCCACGCGTCGTCGCGGAATTTCAGGACCTGGGCGGCGGAGAGATGTTTCGTGGGCAGCGGTTCGCTGTCGTAGGAAAGAAAAGCATATCCGGCGGGTGAGTCCGGCAGTTTCCAGCCGTTGTTTTTGGCCGTCCAATACAGCGGGCTGCCGGGCAG
Source organism: Candidatus Acidiferrales bacterium (assembly GCA_035499615.1). Taxonomy (GTDB): domain Bacteria; phylum Verrucomicrobiota; class Verrucomicrobiia; order Limisphaerales; family UBA11358; genus UBA11358. The sequence goes on along the minus strand of DATJYM010000241.1, from coordinate 3,772 downwards.
CGCCTGGCAGGGGTACATATTCGCCATTTCGGTGTTGAGTTCAAGCGCCAGATCGAGCGTCTGCTGCATCGTTTCCTGGGTATCCTCCGGAAAACCAAAGATATAGTTTGAAATAACGTACATCCCCGAATCACGGACGGTCTGGATGACCTGGCGGATGTTCACGTCTTCAAAACTGCCTTTGGAAACCTCCCGGCGGACCGTTTGATTTCCGGCTTCGACCCCGAGCGCGAGCCAGCGGATGCCGGCCTTGCGGAACGATTCGAGGTACTGCGCACGCACTGTATCCACGCGCGAGTAGGTCCACATTTGCAGGCCAAGGTTGCGCTCCGCCAGCCCGTTTACCAACGGCTCAAAATAACTTTTGTTCAGAAAGAACATCTCATCCGAGACCCGGATGGTTTTCACGCCCAGTGCGGCGAGCTTTTCAAACTCCTTCAGCATGAAGGACGGTGACCAAAAGCGCATGTTGGGCGAATTGGCGGAGGCGATACCGTCCGCGTTGTCCATGCGATTGACAATGTTGATCATGCAGAAATCGCACTTGAACTTGCAACCGAGCGAGGTGTAGAGGGCGGCAAAAGGGGTGCGCCGGTTGTGATCGAATTCCGCATGCCAGAAATGCGCGCGATAAAGATCGAGCGGTTTGTTCTTGTACGGTAGCAGATCCCAGGCGTATCCCGGCAAATCCACGTCCATGCGTTCGGTCGGCACGACCCGTTCGGGCGGGTTTAAAACCGGTACGCCATTGGATTTATGGCCGATACCCTTGACGCCGTCCAGGCCCGACTGCAGATCCGTCCGCAACAGGTTCTGGAGGGCATAAACCCCTTCGTTCAAGAGGACAAAATCCACCTCCGGCCGTGACAATACATCCATCGGCAACGCACTGGTATGGGAGCCGACAAAGCAAATCCGGGTCCCGGGGTGCTCGGCTTTCAATTTCCGCGCCAGAGCCGTCGCGCCGATCATGTTGGTGGTGCCGGAATTAGGATTTTGCCCATAGACGACAAAGCAAACGAGGCGGGCCCCGGTTTCGCCGATGCGCTGCGCGGCCTGTTCGTCGGACAGGCGTTCCGCGCCGCAATCGAGGATGGCCACACCGAAACCATTCGCGCGGCAGGCTTGCGCCAGCAGCAACGCCCAGGTCGGCGGCTCGATGGCGGAAAAGTCCTTGCTCAATTCCTGGTAGGCTTGCGCGGACGAATCCGCGTTGACGAAGAGGACATCCAACAGCCGGTTCATAGTTTGAATATTATAGGCGGTTCAACAGATCGCACAACGCCCTGACGCGGCTGGTGGACAGTTCGGGATAATTACCGATGTAGGCCCCGAAGAAGTGGACGTGGTTGACCCGCGGGTATTTTTTATATTCGTCCGGGAACAGCCGCCGCAGGAATGGCTGGCGTAACTGGTTGCCGCCGCCCGAAGTTCCGCGGCGAAATTCTATTTTTCGTTCACGCAGCGTGGTTTCAATACGCTTCCAGAGGTCCCGGTCCGGTTCGCGCAACACCAGGGTAAAGGCGTAATTGCAACTGCCGTCGCGCTCAAAATCGGTGAAGAACTTCGCCGGATCGAGATGGTCGAGAAAGCAATCCAGGTTACGGGTGCGGATTTTGTTCCTCTGGTCGAGCCGTTTCAATTGCGAGCGGCCCAGGACGGCATTGATTTCCGTGCTGCGGACGTTATAGGCCGGAAAGGCAAAGATGAAATCCGGGTTTAAGTCCGGCCATTCGGTCTGGTAACGCTTTTTCAGGGAGTTGGACTTGCTCTCACGGACCATGCCATGCGAACGGAACATCCTCAGCATTTCGTAGAAATCCGGATCATCGGTGCAAACCATGCCGCCCTCAATGGTGCTCAGGTGGTGGGCGTAGTAGAACGAAAAATTGGAGGCGAACCCGAACGAGCCGAGTTTCCGGCCTTGGAACGTCGCGCCATGCGATTCGCAAACGTCTTCGATGAGCGGAAGATTGCGTTTCCGCAACTCCGCCAGCAGAAGATCGTCCAGCGCGTTGTAGCCCAGGACGTGAGTCAGAAAAACCGCGCGCGTCCGGCCGGAGATTTTGTCGATCACCTGGCGTGTGTCCATGCCCAGCGTGCGCGGATTGATGTCGACAAAGACCGGCGTGAACCCGTTTTGCAGGACGGCGGCGATGTCGGAAACCCAGGTCAGCGTGGGCACGATGATTTCACCGGCACCGAAGCGTTCACGGATGGCGGCCAGGGTGATTTGGTTGGCTGACGAACCGGAATTGACGAAGACGCTGTATTTGACACCAAGCCATTTCGACCATTCCTCCTCGAAGGCCGCCACGTTTTGCGATTGTGTCAAAATGGGATCCTCCTGCCGCAGGAATTGGATGACCGCGTCGAGATCTGCGCGCGCAATATTGTTCTGCATCAACGGCCAGTCGCGCAATCCTGCTGCCGCGGTTTTACTTTTCGTTGTAGTAGTCGCCATATTCCACAACGATGGTGCTGCGGCCGTCCTCGCGTTCCAGCGCTTTTTGGTAGGCGGGAAAAATCTGTCCCGGTTCATCCAGCCGGATGACTTCAATGGTCTTGCACATCAGTCGAAATGCCTCCGTGAAATCACCGACATGCTGATGTTGCGGGTGCAAGGGGCGCTCGGAACCGATGCCGGTGCGGATGATGACTTTCGGCCGGTAAGCGCCGTTGGAGACAATCGGCAGCTTGTCCAGGTGGTTGACGACCTGGTTTACGGCCAGCAGCAAAAAGTTCCAACGCGGATAAATGCATACCGGCACCTGGCCGGCGAGCGCCAGCCCGGTGGACATGCCCATCTGCAATTCCTCGGTCACGGGCAGTTCCAGCAGCTTCCCGCGCGATACATTTTTCAACGTATTGGTCATGGCCGTGCCGGGGCAGGCCACGGCCTGACCCAGAAAAATCGTGCGCGGGTCGAGCGCCAGATAGTCCATGGCACGGCAGAGTTCGTCGAAATACTTCATATCAGAACTGGACTCGCTTGCCGGCGCCGGCGTGCGGATATTTGGTTTGATACTGGTAGTAAACCACCATGGGATGCCGCGCGTTTTCCCAGGTCAACACCGGCTGGTTCCAGGTCTCCCGCGTGTCGGTGCAGACGGATTTGCCATTGTCCTCCACGATGAAGCGAATGGGAAGCCGGTGATTTACGGAATACTTGATGCATTCATGGGCCATGCCGGTTTCGGCGGTCATCTCGCCCATGAAACAATGCACCCGCGCCACGCTGCCCTGACGCTTGAGACCCAGGGCCACCCCCACGGCAATCGGAATAATGCCGCCCACAATCGCCGAGGAAACCACCCGATACTCCGGAAAACACAAGGAAATGGACCGGCCGGCCAAGATTTCGGCCTTCACCTGGTCGCGCGGCACGCCCTTGAGCAGACATTGATAATGGCTGCGCCAGGAACACATCACCCAGTCTTCCGGTTTGACCTCGCGGAAAATGTCGATCATTTGCGCTTCGTTCCCGGAGTACAAGTGGACCGGAGCCCGAATTTTGCCGGCATTGAATACTTCGGCGATTTCGGTCTCAAAGGAAATCAATTCTTCGGCGGTCATGAAAAAGAAAGCGTTGGCGCCACACTTATGCTGGTTGAACGAGAAACGTGCAATGTCGCAACATCTTGCCGAAGGCCGGAGGGAGCGTCAAGTTTCGGAGTCCTGCCGGGCCGAGAGCAGGCCACTGTTTACAGCCGTCCGGCATCTGGACGGGGGAGATACCATTCGATGGTTTGCCGCATACCATCCCGCAGGC
>DATJYM010000240.1:0-11974 GCA_035499615.1 Candidatus Acidiferrales bacterium | reverse complement strand
AGCGGTTTGGATGTCTGGGACAACGGGCCGTGGGTGCTGGCCGATGACTTCGTTTGCAACCAAACCGGTCCTATCTCGGATATTCATCTCTGGGGTTCCTGGAACACCAATAAGGTCGCGACCAACTCGCTGACCTTCTGGCTGGCGGTTTACGACAACGTGCCGGTCAGCGCTACCAACTCGTTCAGCCGGCCGGGCAGCCTGCTCTGGCAGGAGAAATTTGCGCCCGGACAGTACCTTGAGGCTCCGTGGGCGCCCGGACAGGAGGGTTTTCTGGATCCGGGTCCTCCCCAGACGATCGGCAGCGACTCGGAGGCCTGGTATTATTGTTTCTATCCGACCAACATCTTCACCCAGCAAGGCACCGCGGCTGCTCCCAAAATTTACTGGTTGATGGCATATGCCCAATCGCCGTCGGGCAACACTTTCCAATTCGGCTGGAAAACGACGACCAACGTGCAAAACGATGTCAGCGTTCATGCGCCGTGGCCGGGTTCGCCACCACCGGGCAATCCCGGCTGGCAACCGACCTTACAGGCTCCGACCGGCGGTGCTCTGGATCTGGCCTTCAAGATTTCGACGGTGACTCCTCCGCCGCTGGTTTGCGTGGAAAGTGACTTTGAAAAATATGTTCAGGGGCCGAACACGTTGGGTGGCTTTGATGTCTGGAACACTCCCTACGTACTGGCCGATGACTTCGTCTGTACCAACACCGGGCCGGTCAGCGACATTCATTTGTGGGGCTCGTGGCTGAACAACTTGGCGCAAACCAACACCATCAACTTCTGGCTCGGCATTTATGACGACGTGCCGGTTGGTCCGGGGAACACCTTCAGTCATCCAGGCACCAACCTGCTGTGGCAACAATGGTTCTACCCGGGGCAATACGCCGAAACGATTTGGACGGCGAATGCCCAGGAACAATTTCTGGATCCCGGCCCGACGAACATCCTCGGCACGGACTCCGTGGTATGGTATTATTGTTTCTATCCGACCAACGCCTTTCAGCAGACCGGAACCACCACCAATGCCAAAACCTACTGGCTGGCCGCGTATGCGCAATTACCGGTGGGCACCGCCTACAACTACGGCTGGAAAACTACGACCAATGTGTTGAAGGACACCAGTGTGCACGCCCCCTGGCCGGGCAGCCCGCCCACCGCCAATCCGGGCTGGACAGCCACCGGTTTCCAACCGCCCGCTGGCGGGCCACCGGTGCCATTGGATCTCTCGTTCAAACTGACCATGTGCGGTCCGGTCATGATCCATTGGCTTCCGCCCACCAACGTCGTGGTGACCTGGCCGGGCGCCGGTTATTTGCAGTCGGCCACCAATGTTACCGGACCCTATGTGGATGTGCCCGGTTTTCCAACCTCGCCTTTCAAGGATTATTCGGTGACCCCGACCAACAAGTTCTACCGGTTGCGGTGCTACTAATTACGGGTAGGGAAGGCTGCACAACGGGGTAACGAGTCGGAAACACTGAATCGTTTCCCGTTCAGGCGGCGGTTATTGTGTCAATTCGCCAGCAATTTCTGGACGGAAATGCCGCGCAACTCGAACAGCCGGTAAATCACGTCTTCGATCAGGTTGTTGGGGCACGAAGCGCCGGCGGTGATGCCGACGGTGATTTTGCCGGAAGGCAGCCAATCGCGGGTCTCGGTTTCCTTCTTGGCATGCTGGTCGTAATGGCGGATGAGCTTGTCCGACTCCATTTTGGCCGCGTTCTTGATGAAATAAGTCGGCAGCTTGGCTTCGCCCATTTCGGCGAGGTGCGACGTGTTGGAGGAATTGTAGCCGCCGATGACCAGGAGAAGGTCCATCGGTTCGCGCAGCAGTTTTTGAAGGGCATCCTGCCGGTCCTGCGTCGCGCCGCAAATCGTATCGAAGAAACGGAAGTGGTCGGCCACGCTTTCGGTGCCGTATTTCTTTTCCATGGCCGCCTTGAAGCGGCGTTGCACTTCCTCGGTCTCGCCGCGCAACATGGTGGTCTGGTTTGCCACGCCGACGGCCTGCAAATGCAGCTCGGGATCAAAGCCCTGCGAATACGCGCCCTTGAACTTTTCCAGAAATTCATGCTTGTTGCCGCCATGGACGATGTAGTGGCAGACGTAATCTGTTTCGGCCAGGTTGAAGACCACGAGATAATGTCCACTGCCGTAGGCGCGAGCCTGGGAACTGGTGGCCTTGGTTTCCTCGTGCCACGCCTTGCCGTGAATGATGCTGGTGACACTTTCCTTGGAATATTGCCGGACGCGTTTCCAGACGCTCATCACGTCGCCGCAGGTGGTGTCCACGAGCACGCAACCCTTTTCTTCGAGCCGTTTACGCGTGCCGACCTCGGTACCGAACGCGGGAATCATTACCACATCGCCAGCGTTCAGGCGCGTCATTTCCGCCTCGGTCGGTTTGGGGGAAATGATCTGGATGCCCATATTGCGGATCTGGTCGTTGACCTCGGGGTTGTGAATGATTTCGCCGAGCAGGTAAATGGGCTTTTCGGTTGGGAAATATTTTCGCGCCGCGTAGGCGAGGTCGATGGCGCGTTCGACCCCGTAGCAGAAACCGAATTCCTTGGCGAGCTTCACCGTGAGACTGTCGGCGGAAAGGACGCAGCCACCGGCGCGGACGCGTTCGACGAGTTCGCTGCGATAGTGCGACAGCACCTGGGCCTGAACGGCCTCGAGAATATCGGGCCGGCGGAGATTGACTTTTTTCTGCACTGCGGGCGCTTCGGTTGCCATAACTGGGGAAATGTAACATGACGGGAGCCACCGTCCAGCTGCATTTCTGTTTACGACTCATGATTTATGAGTTATGATTGTCGCCCTTGCGAAATCATCAATCGCAGATCATAAACCGCAAATGATGTTCGGAGCGTAGCTCAGCTTGGTAGAGCACCAGCTTTGGGAGCTGGCTGTCGCAGGTTCAAATCCTGTCGCTCCGACCACTTTCCTTTTGGCGGTGGAAAAATTCACCGGGTGATTCACATGACCGCCGCTGGCGATAATTTTGTCCCGTGCGCAAAAGGAAACAGAAACTGGCGCTTCTTAAATTGCCGCGTAATTTTTTACACCTGCTGCAACCCTTTGTGAATTCGGTGTTTGTTACACTTTCGTTTTGGAATTTTTCAGACTGGCATTGCCGTTGCTAAACGCGCGTGAGCCAATCACAGCCTTGGACAGAAGCATGCTATGCACGCTCGTGAATTGCGGGCGTGAGCTGAGAGGCGCCAGACGAACGGGCGCACGGGTTGGCTGGGACAGGCGCAGTTCAAACATACTATGAACCAAATATGAAGAAAATTGAAGCGATCATCAAACCGTTCAAACTCGAAGAGGTCAAGGACGCCCTCGGCGAAATCGGCATCGAAGGCATGACCGTGAGCGAGGTCAAGGGGTTTGGCCGTCAGAAGGGCCATACCGAAATCTATCGCGGCAGCGAATACACCGTGGATTTTCTGCCGAAGATAAAAATCGAACTGGTGGTGGCGGACAACCAGGCCGACGCCGCTGTCGGTGCGATCGTCAAGGCCGCCAAGACCGGGAAGATCGGTGACGGCAAGGTCTTCGTGGCCGGTATCGAACAGGCCGTGCGCATTCGTACGGAAGAGAAAGGCGATGCCGCCGTTTAAGCAACGAACAACTTGAACCTCACTCGAATAAAAACCATGAAACGATATTTACTGACACTCGCTTTAATTACCATCACCGCGTTCGGCGTGACTTCGCTGCGCGCGCAAACGGCGACCAACGCTCCGGCGATGGCGACCACGAACGCGCCGGCAGCGGCACCGGCCACGCCGGCCGCATTGCCAGCGGCTTCACTGGATCAGCGTGTAGCCGCGATTGAAGCCTACTTCCAGAACGGCGACCCGACCGGGCCCTTGAAGGACACCAACGGCAACGTTGTAGTGTCTGACCCGATCATCAACTCGGGTTTGGTGAATAGCATCGGTGGCAACGCCGCTTACCCCGGAGCCGGCCATAATGGCTGGCTGATGACCAGCACCGCGCTGGTGTTGTTCATGACGCTGCCCGGTCTGGCGTTGTTCTACGGCGGCCTTGTTCGCAAAAAGAACGTGCTCTCTGTGCTCGCCCAATGTTTCCTGATCACAGGTCTGGTGACCATTCTTTATGTCATCTGCGGTTACGGCATGATCTTTGGCGGCACCGGCGCGGCAGACAAGGAAGACCTGATCAAAGGCATCGTTGGCAGTCCGAAAATCTGTTGGATGATGTCGAATGTCACTTCCGCGCCAAACCCGAATTATTCCTACTGGGTTTCGGAAAATGTCTTCGCCATGTTCCAAATGATGTTCGCCATCATTACGCCGGCGCTGATTATCGGTTCCATTGCCGAACGCATGAAATTCTCGGCCATTTTCGTATTCATGACCTTGTGGATGTTGATCGTGTACTTTACTCAGGGCCACATGGTCTGGGGTGTTAATGGCATGATGAACGGCTGCTGGAACGCCAACGCGAGCATCAAAGGACTCGACTTCGCCGGCGGCACGGTGGTGCACATGTCCTCGGGCTGGTCAGGTCTGGTGCTGTGTATCATCCTCGGCAAGCGCCTTGGTTTCGGTAAGGAAAACTTCACCCCGCACAGCATCGTGCTGACCTATATCGGCGCGTCCATGTTGTGGGTGGGCTGGTATGGGTTCAACGCCGGCAGCGCAGTTGCCGCCGACGTGATCTCCTCCAATGCGTTTACGACGACGACATTGGCCACGGCGATCGGCTCCTTCGTCTGGCCGATGTGGGAATGGATTGTGAAAGGCAAACCCAGCGTGCTCGGATTCTGCTCGGGTGCGGTGGCGGGTCTGGTGCTCATCACCCCGGCTTGCGGTTACGTGCTTCCGTCCGGCGCCATTTGGATCGGCATCGCGGCGGGAACCATTCCGTGGTTCTTCTGCTACAAGGTCAAGGCCTGGCTGGGCATGGATGATGCCCTGGATGCCTGGAGCGTCCATGGGATCGGCGGAATGTGCGGTGCCATCATGACCGGCATGTTCGCCCGGAATGCCGCCAACCCCAACCTGGCGACCAACCTGAAAGCCTACGTCACCGATAAAATCTTTCAGCCGCAATTGACCGAGCAGCTGAAGACGGTCGTCGTATCGCTGGTGCTCTTCATTGTTGGCACGATCGTTTGTGCATACATCACCAAGGCACTGGTAGGCCTGCGTCCGACAGAGGAAGTCGAAATCGCCGGTCTGGATATTAACGAACATGGTGAAGAGGGTTATCACGCTTAATTAAGAAAAGACTCGACGCTGCGCCGGTTGTTGGCGAAAGTCACACCGGCGCAGCTTTTGACTCTGTTTGCGCAAACAAAAAATCAACAATCAACACATTCGCATTTGAAATATGGCAACTCCCAAGAGCGTATTAGAACTGGCTAAGAAGGCCGGCGCGAAAATGGTGGACATCAAATTCGTGGACACCTTTGGCACCTGGCAACACTTCACTTCACCCATCAGTGAACTGACCGAGGAAACTTTTGCCGAAGGCATTGGGTTCGACGGCTCCTCCATCCGCGGCTGGAAAAGCATCGAGGCGTCCGACATGCTCGCGATGCCCGATCCGGAGACTGCTTTTATCGACCCGTTTTTTGCCGTCCCCACTTTGAGCCTCACCTGCACCGTCGCCGAGACCGGCACGTTGGAGCCTTACAGCCGGGATCCGCGCGGCATTGCGCAGAAGGCGGAAAAATATCTTATCTCGACCGGCCTGGGGGATCAGGCATTCTTCGGACCGGAAGCCGAATTCTTCATTTTCGATAACGTGCAGTTCGACTCCAAGAGCAACGGCACGTTCTACTCCATTGATTCCGAAGAAGCCATTTGGAACACCGGCCGCGATGAAATGCCCAATCTCGGCTACAAAATCCGCCACAAAGAAGGTTATTTCCCCGTTGCCCCCGCCGACACCCAACAGGACATCCGCACCGAAATGGTGCTAACGATGGAACAATTGGGCGTGGACGTGGAGAAGCAGCACCATGAAGTTGCCACGGCGGGTCAGGCCGAAATTGATTATCGCTTCAGCACGCTGGTGACGGCGGCGGACTGGATGATGATTTACAAATACGTCGTCAAGAACATTGCCCGCAAGCACGGCAAAACCGCCTGCTTCATGCCCAAACCGCTCTTTGGTGACAACGGCTCCGGTATGCACACACATCAGAGCATCTGGAAGAAAGACAAGCCGCTCTTCGCCGGCAAGGAATACGGCGGTTTGAGCGAAATGGCGCTCTATTACGCCGGCGGATTGCTCAAACACGCCAAAGCCCTTTGCGCCATTTGCAACCCGACTACTAATTCCTACAAGCGCCTTGTGCCGGGCTACGAAGCGCCGGTCAACCTCGCCTACAGCGCGCGCAATCGCAGTGCCGCCGTTCGTATCCCGACTTATAGCGAAAGTCCAAAGTCGAAACGGCTCGAATATCGGCCGCCTGACCCCGCCGCGAATCCGTATCTCGCGTTTGCCGCGCTGCTCATGGCCGGCCTTGATGGCGTCCAGAATAAAATCAAGCCCGGCGCACCGCTGGACAAGAACATCTACGAACTGCCGCCCGAGGAATTGAAGAAAGTTCCGAACGTGGCCGGCAGCCTCAGCGAGGCGCTGGATTGCCTGGAGAAAGACCACGCCTTCCTGCTCAAGGGCGACGTCTTCACGGAAGACTTCATTGACATGTGGATCAGCAGCAAGCGCAAGGAGCACGACGCCATCCGGCTGCGTCCGCATCCGTATGAGTTTTTCATGTACTACGACGTGTAAAATCACCCGGGAGGAGGAACTGGGGAACGGCGCGGACAAAATCCGCGCCGTTTTTTATTTCAATTTTGCCGCCAGTTCCTCGCCCAGTGCCGTCGCCTCGGCAATCGGACGCTTGCCTTCACTACGTTTCGCCGGCCCGTCGTGGAAGGAAACGGCGCGCATGACGATTTGGTCGCCGGTGATTGCGGCATAGGCGGCTACGGGACTCTGGCAGCCGCCGCCCATAGCGTGTAGAAAAGCACGCTCTGCCGTCACGCAATGAAACGTGTTGAAATGGTTCAACCGCTCGCAAATTTTGGCGATGCGCTCGTCGTCCGCGCGAATTTCAATACCGATGGCGCCCTGGCCGACGCATGGCAGCATCACGTCCACGTCCAGAATCGTTGCCAGCAAACCATCCGGCACGGCGTCACCCACGAGCCGCCCGTCAGCTTCGATTTTAAAATTCAAACGCGTGAGGCCCGCGAGCGCAAGCACCGTGGCATCCAGTTCCCCGCGTTCGGCGACCTTTTGCATTCGGGTGGAGACGTTGCCGCGGATTTCCACGACCTTCAAATCCGGCCGGGCGGCCAGCAATTGTTCTTTGCGCCGGGTGCTGCTGGTGGCGATGGTGGCCTTCGCCGGAAAATCCTTCAGCTTCAGGTGTGGCGGGAGGCCTCGCAACGCGTCCTGACCCGGCGACCAGTCTTCGGAACCGGTGTGTGCCGCCCGAGTTTTGATAAACTCGGCATCGCGATAGATCAGCACATCGCGCACGTCCGCGCGTTTGGGCGTGGCGACGAGCACAAGTCCGGCGGGCAAATCCGTGGGCAAATCCTTCAAGCTGTGCACCGCCAGGTCGGCCTGGCCTTTGACCAGTGCAACCTCAAGTTCCTTGGTAAACAGGCCTTTGGGCAGGGTTTCCCCTTTCTTTGCCATCGAGGCTTTCTGCAATTTGTCACCGGTGGTCTTGATGATTCTCAGCTCGAAGCGGAGACGGGGAAAGGCCTCGCGGCACTGCGCGGCAATCAGATTAGCCTGTGCCAGCGCGAGCGCGCTGCCGCGGGTGGCGATGAGGATGGGGCGTTCAGCAGCCATTTTATTGAGCCACGGATTAACACGGATGAACACGGAAGAAAAGAAAACAACACTGCTTTAATTAATCCGGCTTGCAGGGCCGCGGTCACGAGGCTCGGATTTATTTAAAATATCATTGCTCGCGGAGCCTCCTCACGTCGGCTCCTGCAAAACCCAATCCGTGTTCATCGGTGTTCATCTGTGGCTGTAGATGCTTTACGTCCAGCAGTGGTTTCACTTTTTCGGCGATGATTTGTTCGCACCGTGCGATTTCGTCCTTGCGCTGCTTCAAATAACCGTCGGCGATGGCCTGCAGATCATCAATGTTATAAAGATAAACATTCTCCAGAAAATTTACTGCCGGGTCAATGTCACGTGGCACGGCGATGTCGATGAGCAGTAACGGCCGCTGCTGGCGCGCTTTCATGAGCGGTTCGAGTCGGGCACGGTCCAGAATGTGATGCGGTGCCGAGGTGCTGCTGATGACGATGTCAATTTTTGCAAACTCCGCCGACCAATCATCAAAAGGCACAGCACGTCCGCCGAATTCCCTGGCCAGGCTTTGGGCGCGCTCCAGGGAGCGGCTCGCAATGTCGATGTGCCGCACGCCGCGCGAGAGCAGGGCCCGGGCGGTTTTTTCACTCGTGTCGCCGGCGCCGATGACCAGCACCTCCCGCTCCCGGAGCGAACTGAATATTTTTTCGGCGAGTTCGACGGCGGCGGACGCCACGGAGATGCTGCCGCGCTGGATATGGGTATGAGTGCGGACGTGTTTGGCGACATGAAAAGCGCGTTGAAACGCCTTGTTCAGCCGCGTTCCGGTGTGGCCATGATGATGTGCCAGCGCGTAGGCCTCCTTCAGCTGGCCTAGAATTTCCGTTTCGCCGAGCACCATGGAATCCAATCCGCACGCGACCTTGAAGAGGTGCAGCAGGCTTTGCGGTTCGGCGAGCGAGTAAATTTCATGGCCTGGCTCATCTTGGCGGGGCGAGAGACCTCGCGAGGCGTCTTGGGTTTGAGTTGAATCCGGCCAGCCAGCATTCTCGCCCCACCTCACGAAAAACTTTCTGAGTTCAACAATCGCCGCCGCCGGCTCCAGCGCCGTGGCCGCGTAAATCTCCACGCGATTGCACGTGGAAAGAATCACTGCTTCGGCGGCCGCGCCCGACTCGCGCAACGACTTGAGCGCCCCGGGGATTTTCGCTTCCTCAAGGGCGTATCGTTCCCGCAATTCCACGGGAGATGAATGATGGCTCAGGCCAATGACGACAACGTTCATTCGCGAAATGTGACAGTTGACCCGCCTTGACTTCGTTTCAGCGCGGCAGGCAGGCGGCGGGATAACGGATCGTTGACGGACGCCGATTTTTGACGCTCTCGACACTCGACACCCAACACTCGACACACATTGTTCATGGATGATGCAGCGGGGAAAGCAGGTTTGTTCCCCAGAAGGTCAGGAGCAGAAAGGCAAAGGCGAAGATGACACCATAGGTAAAGCGGCGGCTGGATTGGGCAAGGAGCCGGCGCGATGCCAGCAGCGCCAGATACACCACCCACATGAAGATGGACCAAACCACCTTGGGGTCTGTCCAGTAGCCTGCGTCGGCGGAGCGGGGCAGGTAGCGGCCGGCTTCGAGGCCGATGGTGAAGAGGATGAAACCGGCCAGCACCAGGCGGTGGGTGATGATTTCCAGCCGTTGAATCGGCGGCAACAACGACAACACGGCGCGGAGCTTATGAAATTTCAAATCGTGCTGTTCGGTAAGGAACATGCCCGCCGCCGCCGCGCCCAGGCCAAAGGCGCCATACGCGAGCAATATGGTCGCCGCATGCAGACTGGTCAGCGCTCCGGTGAATTGCGGTTTCGGCCCATGCGGCGGGTCGAGTTCCGGCATCAAGGCAAACACGCCGATGGCGAACAGCACCGGCGATACAAACGCGCCAAGGAACCGCAGGCGTGGCAGCAGGCCGATGACGAGATAGGCGGCGGCGGCGCTCCAGGCGATGAATACGGTGGCTTCAAACAGATTGTTGACCGGGCAATGGGCGATGGAGAAACCGCGCCGGATCATCGCCACGGTATGCAATACAAACGCCGCGAGCAACAAAAGGTAGTTTACGTGGTCGTCCTGGCGGAAACCTTTTCGCCACAAGAAAACCGAATAAACCGTGCTTAAACCGTAAACAGCAACGGCGAGCAGGAAAAAATGACGGTCCGTGAACCAAGCCACGATGACAGGTTAAACGCGGAAATGAACGGTGCAAGCGGCAATTCGGAGGGGATTGAAACGGAGGGATGCCTGGGCGCGAAAGAATCCAGCCGCCTTGCAGGTCATCCGCCGCTGACGCCTCATGAACCCTTCACTGTATGGTGTGGCGGGGGCTCGACGACGTTGCCGGGCTGTTCTTCGCTGCTCCAGCACGAGCGGGCAATTTTCCAGGAGTCATCAGGTTGCCGCCTGAGTATGTTCAGCCAATTGCCGGTGGCCACGGTCGGTTCGCCGCCTCCCTGGGGGGTTGTCACGATCCGGTAGGTGCCGCGGGCAAAGGCCCAACGATACGAAGAGGACACCTCAATAATCTGGATGGTCTCTGTTACCTTGATACCCTTGAAACCGCTCTCCAGCGTCGACCGAATCGCCTGCCAACCGATCACTGCCGGTGCATTGGGTGGCAACTGGATCGCATCCTGCTCATAGAATTTTGCCAACGCGGAAGGGTCGCCCGTACTCAGTGCCGCGGCATTGTCCCTAAGCATTTTTCTGATGGCAACACGGTCATCCGTCGGGGCGGTGTCCGGGTAGATTTGGGTGGTCGTTGGACTCATGCTGGTGCAGCCGCAAAGAGATGCGAGAGCGGCGATAAGAGGAATGAGCGATGTTCTCATACACACATGCGATGTTGTCTGGACGTTAAAATTCAGCCATAGCAGTACCCTTGTTTACCGAGGGTAAACCAGCTTTAGGGTCGTGCGGACAGAGTAAACCTGGAATGGGATGACGCAAAGGACAATTCGAAGGCGGGGTGCAATCAAATGAATATGGCAACCATAGCGGACATCCCGTAATGCAATCTTGCCAAGTGCGCCGGTGTTCTGTTCAATCAGGCCGTGCTCAATCAGCAGACGCTCAACCGTCCCGCCAGTTTTTCCGGCATCGGCCTCCATAGCGGCAACCGGGTGAACATGACCATCCTGCCCGCGCCCGCCAACAGCGGCGTGCGGTTTCGCCGGGTGGACCTGGAAGGCAGCCCGGAGATCGAGGCGCGCGTGGAAAACGTGGCGGAAACGACCCGTTCAACCACGCTGGCCCGGGGCAACGTGAAAATTCACACGGTCGAACACGTGCTCGCCGCCCTGGCAGGCTATGGCATCGACAATGCCGTCATTGAACTGGATTCAAACGAACCCCCCATCGCCGACGGCAGTTCGCGCGAGTTTTGCAAAATCATTCAAGCCGCCGGCATCGTGCCCCAGGCCGAAAAACGGGAGTCGTATTTGCCGACCGAACCGATTGAATTGGAAACGGGCGAGTCGGTGATGACTCTGTTTCCCGACGAGGGCTTCAAAATTACCTGCACCAGCGCAGACAAAATGGGGCGGTTTACCCAGTTTTACAGCACCGAGATCACACCCAAGTCCTGGGAACGGGAGCTGTCGCATGCCCGGACATTTTGCTTTTACGAAGAGATTGAGCATCTCATCAAAAACAATCTGATCAAGGGCGGCAGCCTGGAAAACGCGGTGGTCATCCGTGATGACGCGGTCCTGACCACCGAGCCGTTGCGGTATCCCGAGGAATTCGTGCGGCACAAGATGCTCGACATCGTGGGCGACCTGTCGTTGCTCGGCCGCCCGGTGCGTGGACATTTGATTGCCGTCCGGCCCAGTCATGCCGCGAATTGCGAAATGGTCCGACAGATTTTCGCCCAGATGACCAAACCATTGCGGGCGGCCCAGACCTTCAGCCCGCCGCCGGCCAACCGGGCGGCACCCGAACCCGTGGCCGCCGCGGACGGCGCCATGGAAATCGAGCAGATGATGAAGTTGATTCCCCACCGGCCGCCGTTCCTGTTCGTGGACCGGATTGCGAAGATTGAGGGCAATAAAATCACCGGCGTCAAAAACG
>DATJYM010000239.1:0-3137 GCA_035499615.1 Candidatus Acidiferrales bacterium | reverse complement strand
CGCGACACGACGAAACCGGAACCAGGTTTTTGATCGCCCGGCCATAAACCGATTTTGCCCGTTCCAGGCAGGCCGGAGTGTAGCCGCCGATCACTTTGGGAATCGCCGCCACTTTGCTCTGCGCATTTCCGGGATCTTCCCGTTCCGGCGAAAAGGCCAGATGGAAGTCCACGCCGGCTTTCATCCCCGAACCGGCTTCCAGCACTTCGCGCAACTCTCCGTCGGTAGTGCCGGGATAAGTCGTGGATTCCAGCACCACCAGAGTCCCTTTGGACATGTGCGGCGCGATGGACTTGCCGGTCTCAACGATGAAAGAAATGTCCGGCTCCCGGTTTTTATTCAACGGGGTCGGCACACAGATGATCACGGCTTCGACTTTTTTAATGCGCTTGAAATCAGTGGAAGCGGAGAAGGTTCCCGCCTTCACCGCCCGCGCGATGTCCTCGGACGTGATGTGCTTGATGTAACTGCGGCCGGAGTTCAGCAACTCGACTTTCGTCCGGTCAACGTCCAGCCCCAGGACTGTCGCCCCGGAACGTGCGAACTGGAGCGACAACGGAAGGCCGACGTAACCCAAACCAACAACTGCGATTTTCATCAATTTATCTCCTATTCTCTGGGCGGTTTCCGGCAAAACGAATCAAGCGGTTGTATTCGGCGGCGCCAGCCGGAAAAGCACAATCATCTTTTGGGCCGGCCGCGGCAGCCGTTTCAAGGGAACCAGCGTGCATAATGTTTTCAGGGAGTAAAGTCCGGTTGCCAGGGTGGCAACCGCGCCCAAAGCCACCGCCAAGGTTGTGGGGAGAATATGTTCAGCCACAAAGACGACAGCGATCAGCGGCACAAACAGGAGTGCCAGCCGTTGGTTCGCCGCCGACCATTGAAACCCGCTCAATCGCCGGCCAATCAGGTAATTGCAGGTCAAATTGACAACATACAAACCGAAGAATGCCATCCCCGCGCCTTTCAGGCCAAAGTTCATGACGCCCAAACAAATCAGCCCAAAGAAAACTGCATTGTAGAAAAGTTCGGCCCAGAAAAAAATGCCCCGCGCGCCTTTGGCCAGGATGATATAACCGATGGGCCAACTGCCCACCCGCAGCAGCATGCCCAGGCAAATCCAACGCAGGATTTCGACCGCCGGTCTGAATTGAAATGAATAGAACAAACTGATGAACACCGGCGCGAACGTGAGTGTGGCGATGATACCAGGGCCCGCCATCAGCAATCCCACTTCGGCCTGCTCGTTCACGAGCCGGTTGCATTCTGCATTATTTCCGGCCACGGCAGTCAGGCGCGGGTAGAAATCCGTTCCCATTGCCTGAACAATGTATCCCAGATAGAGGCCACCGAGCGTCCAGGCAGACTGATACAGGCCGACCGCTTCAAAGCCGATTTTGTAGCGCAGAAAAATACAAATCAGATAGGTCATGCCAAAGGACATCAATCCGGTTGCCATAAAAACGACACCCAAACGCAACAACGGGGAAACTTCCGCCATCACCTGACGCCAGGACATTGCGGGCCGCACTACTTTGATTTTGCGGGCATACCACCAGGAAGTAACGATGCCCATGGCCGCCACGCAGACCAGCGACGGCACTACGCCATTTTCCGGCACGCCCTGACGGTAGTAATAATAAACGATGGGAATGCTGAAGAGCGTCCCGTAGAGGGCTCCCAGCACGCTCATGCGCGCCAGATCAGCAATCCGGCGCATCCCTTGCACCAGGGCTCCCTGGCCAGCCGAGATATCACCGAAAAACACCGCCAACGACAACAGTGCCACCGTGCCGGCGTGGTGTTCATCTCCAAACGTCATCCACGATACCTGCCGGCAGAAAATCAGGAGCAACAGCGCGCCCAGCGCTCCGGAACAAAACGACACCCGCCGCAAGGTGGTCACGGTGCGGGCAATGCGTTGGGTGTCGTTGCTACCAACGGCTTCCGCGATCTGGCGCACGCCGCTGGCATAAACGCCCATGCCTGCCAGACTGCGGGTTAAATCGGAAACGGACGAATACAGGTTGAGCAACCCGTATCCCGTCGTCCCCAGCAACAAGGCCATGGCCTTTGTGCGCACCATCCCGAGGCCGTTGTTCAACACGGTGGCCCCCCCGATCAGTGCCGAGGACTTCAGGATTTGCCCGTAGGTATGTTTGCCGTTTTCAGGCACGTGTGAAATTCAAATTAAAGGTTCCGAGCGGGTCTGAAAACCTCTCACCGCGACCGAGGTTGTTTCAGGCCACGGATTGCCCCAACGCAATCTCGCGCAAAACTTATTGATATCAGGCATAGTTCCTGCCAAGGGCCGGACTTATCGGCATGCACCTATATCTTTCCGCCTTTCGACCGCACTACCTCCACGATTTCGGAAATGGTGACGGTTTCACTGTATTTGAGTGGCAGCTCAGAACAGCCCGAGAGATTTTCGATCTCCATCACCAGGTTTATCGCATTCATGGAATCCCAAAGGATAATGTCCTTGAGTTGGGTTTCACCATTGAGCCTGGTCTCGTCGGTACCGGGAAAGAGGTTGATAATTGCTTGTTGTACAACATTCATATGCATCCTGTTTTGAGAGTTTGGTCCAATAATTTCGCCACGGATAGTAGAACAACCAATGGAAAGATGTGTTCAGGGAACAGTAATCAAAATTCCGCCCCAGGTCAAACCGCCGCCAAACGCCACGATCAAACAATTGCCTTTGAGGTTACGCGCCGGGTCCCCCTGCGACAGTTCATCAAAACCAATCAGGGGTGAAGCCGCCGCCGTGTTGCCATAACGATCCAGGTTCACGACGAGCCGTTCCATCGGCAAGCCCGTTTGTTTTGCAATGTTAATCAGAATATTCACGTTTGCCTGATGCAGCACGACGTGTCTCACTTGCTCCTTTGACAGTGAATTCACCCGGCAAAGTTCCTCGATTACCTCGACGCCTTTGGCGATGGCGAATTCGAAAACCGCTTTGCCATTCATCTGGAAGTATTGTTGGCGGGCATCGCTCAAGCGGGCAAATGGCAGCCGGCTGCCACCGGCCGGAATCCTGATAAGATCGGCACCGCGTCCGTCGGAGCGCAGGATTCCGTCTTTGACATGAGGCCGGCTGGCTTGTTCGGCACCCTCGAGCAAAACCG
>DATJYM010000238.1:0-10039 GCA_035499615.1 Candidatus Acidiferrales bacterium | reverse complement strand
GGATAAAATGCTCCAGGCGCGCATTTTCTCCTACGCCGACTCGCACCGTTATCGCGTGGGCTCAAACTATGAGATGCTGCCGGTCAACCGTCCCAAGTGTCCGGTTCACAATTATCATGCCGATGGTCCGATGCGGTTTGACGCCCCGAAAGGCACCGATGCCTACTATGAACCCAACAGCTTCAACGGCCCGAAGCAGGACGCGCGTTTCGCCGAACCTCCCTTGAAAATCTCCGGCAATGCAGACCGCTATAATCATCGCGATGGCAATGATGATTACACGCAGCCGGGCGACTTGTTCCGTTTGATGACGCCTGAACAACAAGAACGGTTGTTCAAAAACATCGTGGCGGCGATGGCCGGCGTGCCGGACGAAATCGTGCAGCGCCAGTTGGCGCATTTCCACAAGGCCGATCCGCGCTACGCAGAAGGTGTGGCCAAGGCGCTGGGTGTGAAAAATCGGCCAGGGACCAAACTGCCCAAGGGGAATCTGGTCGGCGCATAACCATGACGGCTACAATGAAACTGGAAATTTAAAAATCGGAAACACATCAAAATCTGCTGAGACAGCAAAAGCAAAAAAATCAAACTCAACCAAACAAAGCAAACAAAGGAGAATTAAAATGACAGCTACAGAAACAGCAATCGCGGCGAAACCATTCGCCGCTCTAACCACAGCAAAAACCATAAAGCAACCAAAGCCGTTGCCGGTACCAAATGCTGACTTTTACGAACTCGTCGAAACTCTTCCGGCGGAGGAACTGGCGGTCGTGAAACAGGTGCGTGCGTTCATGGAGACGAAGGTCGCGCCAATCATCACCAGGTATTGGGTCGAGGATTCGTTTCCGTTTGAACTTTTGCCGCTCCTGAAGGAGCTGGGCATCGGCGGCGTTGGCCTAAAAGGCTATGGCTGTAGAGGCGGAAGCCCGCTGCTGGCCGGCCTGGTAGCGATGGAGATGGCGCGCTACGATGTGTCAGTAGCAACATTCTTTGGCGTTCATTGTGGCCTGGCGATGAGTTCGATCTATTTCGGCGGATCGGAAGAACAAAAGAAGAAGTGGCTCCCGCTAATGGCACGCTTTGAAAAGATCGGTTGCTTCGGCTTGACCGAGCCGCTGGTGGGTTCTGGCGCGTCCGGCGGGTTGACCTCTACGGCGAAGCGCGAGGGGGATACCTGGGTCATCAACGGCCAGAAGAAGTGGATTGGCAATTCGCCCTGGTGTGACCTCTCGATCATCTGGGCGCGTGACGTCGCTGACAACCAGGTGAAGGGTTTCATCGTCGAGAACAAGACAACCCCGGGCTTCAAGGTCGAAAAGATTCAGAACAAGATTTCGCTCAAAGTAGTCCAGAACGGCTTGATTACGATGGAGAACTGCCGGGTGCCGGAAGAAAACCGTCTCCAGGCGGATAGCTCATTCCGCGACACGGCCCGGGTGCTGAAAGGGACGCGTTTTTATGTGGGGTGGGAGGCGACGGGCTGCGCAATGGGCGCCTATGAGAACGCACTCAAGTATTGCCAGGAGCGCTTGCAGTTCGGCAGGCCGATTGCGTCGTTTCAACTCGTGCAGGATCTCCTTGCCAAAATGCTGGCCAATATTACGGCCTCGCAATGCATGGTGGTTCGCACGGCTCAACTCGAAGCCGAAGGCAAACTGACGGATGCGCACGCCGCGCTATCCAAAGCATTCACCACGGCCAAATGCCGCGAGACCGTCGCCTGGGCGCGCGAGTTGTTGGGTGGCAACGGTATCGCCGCCGACTATAATGTCGGGCGTTTCTTCGCGGATGCCGAATCCCTCTACTCGTATGAAGGCACTTACCAAATGCAGAATCTGATTGTGGGCAAGGCGATCACGGGATTCGGTGCCTTCGTGTAACGCAGCAACTTCATTCACCCAACAAGAAAACAAAACAAAATAGATAGAAAAGTTTTATGACCGCGACCACAACAGAATTATCACTGGAAAATGTTTTGTATGAGAAAAAGGGCGCCATCGCCTATGTAACGCTTAATCGACCCAAGGTTCTCAATGCGCTGAATGGAAGGACCTGGGAAGATCTGCGGACTGCATTCGAGGCAGCACGCGATGACGCCGAAGTTCACGGCGTCATCCTGACCGGGGCCGGTGACAAGGCATTCATCGCGGGAGCGGATATCAGCGAACTCGCCCACCTGTCGGCGGTCGAAGCCGAGGAATCCAGCAGTCATGGACAAGCGGTCCTCAATCTCGTTGAAAACCTTGGCAAGCCAGTAATCGCGGCCATCAACGGGTTTGCATTAGGCGGCGGCTGCGAAACGGCCATGGCGTGCACGATTCGGATTGCCGTTGAGTTCGCGAAATTCGGCCAGCCCGAAGTGAAGTTGGGACTCCTGCCCGGTGGTGGTGGAACACAGCGTTTGCCGCGTCTTGTCGGCAAAGGCCGCGCCTTCCAGCTTATTCTTACCGGGGAAATGATCACCGCGCAGGAGGCTTATCGCATCGGGCTGGTCAACGAAGTCGTTGCTGCCGCCGATTTAATTTCCCGCGCCGAAGCCATCCTGAAACAAATCTTCTCCAACGCCCCGGTCGCCATCAAGTATTCGCTTGAAGCGGTGAACAAAGGATTGGAAACCAGCATGGACGAGGGTCTGGCGCTGGAGGCTTCGTTCTTCGGCCTTTGTGCGGGAACAGATGATAAAAAAGAGGGCACATCCGCGTTCCTCGAGAAGCGGGCTCCACGTTTTCAAGGACATTAAACCCAAAATCTGAGAAATCCCATGTTTTCTCCCACCTACTTCCGATTTACCAGCGCTGACAGGTCGAGTATCGCTTGCGTCCGATGGGACAGCCAGGGCACTTCCCGAGGCGTAGTTCAAATAGCCCACGGCATGGGGGAATACGTTGGCCGGTATGACGGGTTGATCGAGGCTCTGGTGTCGGCTGGCCTCACCGTTTACGGAAATGATCATCGGGGTCACGGCCTTACGGCATTGTCCCCAAAACAGTTCGGAGATTTCGGCGAAGGAGGTTTCGACTTGCTGGTGGAAGACATGCTTCACCTTTGCCGCATTGCAAGACATGAATGCCCTTTTCAACCATACCTGTTATTGGGCCACAGCATGGGGTCTTTCTTGGCTCAACAATTTGTACTCGAACACAGCGAGGAAATTGACGGACTTGTCCTGTCCGGCTCAGGCGCCCTGGACGGACTTGCAGGGCTGGCAAAGTCGGCGCCAGCCGGGAGCAACGTTCTGAACGCCTCCTTCGAGCCAGCCCGGACTCCGTTTGACTGGTTGAGCCGCGATAACGCAGTTGTGGATGAATTCATGAATAACCCGTTGTGCTTTGCCCAACTTCGGCCTGCGTCTTTCGCGTCGTTTCTCGCGGCTGCTCCCCGCCTTTCCGATCCAACTGGTCTTCGAAGGATACGGAAAGACCTGCCCATTTACGTCTTTTCGGGCACCGAGGATCCGGTGGGGCAACATCTCCAAGGCGTCCGTGTTCTCATTGATCGCTATCGGCAAGCCGGTCTCAAAGACATCTCTTACGATTTCTACCCAGGCGGACGACACGAAATGCTCAATGAGATCAACCGCGACGAAGTGAAGGCACGCCTGCTGAACTGGATCGATTTGTTGCTGGGGAAACTTAAAGAACGAGACGCAGGCGATTCATCAGAGCACTTGCTCCAGCTTCAGATGCAATGACAACAATCAACAGCAAAACAAGAAAGAGAATAATATGACAAATGACAACATCTTTTCAGGATTGAAAGTAGTGGAGATGGCCAGCTTCATCGCTGGTCCGAGTGCGGCAGTGATTCTGTCTGACTTTGGCGCGGACGTCGTCAAAGTGGAGCCACCCGCCGGCGAACTCTGGAGAACCGGCCACAAGATACCTCCGCAGCCACGGTCAAAAGACGCCTATCCCTTCCAATTGGCCAACCGCAACAAGCGCGGCATTACGCTCGATCTTAAATCTCCGAGTGCTCAACCGGTGCTCGAACGGCTAGTCAAGTGGGCTGACGTGCTCATCGTCAACACACCGCATCCCGCACGCAAGCGATTGAAGCTCGAATACGACGATGTCGCGCGGTGGAATCCACGTTTGATTTACGCGGACCTCACCGGCTTTGGCGAAAAAGGCCCCGACGCTGATCTTCCGGGATTCGATATCACGGCCTACTGGGCGCGAAGTGGTTTGCTGTCCATGACTCGCGACGCCGGTGCGCCGCCGACCTGGCCGGTGGCCGGCAGCGGTGACAATGCCACCGCGGTGGGCTTGTATTCGGCGATTGTGACAGCGCTTTATCGTCGTGAGCGTACCGGCAAAGGGTCCTATGTTACGACGTCGCTCCTTGCTTCAGGCATCTGGTCGGCGAGTGTTTTCATCCAGGCCGCGCTGTGCGAGGCGAATTTTTTTGGTCTGCACGACCGAAAGCATCCCGCGAATGCCGCTTTGAATGTGTATCGAGCTTCGGATGACACCTGGTTTGTTCTTATCGTCACGCCTGATAAACTGGCCGCCGTGGCGAAAGCAATCGGCCGCGCGGATCTCCTGACCGATCCACGATTCTCAGATCCGGCCAAGCTGATGCAGAACATGCCGCAGCTCACGGCCATTTTCGATGAAGTGTTCAGCTCGCAGCCGATGACGCATTGGTATGAAGTCTTCAACGGCGTTCACGTCACGTTCGGTGCTGTGCGTGGGCCGCAGGAAGTTATCAACGACCCACAATTGAAAGCCAACGACATTGTCGTTCCACTGGAAGGAGCAGGCGAAAATCTCAAATTCACAGTCAGCAGCCCGATCCAGGTGCATGGCGTCACGAAAGTGCCTGCCAGGCGGGCTCCGGAAATCGGCGAACACAACGACGAGGTCCTCAAAGAACTGGGATTTGACGCGGCGGAGATCGGCAGCTTGGGTGAAAGCGGCACCATCCCGCATGTTGGGCATTTGGGAGAGACAGCTGTTGCCGGCCCAGCTCGATGAAGCAAGCAAAACAAACACATAACACACCAAAGGAAAGGACAAAGTATGACCAAACAAACTCAGACCGAAGAATCAGTTTATAGGGTGACCGAAGTGATCGGCACCAGCACGAAATCCTGGGAGGACGCCGGGAGGAATGCGGTGGAAACTGCTTCGCGCACGTTGCGTGATTTGCGGATTGCCGAAGTCGTGAAAATGGATCTGAAGGTTGAGGGCGGCAAAGTGAAGGCGTATCGCACACGCATTTTGCTGTCCTTCAAGTACGAACGTTAGACGTTTTGACCATTGCAAGGATTATTTACATTCATTTAAAAGAGGCCAACAAGTTTAGTCGAGAAATTCACGCGGGTGGGAGCAACCCTGGCATTTTGACAATGAAACATAGTTCGCACGAGCCTGTGATTTACTGCATTCGACAGATCGTCTCAACACAACTCCCCACGCGTTGGGGTATGTTTCAGGCCCTGGGATTCGAACGCGAGGTTGTGAACGGAATTGGACGAATCGAAACTGCCCTGGCGTTCGTTATGGGCGACCTCACGGAGGGCACTCCGCTGCTGCGGATCCATTCGCAGTGCGTCACGGGCGAGATCTTTGGCTCTCTGCGCTGTGACTGCGGAGACCAGTTTGCGATAGCCATGCAAACCATCGCTGAGGAAGGCCGGGGGATCGTCATCTACGAGTATCAGGAGGGCTGCGGTATCGGGCTGATGGCCAAGTTGCAGGCTTACGCGCTCCAGGACGCCGGCCTGGATACGGTGGACGCAAATCATGCACTGGGATTTCCTGCTGATTGCCGGGATTTCAGCTTGCCGGTAGCGATCCTGCTTGAAATGGGCATCAGGCAAGTCCGTCTCCTTTCGAATAATCCCCACAAGTTTCAGGCGCTGTCCCATGCCGGTATCGAGGTCGTTGCGCAGATTCCGTGCGAACCACCTCCTACACGACATTCTCTCCCCTACTTGCGGACTAAAAAGGAAAAAATGGGACACACCTTGAATCTGGGACAGCAGATTGAAGCAGTCGATAATTCAAACGAAGAAGAATTTGAGTTTGCGAGTGTCGAGGACGCTCTTGGCGAACTTAGAGCCGGACGCATGATCGTCGTGGTGGATGATGAAGATCGCGAAAACGAAGGCGACCTGACCATGGCCGCGGAAATGATCACGCCGGAGGCGATCAATTTCATGGCAACTCACGGACGGGGGCTCATCTGCCTGGCCATGACCGGCGAAAGACTCGATGAGTTGGAACTGGCCCCAATGGCGCCGAATAATACCGCGCTGGGCGGCACGGCGTTCACGGTCTCGATTGATGCGAGCGGCCCCGGCGTTACCACCGGCATTTCGTCCCACGATCGGGCGCACACAATCAGGGCCGCCATTGATCCGGCCAGTAATCCTGAAGACTTCGCGCGGCCGGGACATGTGTTCCCACTCTGCGCCCGCCCCGGTGGCGTCCTGGAGCGCCGCGGACAGACGGAGGCGGCCGTTGATCTTGCCAGTCTTGCGGGGCTGTATCCCGCCGGCGTGATCTGCGAGATCATTAACGATGATGGGACGATGGCGCGCGTGCCTGACCTGGTTCAGTTTTGCAAGAGGCACGGCCTCGTGATGATTACCGTCGCGGAACTGGCACGACACCGATTCGATTTGGATTTCGAGGAATCCTTTGCCGCGATCGCCGGGCTGCTCCCGGTCTGTCCGAGACACCCGGCGCTTGCGGCGCGACGGTTCGAGCCGGGCGATTTATGCCCGGCGGGCAAAGATCGATCGATGGCCCAGCGGAAGACCCTGGCGAAAACAATTTCATCCTCAACGGGCTCGGAATTTGACCTCAAATGATTTATGCGCACTCCATCGCACGGGCTGCAAGGTATTATCCGGAACTGGTTGCCCTTTCTGTCGGTGGCCGGCGACTTTCTTTTCGAGAGCTTCATCACCGCATAGAACAAATTGCTGCCGAACTACACCGTCTCGGCTTCAAGGCCGGAGACCGGCTGGCCATTCACCTTCCGAACGAATCCGAATATCTTGAATTGATTTACGCGTGCAGCCGTTTAGGTGTTGTCGTGGTTCCGCTCAATACCCGGTACTCAACCCATGAGATTGACCTTGTCCTGGAAGATGCAAATCCACGCGGACTGGTGAGACACTCCTCCCTGCCAAAACCAGGCGTGAATTTGGAATGGCAACGTGTGTTAGATGAAGAACCGTTCGAAAACCTGTCCGGCTCATGCCCGGAAATATTTTATGACCCGGAAGCGGTTCTGACTCTCATCTACACAAGTGGAACAACTGGCCGGCCCAAAGGCGTGATGCTCACGCACGCCAATGTGTTTTCCAACGTTCACAATTTCAATCATTGGATGTGCTATAAAGAGGCAGGAGTCTATCTTCACGCGTCACCAATTTTTCACATTGCTGATTTTCCTGCGATGTTCGCCGCGCCTGCATTTGGCGCATGCCAGGTTGCAATTCCGCGGTTTAGCGCCCAACATTTTTGCGAGGTTATTGCCGATCAAAGGGTCACCCACACAGTTTTAGTGCCGACGATGATCAATCTGTTGACCCAATTTGCCGACATCAAGCGATACGATTTGAACAGCCTGGAAGTCCTGGCTTACGGCGGATCTCCAATCGCGCCAGAAATAATTCGCAGATTTCGGGAAATTCTGCCGGAGGTGAAATTGATTCAAGTTTATGGATTAAGCGAAACCGGATTTCTCACTGGTTTGCGAGACCGTGAGCACATTGCGAAAAGATTGCAGTCTTGCGGCCGGCCTTGTCCTGGAATCGAAGTGCAGGTGGTGGACGAAACCGGAACGCAGGTTGAATCCGGACAACGCGGCGAACTCGTGGCACGCGGCGCAAACATCATGCGTGGCTATTGGAACAACGAGAGAGAAACTTCCGCTGTGTTTCGTAACGGATTTTATCACACTGGCGACCTAGGTTATCAAGACACGGCAGGCTACTTCTATATTGTTGACCGGATAAAAGACATGATTGTCACCGGTGGCGAAAAAGTTTTCTGCAATGAAGTGGAGGCAGTCATTTATGAGCATCCGGCCGTTCGGGAAGTAGCAGTCTTCGGAATACCTGACCAGCAATGGGGAGAATTGGTAGCGGCCTGCGTGGTGTTGAAGCCGCATACAACCCTGACCAAAGAAGAACTAGTCCGGCATTGCCGTTCTCGCTTGTCACCATACAAAATCCCTCGGCACATAGATTTTTCGGAAGCTGAACTGCCCAAAGGTGGCTCCGGCAAAATCCTCAAAGGTATTTTACGTAAGCATTTTTGGGCTGGTAAACAACGATCAGTCGCTTGAATAAGATCATGAGCCTTGTAACATCTCATCGATTCCAATTCACAAGCAAGGACGGTCTGCAAATCGCCTGCACGCGCTGGAATAACCGCGCCCCCTCACGCGGCATAATCCAAATTGCCCACGGGATGGGCGAGCATATCGGCCGATATCAAAATTTCGCCAAAGAATTTGCACATGCCGGGATGGTGGTCTTTGGAAACGACCACCGCGGACACGGCCGGACCGCCCGCTCGCCAAAAGATTTCGGGGACTTGGGGCCAGGCGGTTTCAATTGGCTCGTCGAAGACATGGTTCAGTTGAGCGACATTGTAAAAAGGGAAAATCCAAAGCAGCCGCTCATTCTTCTTGGTCACGGCATGGGTTCGTTCGCCGCACAGCAATACATTCTCGACCATAGCGATTTGATTGACGGCCTCGTTCTTTCCGGGTCGGGTGTGCTGGATGAACTGGCGCGGCTCACCAGAGCAGCGCAGCCGGCGGAGAACATTTTGAACACTCGATTTCAGCCGGCACGCACACCGTTCGACTGGTTGAGCGGTGATCCGGCAGTGGTGGACGCATTTATGAAAGACCCGTTGTGTTTTGCCGCTCTTCAGCCGGCCTCGCAAGCATCGTTTCTGGCGGCTGCATCCAAACTGGCTGATACGCAGTCCTTGCGCGGAATTCGATCTGACCTGCCTATTTACCTGTTTTCGGGTAGTGAAGACCCGGTTGGCCAGCAACTTGAAGGCGTGCAATTGCTTATGGATCGCTATCGTAAGGCGGGCATTTCAAATCTCTCGCACCATTTTTATCCCGGCGGACGGCACGAGATGCTCAACGAAATCAATCGCTGCGAGGTCATGACGAACCTGGTGCTTTGGATATCAGCCATTTTGCACTGGTAGATTTTTATGACATCACCGTGCGATATGCAACTATTCGCAGATCGTCTTCCAGCCCTGACGAAGATGCAACCCGCATTGAATGGCCGCATGACTTTTTTTGCAGCAGGATTAAATCACAAAACAGCCCCTGTGCAGCTGCGCGAGCGACTGGCGGTAAATGGGTCACAGCTCGGTCACCGCGCCGGCCGGTTGAAGTTGTGCGCCGGTCTTGACGAAATAGTTCTGCTCTCCACTTGCAACCGCGTGGAAATTTACGGGACAGCATCGCATGAGACCGTCTGCCCGGATTCACTTTTCAAATTCCTTTGCGCCGACTCACTTGATTTCTCCCCTCACGTTTACTTTTATGAAGACATCAAGGCTGTGCGTCACCTGTTCAGCGTGACCGCCGGCCTGGATTCAATGGTGCTGGGCGAAACCGAGATTACCGGCCAGGTCAAGAAGGCATATGAAATCGCCCGCGCGGCGCGACTCACGAGCGGCACGTTGAACCGCGTTTTCCAGCGGGCCTTTCAAACCGTGAAGGAGATTCGCACGCGCACCGAGATCGGACGCGGGGCAACGTCCATCGGCAGTGTGGCCGTGGAGCTGGTTGAAAAAATCTTCCAGCACGATCTTTCAGAACGGTCAATTGTTATCATTGGTGCCGGCGCTATGTGTGAGGCGTGTGTGCGCCATCTGGCGAAGACAGGCGCGCGTTCCATTCTGGTCTCCAATCGCTCATTCGACCACGCCGTCGAGTTGGCCGCTCAATTCGGCGGCCGGGCGGTGAAGTTTGAGAAGTGTCTCGCTGCCATGGCGGACGCGGACATTGCCGTCGTCTCCACTGGCTGCCCAACCACTCT
>DATJYM010000237.1:0-3721 GCA_035499615.1 Candidatus Acidiferrales bacterium | reverse complement strand
GGTATCGCCGGCTTGGACGAAATGTTGCATGAGCTTGTAGGTGTAGAACGTCGGATAACGCGTGTTCAGGTTGCCGATGATGCCCAGGTCGCCGTAAGTCCGCCAACCATAGAGTGAGGCTGAAAAGTCACCGCTGGTCTGAGGGCCATTTCTTAAATCCCACCAGACAAATGCGTTGAACTCCGTTTTCGTCAATGCGGCAAGGCTGTCGGCCAGGTAAAGACCGTTGACAACGCTTGTGGATTGTTTGCCTTGATTGCCGGAGTCGGCATTGTTCTCCGTCGCCAGCAGTTCAATGTTGGTGCCCGGGCTGCCGATGTAATCCGTGATTTGCTGGCGCAGGCTCGCGGCGTCGGACGCCCAGTTGACCGAGGCCTGGAGCAAGGCCTGGTCATTGTCCGAGCCTGACTCGGAATAAAAGTGGTCCACCAGAAAATCGGGCGTTACATTGGCCGAGTTCAGCGTCGCAAGCATCACCGGCGTCCAGCCGTTGTGAGACACGCCTTCGCGCGGATTATATGCCGGATGGCTGGTGTTGTTGGCATAGCTGTCCTCGCCGGGCGTGGCCACGCAGCCGATTTTGATGTTTGGATCCACGGCTTTCATCAGGGCCATGTAATTCGTGGCGCGCAAGGCGTAGGTGTAAGGGTCGTGTGCCACCGTGTTGCTGTCTGCTTCCCAGCCGCCGTAACACTCATTGCCGACTTCCCAATACCTGAAACCCAGCGGGGCGGTCCGCGAGAGGCGCAAAAAGTTTTTTCCGTCGTCGGATCCCAGCGGTGCGGCGGCGCGCAACAAAGCCCAATCTCCCGCCGTCTGCCAGTTGGTGCCCTTCGCATCCACGCCCAAGGACACCGTGCTGTTGGTGGCGGCATTGCAGTACGCCACCAAGGCGGCGGCTTCCTGCGGCGTGCCCGTGCCGTAGTTGACCGTGACGATGGCCTGGGCATTGACACCGCTATTGGTGATGATGTGGATAAAATTGCCGATCCGGGTCGGATCACCTTGATAGCCATCGCCTCTTGTGCCGATCGCCCAGTGATAAAAATCGGAAAGCGAGCCGCCCGGCAGGCGAATCAGATGTGTGCCCAGTTCACTGAGCGATGAACTTGTCGTGGGCGTGTCGTAGTAACTGTCCCAGATGGCTGCGTTCAGCCCAAACCAGCGCGCGTCGGCGATGCGGAGGGGCTGACTGGCGTTGACACCCAAATGGACGATGGCAGGCGGTGCCACGATGGCGTTAAGCTGGATGTCGTCCAGATAGAAGGTCGGTTCCGCGGAACCAGCGGAATCCTGGATGGCGAAGCCGGTGAAGTTCGTTGCGTTGGCGGTGGAATTCGTTGCGTTGGCCACGCCCAGAGCCGACAGTGGAACCGTATATTGCTGCCAGTTATTAACGGGCGGCGCAGCCAGATGAACACGCGCAGAAAGCGTCCCGGTACTCACTTTGGCATACATCTGGAGCTGTTGTCCGCCGATGGGACCGCCATTAAGCCAGAAGCTGATGCTGGCAAAGTTTGTGAGCGACAATTTGGAATGATCTAACTCAATGCCACCGTAGTTAGTGATAATCGTGGCACTGATGGAATCGCTGCCTGAATGGACCGGTGAAGTGTTGAAGAGGTTATGCGTGACATTATAACTTCCATCCGACCAGCCGTTCACCAGGGAATCGGTGTAGATGGCCATATTGGTTTGAGCCGATGAGACAAAAGGAGCGGTCAGCGCCGCCATCAGGATCCATTTCGACAATTGTTGAGTAAGCCCGTGCGTGGCATGATTTTGCGAAAGCATTGCGATAGCTTAACACAGCTTGTTCCTTTTTCAACAGGGGCTTTGCCATGGCCAGGACATATTGCGGCTACCGGCAAATGACCCTTCTCCGTTTGTGATGAGGCTCAAATCGCACTTGGCCGCCCGAACCTGCATACCCGAACCGGCTGTCTAAAATCGAATGTTAAGTGCCAGCCGCGACACCACGGTTGCCCGGAGCGAACAGGTTGGCCTCGGGTTTGAAATGCGATTAAACTGCGGGCGTTATGGACAAGCTCCGTATCTCTGTAGATTTGGCCCTGACACCGGACGTTTTGGAACTGCTGCAAAACGCAACCCGGGGCCACCAACTGGTTTTCCCCGGGACGCCGGTGTCTTCCGTCCTGGCCAAGGCGGAAGGCGATCCCCAATTTGCCACGGTGGACATTGCCTTTGGCCAGCCTGAACCGCTGGCGATTGCGGAAGCCAACCGCCTGAAATGGATTCACGTCAGCTCTTCCGGAATTACCCGTTATGACAACCCGCAGTTTCGCGCGTTGATGGCTGAGCGCAAAATCGTGGTGACCAACAGCGCGAGCGTTTATAGCGAGGCGTGCGCTGTCCATGCGTTGAGCTTCATGCTGGCACAAGCGCGAAAGCTGCCGCTGGCGCTAAAGACGCGCACCGCCAGCGGCACGAAAGCCTGGTTCGCCATCCGCGGCACTTCCGGGACGCTCCGGGGTGAAACTGTCGTCATCGTCGGTTACGGTGCCATCGGCAAACGGTTGACCGAACTGCTCCGGCCTTTTGACCTGAAGGTCATTGCCTGTCGCCGTAAAGCGCGCGGCGAAGAAGGCGTGCCGGTGGTCACGGAGAAACAACTGGCCGGGGCCCTCGCGGAGGCGAATCATGTCGTCAATATTCTGCCGGACAGCGCGGAAACGCGTCACTTTTTTGGCGCCGCCCGATTTTCGGCCATTAAAGCGGGCGCCATTTTCTACAACATCGGGCGCGGCGCAACGGTGGATCAGGATGCCCTGCTGGACGTCTTGCGTTCCGGGCGCCTCCAAGCAGCATGGCTGGACGTGACGGAGCCGGAGCCGCTGCCGGACGGGCATCCGCTTTGGGCGCAACCCAATTGTTACATCACCCCGCATGTGGCCGGTGGACACATCGACGAGACCGGAACACTGGTCCGTCACTTTCTCAAAAATTTTGAGAGGTTCGTCCACGGAGAAGGCCTGCTGGACCGCGTGATATGAGAACCAGGCTTTGAAAGCCAACACAGCTTCAAGCACAAGCCAAGCTTGTTTTCTTCCGCCTATTCTGAATAATGGCCGGTGCAAGCCTGATGGTTCCCCTAAAAGGCCTGAAAACAGCGAATGAGCGAAATCAAGACCAACGCCGATGTTGAGCCATGCCTCTCGGTCGTCATGCCGGTTTACAATGAAGCCGGCACCGTGGCGGATGTCATCAAAACGGTGCTGGAACAACGGCCCGTGATGCAACTGGTCATCGTGGATGACGCTTCCACGGACGGCACGTGGGAGATCTTGCAGGGGGCGGCCAAAGGAGATGAGCGTATCAATCTGGTGCGCCACCCGCAGAATCAAGGCAAAGGCGCGGCATTGCGGACCGGATTCACCCATGCGACGGCGCCGGTGGTCATCATTCAAGACGCCGATCGGGAATATGATCCGGCGGAGTATTACAAGCTGCTGTCGCCGATCCTGGCGGGCAAGGCGGATGTGGTTTTCGGGTCACGGTTCGTCGGTTCGGACGCGCATCGCGTCCTGTATTACTGGCATTCGGTCGGAAACCGTTTTCTGACGCGGCTCTCGAACATGGTAACGGATTTAAACCTGACGGACATGGAGACCTGCTACAAAGCATTTCAGCGGGGAATCATTCAGAAGATCCGGATCCGGGAAAACCGGTTCGGCTTTGAGCCGGAAATCACGGCCAAAGT
>DATJYM010000236.1:0-4234 GCA_035499615.1 Candidatus Acidiferrales bacterium | reverse complement strand
AAGGCGGCGACATGTCGCCGCAGTCCAAAAACTGGCTCGCGAGTGCGCTCGCCCCACCATTTTGCGAGTCTTGTGCCTTTTTGCGGCAGAAAATTTCGCAGTTCAATCTGCGTGGGAGCCGTCGCAGAAGGGTTTGTTGCTGGACTGGCCACAGCGGCACAACGTCACCCGGTTCCGGAGATTAACCGCAGAGGACGCAAAGAACGCAGAGAGAAATCCGAAAATAATATTCTGGTTGATGGTTGATAGTTGAGTGGTAAGGGCCAAATTGGTTGCTCGCCCTATCTTTGTGTCCTTTGTGGTTCAACCCGAATTTTCTGGCTCGCGGGTACGCTAGCCCCACCTGGTCGCCCCGGCGGCATCGCCGCTTCAATCGCCGGGCCGGGTGACGCGGCCCAGGAACAGGATGGTGCCCGTCGTCGAATCCCGAATCATGAAAATGAACGGATGATCAGCACGGAATTGCCTGTTGGGTGCCGGTGGTATACCGGCCGCTTCCATCATTACAGCCGTCGCGGCGGCGGCTTCGGTGCCCTTTTCGTACACGTCCACGTACGCCTTGTGCAGCACGGCGCTGATGTACAGCCAGTGGCGCCGGCCGTCCATGCCCGAAAAGTCGGCATTGGTAGGATTAAAAGCGTCCTCCATGCCCATCGCCCGGAGCGTGTCGGCCAGCCCGAACTCACTGGTGATTTTGAATTTCGGCAGGGCCACTTCCACCTGCTCCACCCCCATGTTTGACATCCACCAGGACAGATTCGTTGTGTTCAGATCGTTTTCCAGTTGTCCGATGCCATCCCGGTCCCGTGGCAACAGGATGAGCATTTCCAGCTTGTCCCCTTTATACGGCAGGGAGATCCACTGCAACTGGTCATCTTCGCCATAACGAAAGGTGTCGCTCACGTGCATGAACGGGACTCGGATGTGCGTGTCCGGCCTGGGATAAAACCTGTCGGAGCTCGTGGCATCTTTGGGAAACGGCGTTGCCCACTTGCCCTTGAAATAGATGGCATTAACCAGCACCATGCGCGTCATATCGTCGAGCACCCCCGGCCCGATGATCTCGTTGATTTTGTGCTGGGTCTGGCCGTCCACCCACCGATTGATCGTCACCCGTGCCTGTTCGGCATTGTGTACGTAATCCAGCGGGGTCACGGTCGCACCGTAATCCTGCTTGAGAAGGCGCAGGAAATCCGGCCGGAGAAGGTACTGCCGTTGCGGCCAGATGGAATTGGCGATGCTCAGTTCATTGCCACCTTTGGCCGCCCTCACGGTCTTGTTCAATTGGCCCACGAGTTGGGACAGGTCGCCATGGCTTTGGTCGAAATGCAGCACTTGCTCCATCTGCCGGGCAGTTTCGCCGCGCGCCCCGGAGCAAGTCATCGCCAGCGCCGACGAGATACTGTAGGGCGAAAACGCCAGGTTCCCGTCCTGGGATTGCAGTTTCCCATAAAGCTCGAGGGCAAAGGCGGTGTTGCCTTCAACCAGTGGTTTCATATCTGCTCCGGCTGCGGTGCGGGCCGGCAAAACTATTGCCACAAAAACCGCGACACTCATTCGGGCGATGTTGAGCGGCATCTTCATAGGACATCAGACGGGGATTTCCTGGCGATGCTCCCGCAAACATCGGACAAATTCAACCTGAATCAAGTCACGCCGTTTGCCAGTGACGACACTTGTTGCTTGCGGTGGAACGTCACAAAGCTTGGCGCATGCCGCAAAGTCGGCGTGGCGAACAAAGATTGCCAGGCGCAAAAGGCGCTACTGGGCAAACTCGACAAAGGCGAACTCCAACTCGCCGACCTGCAGGCAAAGACAAAGAAACTGTTTAACGCTGAACTGGCGAAATTGAACGGTCCGAATTTAACCGCAGAGAACGTAAAGGCGCAAAGAGGTAGATAGTTTCGCGCCAAGAGCGCGAAGTAAACGAAGAAATAAGTTTTTGGTAGGGCGTGGTCTCCGCACCACGCCGCGGATCGAGCCCTACCTTGTTTCATCGCCATCGCGGCCTTCGCGCGATTTCAAGTTAATAGTAAGAGTTAGACAGAAAAAGCAGCGACCAGTTGTATGTCAAGTGACAAAAGATGCAGTCCCAAAGGCTGTCAGATTTCTCCCTCAAATAGCATTGTACAATGGTTAACAGGCTCAAGTCCAAGGCAGCAATCCACGAAACGGAATAATAAGACCAATGATTGACAGCCGTCCACCCGATGATAAACAGAGTGCTGACGACCACGGAAAAGGATCCGCGAAAGGCTTCGTAGAGAAACCCGCGATTAATGACTTCCTCAAATAGCGGGGCCAGTAATAGCATGGGAGCCAGGAATAAATACCGTTCGGGGCCGGAGGTGCTATTGAAGCCATCAAGATCGTAAACACCACCCACCCCCCTGCTCCATCCGTGGCTGTGGACGATAACTCCGAAGGTCCTGATGCCCAGGGCGGCCACCACGCCGAACCAGACATAGTTGCTGGGTTTGCGATCCAAACCAAAAGCCCGCCAAAACGAGGCGAGCGTCTCGGTGCGTGCAAAATAGGCTGCCACCAACAGGTCAATTCCATAATCCAGAAGACGCCATGAAAAATATCCAAGTCCGCTCGCCTGCGTATTGTGAAAACCGGGAATGTAATTTCTCAGTGCCCAATACAATGGCGAAAGTATGAAGCCCAACACCAACATCGTTCCAAAGTATTTCCAGACATCACGCGCCGACCACTTGTAATCCGGAAATGCCAGTTCAACCGGCTTTCTATTCGCTGATGGCGGTGGATCGGCGGCACGCTTCGGTAACGGTTGCCGGTCGATGGTACACACCTCGGCATCGTCTGGATATTCCGCGCCACAATAGGGACAACGTTTCATCACCGGGATGAAGTAATTCCAAATCAAAACCTTGCATTGCAGCTTCGTCGAGAAAAATCACAATCTGGCAACAAGTCAAAGGCCAGGTTTTAGCGTGATTCCAAATTACTTTCTGTCAAGTATTCCATCGCGATGTCCGGTTACTTTAGTGCTCATATGGGCTCAGATTTTCAACCACGGATAAACACGGACGAACACTGATTTTTGACCGCAGAGACCCAGTTTGCCTGTTTATCATATCATTAACTCTTGACATCAATTATTTGCTTCATTAATATCCCTATCTTGCCTGAGCTAGTTTGTCTCCCAAACAAAGCAAATCCAAAAAACGAAGTCTATGAAAACGAAATCCAAATTCATCATTCACGCGGCGGGTGAGTCATTCGGCGGAATCGTCTGTGCCGGAACAATCCTGCTGATGGCCGCCAGCGCGCCGGGGCAGAATCTTTTTGTCACGAGTTGCATCAACCCGGGCAGCATATATCAAATCACGCCGAGCGGGGTGGTAAGCACCTTCACCGCCACCGGGCAGAATTATCCTTTTGGACTGGCCTTTAACAGTGCCGGCGACCTGTTTGTGGCGAATTCTCTTGATGATGCCGGGATAGGAGGCTACGTCACTGAAATCACGCCAGGTGGAGTGCAAAGCACTATTCCCTCCGGGCCGGACCCTAAAGGACTGGCGATTGACAGCGCGGGCGATCTGTTCGAGACGGATTACCACAGCGGTAATATCTATGAATACACACCAGGCGGAGTGTTAAGCATCTTCGCCACTGTGACCCCTGCTCCTCAGGCAATGGCCTTTAACAGCGCGGGTGATTTGTTTGTGGGGACTGGATACGGCAATGGCAATGAATCCATCACCGAAATCACGCCAAGCGGAACGCAGAGCACTTTTGTCGCCTCAGGGTTGAGTTACATCGGAGGATTAGCCTTTAACAGTGCCGGCGACCTGTTTGAGGCGGATAACGGCAGCGGCCACATCTATGAATTCTCGCCAGGCGGAGTGAAAACCACCTTTGCGTCCGGTTTGTCCCCTGGCGGACTGGCCTTCAACAGTGCCGGCGACCTGTTTGAAGCGGATGGCAGCGGCAACATCTATGAATTTTCGCCGGGCGGAGTGCGAAGTACCTTCGCCTCAGGCTTAAATACTCCTGTTGGACTTGCCTTTCAGGGTGTGGCCCTGCCAGTGCCGGAACCCTCGGTTTTTGGGTTGCTGGTCGTCGGCGTCAGCGCACTCCTCGTCCGCCCTTGTCGTCGGTGGCACAAGGCGCAGTGAGGAAAAAAGGAGCATTGCGAACGGCGAATTTTGGATAGGATGGTCGGGATGTTGAGAAGGAATGGAATCCTGTCAATCCTGTCTTACGG
>DATJYM010000235.1:0-12784 GCA_035499615.1 Candidatus Acidiferrales bacterium | reverse complement strand
CCGAACAGCGCATCGGCTCGTGGAGATTTTTGGGCAAAGGGGGACCAAGCTATCGTCGTGATTGACTTCAATGCAACGACAGCACAGCTTCAAAACATGGCTTTTGACCGCGAGCAGATGAAACGGCAAGCAACTGCCCTCGCCGCTAAAGGAGTTTATATCGGCACGTCCTCTTGGAAATATGAAGGCTGGTTTGGCCAGCTCTATAATCCAAACCGGTACGAGTATCGTGGCAAGGTCGCGAAAACACGGTTTGAGCGAGATTGTTTGACCGAATACTCCGAGGTGTTCAAGACCGTGAGCGTTGACGCCGCCTATTACACCTTTCCTTCCGAAAAGTATCTCACTGGGTTGGCTGACCAGGTACCGGACGATTTTAAGTTTGGCTTCAAGGTTACTGACACAGTGACGATCAAGAAGTTTCCTAACCTGGCACGCTTCGGCGCAAATGCCGGACAGCCGAACCCGAACTTTCTCAACGCTGAGTTGTTTGAGGGCGCATTCCTGAAACCGTGTGAGGAAATTCGGAACAAAGTAGGGGTGCTCATGTTTGAATTCTCACGCTTCTGGCCAAGCGATTACGAACATGGGCGTGATTTCGTCCGCGACCTCGACGGGTTTCTTGGCAAGCTGCCGAAGGGCTGGCCCTACGCGATTGAAATGCGAAACAAGCACTGGCTCACCCCTGATTATTTCGGCTGTTTGAACAAACACGGAGTGACGCACATTTACAATTCATGGGATGCCATGCCCCCTATAAGTGAGCAGATGGCTTTGCCGGGCAGCCGAACAAACCCGAAGCTGATCGCCGCGCGCTTCCTATTGAAGCCGGGTCGGAAATATGAGGATGCGGTGAAGACGTTTCAGCCATACGACAAAGTTAAGGAACCGAACCCAGAGGCACGCAAGGCAGGCAGGACGCTTGTCTCGGTAGGAACGGATGCAGCCGGCTGCGAGATATTCGTTTACGTAAATAATCGTTTGGAGGGCAATGCGCTCGAAACGATTGACGCGATGTTGGAGGAGGACTGACTGCTTCGTCATGGCTGAGGAATTTGCCCACGAATTGGCCTACTCGCCTCGGCTTGACCGCAATTGACGTGGGATTTAGCCTGGCTTCATCATGAAAGCAACCTTTCGCTTCCTGGCAATCTTTGCTCTGCTCACGGGCATTCAACACAGTTTCGGAAATGATGCTGATTTATCCAGACTTGCTGCGGCAAACAACGATTTTGCCTTCAAATTGCTCAAACAGCTTGCCACAGAACAATCCGGTGTCAGCATCTTCATTTCGCCATACAGCGCCGCCACGGCGTTACAAATGGTTGGCAACGGTGCGGCGGGCCGGACAAGGGCGGAAATGCAACAGGTTTTGGGGACGTACGATTTGTCCACTGCCGCTTTGAATAAGGCGAGCAAAGCCGCTGCCGATTTGCTCGATTCGAGCGACACCAACCTGATTCTTACCACGGCCAATGCGCTATGGTATCGGCAGGGAGTCGCGATAAAACCCGGTTTCACCAACGCCAACGGGAAATTCTTTGACGCAACGGTCATGGCGCTGGATTTTAACAACCCGACAGCGGCAGAAGCAGAAATTGACCAATGGGCGAGCGACAAGACGCATGGGCGAATTCAAGGAATCGCCGACGGTATGATTGACTCCTATACGGATTTGATTCTCGCCAATGCCATTTATTTTAAAGGGAAATGGGAAGACCCATTCGACGCCAAGCTGACGCAAGACCGCCCGTTCCATCCTGCCGCTGGCGGTCAAAAAAATCTTCCAATGATGGAGATGTCAAAAACATTCGCGTATCGCAAAGGCACGGACTATCAGGCGGTGCGCCTTCCCTACGTGGGCTACAATCTAGCGATGTATGTTTTCCTGCCCGATGCCGGTTCCAGTCCCGAAAAGCTGCTTCAAATTATGAATGGCGACAAATGGCGGCGTGTGACAATGCCGGGCTTCGGCGACTGCGAGGGAACGGTGGTGTTGCCAAAGTTCAGACTCGAATATGCCGCAGAGTTTAACCAGCCGCTAAACGCTCTCGGCATGAAAACGGCGTTTAACATAAAGAAGGCAGACCTTTCGGGAATGTTCAGCGACCCGCATTGCATCTCCGAAGTTCGGCAGAAAGCCTTTATCGAAGTGAACGAAGAAGGCACCGAAGCGGCAGCGGTGACGGGTGGTGGGGTTATGGCCGGAATGGAACCTGCTCCTCCTCCGCCGTTCAAAATGATCGTGGACCGTCCGTTTTTGTTCGCCATCGTGGACGCGCGCAGCGAAATGATTTTGTTCATGGGCTTGGTAAACGACTTGTGACGCGACGACGGCCTGTTGACAGGTGGTCTTCGGTATATTATCCATTTGGATAGTATATGACCGAGTTGACCAAAGCCCAACGGCGTGTGCTGGACTTCATCCAGACAGAGATGGATGCCGCCCGGCCAGTTCCCACTTTGCGCGAAATTGCCGTCCGGTTTGGATTCAAAGGCCATCGCGCTGCGGCAGCCCACTTGGACGCGCTCAAACTTAAGGGCTTCATTGAATCCGAACCGGGCAAGGCGCGAGCGTTGCGTGTCACGTCTCCGCTGGCCAAACTACGCAGTCGCATCGTTGACATCCCGGTGTTCGGTTCGATTCCGGCAGGGACGCCACAGACCCGCGAACAGGACGTCGAAGGCTGCGTTTCGGTGGACTTGGAGAGCATTGGATTCAAACCGACACGGAACACGTTCGCATTACGGGTGATAGGCGATTCAATGATTGGCCGTCACATTCTCAACGGCGACCTTGTGGTTTTGGAACACGGGCCGGACCCACGCAACGGCCAGATTGTGGCCGCGTTGATTGACGGCGAAAGCACGCTGAAGACGTTCATTGTGAAAGGCGGCAAGCCCTACCTGAAAGCCGAGAACCCGAAATATCCAAATCTCATTCCGGCCCAGGAATTGATGATCCAGGGTGTGTTCAAGGCGCTTATCCGAAAGGCGAAGGAATGAATGTCGCGCACGATTGTTCATCTGGACGCGGATGCGTTCTTTGCATCGGTTGAACAGGCAGCGGATAGCCGGTTAAGGGGCAAGCCAATAGCCGTTGGAGGCGAGACACGCGGCATCATTGCCTCAGCGTCCTACGAAGCTCGGAAGTTCGGCGTCTATGCTCCAATGCCCACGGCGCGGGCGCGAAAGCTTTGCCCCAAGCTCATCGTTCTGCCCGGTGACTACGAACGTTACGAACAGTTTTCCAACTGGATGTTTGGCTACGCCTACGATTTCACGCCTGACGTGGAACAAACTTCGATTGACGAAGGTTATTTCGATCTGACAGCCAATCGCAAAAGGCAGCCAGTCGAAATCGCGCTGACCATTCGCAAAGCGATTGGTCAATCACTCAAAATCACCGTCAGCGAAGGCATCGGCGCGAATAAACTAGTCAGTCAGATTGCGTCCAAGTTGGGCAAACCCGCTGCGTTTGAATCTGTGCCGGATGGGCAGGAGAAACAATTTCTGCATCCGCTACCGAACAAATGGTTGCCGGGCATCGGGCCAAAGACTGCCGTGCGATTGAACGCGGCGGGACTAGCCCAAATCGGGCAGGTCGCCGCAACGCCTATTGATATGCTCGCGTTACTGCTTGGGAGCCAGGCGCCTGTCAT
The DNA here is from genome assembly GCA_035499615.1 of Candidatus Acidiferrales bacterium. GTDB lineage: Bacteria > Verrucomicrobiota > Verrucomicrobiia > Limisphaerales > UBA11358 > UBA11358. The sequence goes on along the minus strand of DATJYM010000235.1, from coordinate 9,122 downwards.
GCGACAGTTTGCCAATGGCGTTGACGAACGCCCATTGATTCCTGCCCGTGAACCGCAGAAGTCCTACAGTCAACAAGAGACGTTTAATGAGGATGTGACGGACGAAGAATATGTCGAAGCTGTGCTCCGGCACATGGCCGACCGTCTGTTTGCCACGGTACGCGAGGAAGGCCGAAGCGTGCGCACTCTAGCCGTGAAAGTGCGTTACAACGACCGCGACGAAAATCAGCGGGCTGAGAGTTTAACTGAACCCACGGACCTTGAAACGGATGTCTACGGGCGATTGCGCGGGTTGTTGCGCGAGGCCTGGCAGCGGCGCGTAAGCTTACGGATGGTGTCGCTGAAATTGTCCAACGTGTACGACGAGGTGTTTCGCAGCGAGTTGCCGTTGGAAATCAATGGACGGAATCATGCCGCGCGCGAACGGCTTGCCGTAACACTCGACGAATTGCGTCGCAACAAAGGCTGGTCGGCGGTCATGCGCGGGCATGATTTGCGATTGCGCGGTGCGCCTAGAGACATCGTGAACGAGCGGGCGAAGCCGCAACTCAAAATCCGTTTCGAGATTCAGCAGCGGAACGCGCCTGCCGAAGCCGCGACCTACATTCCTTTGCGCGTCAACAGCTATTACACGTTTCTCGATTCGACGCTATCACCGGCTGCCATAGTCAATTGCGCCAAGCAGCATGGTCTGTCGGCCGTCGCCTTGACCGACATCGGCAATTTGCATGGCGCGGTGGAGTTCGCGCAGGTGGCGAAAAGCGCAGGTATCAAACCAATTTTCGGAACGGAATTACAGGTTGGACAACATCCGTTGTTGCTTTACGTCGAATGTGCGCGCGGCTATCACAATCTCAATCGGCTGTTGTCACTCCGGGCCGAAAAGGATAGCCAGGAAGGTGCAGTTGCGGCGCAGCAACGCCGTCCTATCCCGTTTGAACGTCTGGACGGTCTTACAGACGGTTTGATCGCTGTCAGCCCTGACTTGCGGCTGGCCTCATTGTTCCCCGGTCGTTTCTACCAGATGGCCGCAAAACGAGCCGAAACGAGCTGCTTCCCCGTCGTCGCGTGTCCTGCGATTCACTACGCCGGCCCCGGCGACAGACTCAAATACGACATCGTACAATCCATCCGCACGCTGACGTTGCTCCGCCAGGAACACTCGGACAAGCGCAGCGACGGAAAGTTTCATTTCCGCGCACCGACAGAAATCGCCGCAGCGTGCAAGGAACACCCCGACTGGTTGACCCACTCTTTGGAAATCGCCGAAAGGTGCAATTTCGAGATACCCTTTGGCAAACCGCAGTTCCCCGCATTTGTGCCGCCGGATGGTTCATCGCCACGCGAATTTCTCCACCGGCTCGTTCTGGACGGCCTGCGGCGACGCTACGGTGAACGCGCTGCTGCCATGCGCGCGCAGGTTGAACAGGAATTGAGCATCATTAGTGCCGTTGGCTACGAAGAATACTTTCTGGTCGTTTGGAACATCCTGCAAGATTGTCGTGCGCATGGCATCGAATGGATCACACGCGGCAGTGCAGCGGACTCGCTGGTGTGTTATTGCCTGGGAATCTCTGATGTTTGTCCCATCCGCTTCGGCCTCTACTTCCGGCGCTTTCTGAATCAGGAACGCATGGCGCTAAACAAGCTGCCGGACATTGACATTGATTTCCCACACGACCGCAAAGACGACGTCGTGGATCTCATCTTCGCCAAATACGGCCGGGAGCAATGCGCTGTTGTCGGCGGCTTCTCGACGTTCCAGGCCCGGAGTGCCTTTGCTGATGTGGCGAAGGTCCTTGGCATGGCCGAACGCGAGGTGCGCCGTTTCACCGAACATTTCCCATGGAGCTTTGGCGGCGGCTGGATACCGGCTGAACACACGCCCAGCGGCGGGGTGAAGTTGCGCGAATTGCTCGCGGCCAGTCCCGAAAACCGCGATTTGCCATTGAACGAAGAACCGTTCAAGACCGCGCTCGACATGGCCGAGTTTCTGGACGGCTTTCCACGCTATCCGAAGATGCACCCGTGCGGCGTGGTGCTTTCACGCCAGCCGATGCACGAACTGACACCGACATTCATTTCCAACAAGGGCTATCCCACCACGCATTTCGACATGGACGCCGTAGAAGTCATCGGCCTGGTGAAGATCGATGTTCTGGCGCAAGGCGGACTGGCGGCGATGCGCGACGTGAAAACGGCACTGGCGCAACGCAGCGTCAGTGTGGATTTTAAGGCGCTTGAGCCGTGGCAAGACCCGCAGGTTTGGGATCTGATTTCCGGCGGCGCGCGCGCGGTGCATCACATCGAAAGCCCGGCCATGACCAGCTTGTGCCGCCAGTGCAACGTGCGCGACATTGACACGCTCATCGCCATCGTCAGCGTCATCCGGCCCGGCGCGGCTAACGAGGGCAAGAAGCTGGCGTTCACACGACGGTATCAGGGGCTTGAACCTGTAACCTATCCGCATCCGTCGCTTGAACCCGTATTGCGCGACACGTTCGGGCTGGTGATTTATGAGGAACACATCCTGCAAATCTGCGAGGCCTTTGCAGGCCTGCCACCAGGCCGGGCGGATGTTTTGCGGCGCGCGTTGAACAAACAGAAATTCACCGTCATAGCGGAGATTCGGGAGGAATTCTTTGCGTCGGCAAAGGCTCGCGGGCACGCTCCGGAGAAGATTGAGGAAGTTTGGGGACTGGTTGCAGGCTTTGCTGGCTACGCCTTTTGTAAAGCCCATTCGACGGCCTATGGCGTCGAGGCGTATCAATCCGCCTGGCTCAAACGAAATTATCCGACGGAATTCATGGCAGCGGTGCTGACCAATGGCAAAGGATTTTACGACCCGCTTGTTTACGTTCTCGAAAGTTACCGGCTCGGATTGAAATTCCTGCCGCCGATGGTCAACAAACCGGGACCGCAATTCACGGCGGATGACAACGCCATCCGCGTGCCGTTGACTAGAACGAAGGGATTGACGGAACGTATGATTAAACGGCTGTTGGCTGAGCGCGAGCGCGGGCCGTTCATTTCGCTGACCGACTTTTATTGTCGCGTGAAGCCGTTGCCGGAAGAATTGGAAGCGATGATTCGCGCGGGTGGTTTTGATGAGTTCGGCCAGACACGAACAAGACAGTTTTGGGAAGCGCAGCAGCTACAGAAGTTGGAAGGCAGAAGGCAGAGGTCAGAAGTCAGTAATCTGGAATTTGATTTTGAGGCTGGCAAGAATCCGGTTTCGGATTTCTTCAAGCAGAATCCTTCGTTACTGCGCGAACCGACACGCCGCGAACGGCTGGAGGCCGAAACGGAACTGTTTGGCTACGCCGTGAGCGGGCATCCGTTGGAATTATTCGATGACGTGGCCTGGGAGACTTATTGCCCGGTCGGGCGACTCGGTGAACACATCGGCGAAACGGTGGTGACGTGCGGGTTGGTGGTGGAACAACGCACTCATCACCAGATCACCGGCGAGCCGATGAAATTCCTGACGCTGGCGGATTGGACGGGCATGGTGGAAACAGAATTGTTCGCGCAGACCTACAAAAGCTACGGGCTGGCGACAGTGCGCTATCCGGTTTTGGAGGTCGAAGCGAAAGTTGAAGCGTTTCAAAATGGCCGGGGTTTTACGTTGCGCGTGTTACGGGCGGGGAGACCGAGATGTCTTCGATGAACAAACACGATTGGGAGGAGGTAATGGTAGTGACCCGGATGGTTACTTCAAGATCAAGCCAAAAAAACAACACACGGGACAATAGGCAGAGCCTAAGTCGAGCGTCGCGCCGGTACCTCGCCTAAAATTCGGAAAAGGACATCACGCGGTTGCTGCGACTTCGGAGGCGGACAGCTTTACGCCGCAAAGAATCGAGAAGGCGGTTGACCGCTTCCTGATTTTGGCAAAGTTGGGAGATAATTGTGTCAATTCCTCAGTGACCTCGCATATTGAGATTATAACGAGACGGTAGTTTTCCGGTGCTCCAAGCCGAACAAAAAACTGTTGACAATTACCGCATTTTTGGTATTTTCTGTCTTGACAGAAGTGAGAGAAATATGAAGGCGCTCAGCCCAGTCCAGCAAAAGTTCATTCTCCATTGGGGCGAAATGGGGACGCGCTGGGGCATCAACCGCACCGTGGCCCAGACCCACGCGCTGCTCTTCATCTCGCCCAAGCCCCTGAATGCGGACGAGATCGTGGAGGCGCTGAGCGTAGCCCGCTCCAATGTGAGTACCAGCCTCAAGGAGTTACAAAGCTGGGGCATCGTAAAGATGGTTCATGTCCTGGGTGACAAACGCGATCATTTCGAGTCCATGAGGGACGTCTGGGAGATGTTCCGTGTGGTCCTGAACGAACGAAAGCGAAGGGAAATCGACCCTACGACGCAAATGCTCAACGAGTGCATCGCCGAGGCCGGAAAGGACAAGCAGACTGATGCCTACACCCAGCAACGACTGAGCGACCTGCGGGAGTTCTTTGAAACGACCTCCGCCTGGTATGTGCAGATCCGCCAATGGCCGACCAGCGCGATCGTGAAATTTGTAAAAGTGGGTGACAAGGTGTTGAAGGTCCTTGGATTTGGCGGGTAAGAGATATTTTATTGCCGATATATTTCTGTGAATACTGAACTTACAGAAAATGTGAAAGTCGAGGGCTGGGTGCTCTACGATGCGAATTGTGATTTTTGCTCCCGGCTGGCCCGGCGTTTTCAGCCTTTGCTCGCCCGTCGGCACTTTGAACTGCTGCCGCTCCAAACGCCTTGGGCCCGCGCCAGACTCGGACTGGAGGATCCCCGGCTGCTGGCGGAAATGCGGTTGCTTTTGCCGGATGGAACCAGTTTCGGCGGGGCGGACGCGTTGATTGAAGTCGGCCGACGCTACTGGTGGACCTGGCCGCTTCGTCAACTGACCCGCGTGCCCGCGGTGAAGGAATTGGTTCGAGGGGGCTATCGGTGGATGGCGCGCCGGCGCAATTGTGGCGCCGACATTTGCAGCGTAGAAAATCTAAAAGCCGGAAACGGACACCACGGGTTCCTGGATTTTTTGCCACTGCTGATTTTGCCTTTGTTGGTGCTGCCTCTTAGGAACCGGTATGCCGCATGGATTTTCATGTGGATGATGGCTTTCACACTGTATGCCGGATGCAAATGGCTGACCTACCGCCGGGCGGCAGAGCGTGGTAGGCCATTCAATTTGCCGCGTACCCTCGGATATTTGTTTGCCTGGCCGGGCATGAACGCTGGGAGATTCCTGAACGAAAAGAACGTCCCGGAAAAACCGCATGGCATCGAGTGGGCGTTCGCCGCAACCAAAACCGGTCTTGGCATCGGATTGGTCTGGGGAATCACCCCGATGGTTTTCCCAGTCCATCCAATTCTCGCCGGATGGATCGGAATGATGGGCGCAATTTTCATTCTCCATTTCGGATTATTCCACATTTTATCGCTGGTCTGGCGACGAGCCGGTGTGACGGCAATGCCCGTCATGCAAAACCCGCTTAAGGCGTCGTCGCTGGCGGAGTTTTGGGGCAGGCGCTGGAACACCGCTTTCAACGAACTCGCATTTCGATTTGCCTTCCGCCCGTTTTGTCGGCTGGCCAGTCCCGCTACTGCAATGGTCCTCGCATTTGGCCTTTCTGGCTTAGTGCATGAGTTGGTGATTTCCCTGCCGGCACATGCTGGTTACGGCTTGCCCACCACCTATTTTCTTGTCCAAGGCCTGGGTCTGGCGACCGAGCACACTTCAATTGGCCGAACGATGGGCCTGGGTCGCGGCATGCGCGGCCGGTATTTCACCTTTCTCGTCGCAGCGGGTCCGGCGTTCTGGCTCTTTCATCCGTGGTTCATCAAGAATGTCATCCTGCCGATGCTGTTTGCCGTCGGCGCAACCTGAAAGGAAAGATGAAACTCATCACCCTAACTGTGCTCCTCCAATTCGCCGGCCTTTTGCACCTGGGCCTGGCCTGCGCCGGCGCACTCATGCCGCGGGCAGTCAATCTGCGCTCGCATATCTCCGTTTTGCCGCCATTCATCCGGCGATTGTTCTGGGTCTATTACAGCTTCATCGGCCTGTGCCTGGTGAGTTTCGGCCTGGTTTCGTTCACCTTTGCCGGAACACTGGCGGCGGGCGGCGGACTGGCCCGAGCCGTGTGCGCGTTCCTCACCGTATTTTGGACGGTAAGGTTGTTTGCCGCCACATTCATCTTCGATGTGCGGCCATACCTGACCAACAGCTTCTGGCGGCTTGGCTACCACGCCACTAACGTCGTTTTCGCCTATCTACCGGTCGTTTATGCGTGGGCGGCTTTGAAAGGCGGCCCAAGATGACTGTAAATTCTTTATGCCGAAGCTTCTGGCGGCTCATGAAATTGCTGCCCGTTTTTCACAAGTCTGGGCCGGTCAAGTTGAACATGCCCGACTCGAAAAGGGCCAAATATCGTTCCGGCAAAAGGACTGTGTTTTTTGAAATGCCGTGAAAAGCTTATGAAGGCTATCACACCAACCATGCATGGGATCATAGACCGCCGGATGTTGGTAAACTTTCGGGTCCGACCCGACGCCCTGAGCAAACTATTACCCCCATATTTCCGGCCAAAGCTGGTGAATGGCTGGGGAGTGGCCGGGATCTGTCTCATTCGTCTGAAAGACATCCGACCGCGTGGTTTCCCTGCGGCTTGCGGTCTCACATCGGAAAACGCGGCGCATCGCATTGCCGTTGAATGGGACGAAGATGGCATCATCCGTGAAGGGGTTTTCATCCCGCGCCGCGACACGTCGTCGGTCTTGCAAGTGTTCGCGGGCGGACGGCTCTTTCCCGGCGTTCATCACGTGGCCGATTTTGTGGCGATTGAAGCACACGACAACTTTGAATTACGGATGCGTTCGCACAACGGCGCCGCCTGGGTCGAACTGCGGGCGCGCCGCGGCTCCCAAATACCCGACACTTCCATCTTCCCGTCGCTGGTTGAAGCCTCGGAATTTTTTGCGCGTGGTTCAATCGGCTATTCCGCCACGCAAAACCCTAATTGCTGTGATGGCCTGGAATTGCACACTTCCCGATGGCACGTCGAGCCGCTGGAAGTCCAGTCGGTGAAATCCAGCTTCTTCGACGACGCGAACCGGTTTCCGGACGGAACAGTCCATTTCGATTGTGCGCTGTTGATGCGAAACATCGAGCACGAGTGGCGCGTCCTCCCGCGCATGGAAAGATGAAAATGAAACGGATCCTTAGTGGCAATAGTTCTGGTTTTCTCAGCTATGCGCCAAGCATTAGGACATTTGCAAACCAGGACGGAGGCTGAATGAATACCACCATTTCCCCCAAACACAGAGTTTGCTTCTCCCAAGAGCCAAGCGGCGCGGCGCAGGAACGGTTATTGTCGCGGCGCGGGGAACCGCTGTTTTTTGCGGGGTGGGAGCGGGCACTCATGATTCATTTTGAAGTGGACGCCGAAGCCCTGCAACGCGACGTGCCCTATCAGCTCGATTTGTACGAAGATCGTGCGTTCGTCAGCCTGGTGGCATTCACGTTGCACAAAATGAGACCGCGCTGGGGTGGGGCACTGGCCGCGAGGATGTTGCGACCGATTGCAACACACGCTTTTCTCAACGTCCGGACATATGTCTGTCACGGCGGCGAACCGGGAATTCACTTTCTCGCGGAATGGCTGTCCAATCGTCTGGCGGTGAAACTGGGTCCAGCCACGTTCAGCTTGCCGTATCATCACGGTCACATCGCGTACCACCACGACTGGGAAAACGGTGCCGTTCGAGGCGAGGTTGCCGACGTGGGCAGCGGTAATAAGCTGGCGTACCGTGCCGAGCTATCCAGGCCGGCTGCTTTCCGACCGTGCGAGTCCGGCTCGTTTGACGAATGGCTCATGGAGCGCTATACCGCTTTTAATTCGGCCGGCGGCCGAAAACGATTTTTTCGAGTATGGCATCCGCCGTGGCTGCAGCATCCCGCCAAATTGACGCTACTGGACAACTCGTTGCTCACTCAGAAGTGGTCTTGGTTTCACAAGGCAGAGTTGTTGGGCCGCGGCCATTTTTCTCCAGGTTTTGAGAACGTGTGGATGGGGCGTCCGCATTCGGTTCTTCGCGAAGAAGCATCGAAATGGTTGTAAAGCAACGTCATAGAGTCTTTGATCTACGCCACGCATTGAATATCGGGGGATAAGTATGACCAGTATCGCTCTGTTTAAGTGTCTGCAACTTAGCCAAATTCCGCAACTACAAGACTCAAATCCAAAACAGCCAAATTTCATTGTGTCAATTTCGGAATGACCCGTTCCGCCAATTCCTCTGCCGCATTTTGGAGGGCAGTTTTGGCTGCTACATGCTCGGCCAAATCCACTGCAACGCTGGTCTGGCGATCTACGTCGATAACTGAGTTCGTGGAGACTTTGCGCACTTTGATTTCAATCCTGGCCCGGCAGCTCTGCAGGTTACCTTTTTGCATACCGAATTCACTGAATGCTTCACCAGTGATTTCGTAGTCTGGTTTTTCCGGCGATTGGTCGTCTAAGACGGTGAATCCACACTGCTGTAACATCATTGATAATTCGGTTTGCGCAGCCGGATCAATGACAAAGCATCCAATATGCTGCTCGGTTAACATTGCAACATGTCGAAGCCCGTCGATGACGATCTCCCCGCCTCCAGTCCAGTGGAAAATTAGTAACTCCTTGTGCTTTCAGGGCGTTTATGCTCGCAGAAATGTCTCCTGCGCCAGATCTTCGGCGTCATCAAGTGATCCTGTCATCCGAAATGCCAGTGTATGCACCATCTTTTGATATTGTCTAACCAGCGCAGCATAGGCCTCCGTATCACCGGCGAGGCTATCCCGAATCCAATTGAGTTCGTCGTCCGGCGGGGCCATGCACACGATTTTAATGGATTAGACCAATAAGGGCGGCAAGTCCTTTGAAAAATCATTTCTCATTGCCATAATTTAAGGTTCTCCTTTGAAAGCCCGGTCGAGGACGGCGGGGAGCAAAGGCGTGCAACTCGGCGGCGGTCTCGGCTTGCAGGTGCTTCAGCATGTTCACTTCCGCTTGCAACGCGTCCGGCTTGGCCGAATCGGGGGTGCCATCTAGTTGCAGCAATTCGGTGCTTACAACCAAACCGATT
>DATJYM010000234.1:0-8771 GCA_035499615.1 Candidatus Acidiferrales bacterium | reverse complement strand
CCGTTGACGCTGCCGCTGACCGTCGGGCCGGGATCAATCTCCGTCGCCATCACGGTTGGTGCCAACACCACGCACAATTACGGAGTCCATGTTTCGATCATGCTGGCAGTGCTGGTGGCCATGTCTCTGATCGCGGTCACGATCTTCCTCTGTTACGGCTTTGCCGACTGGCTCGCCCGGGTGCTGGGAGAAACCGGAACGATTATCGTCATCCGCCTTGCCGCCTTCTTGCTGCTCTGCATCGGAGTGCAGATTGTCTGGAACGGACTTGATGCGCTGCTGGAGTCCGTCGAACTCCACGTGCGATAGGTCAAAGTCGTATCAGCCTCATGGCCGCCGGAACGGTTTCCTGGTAGAGCGCCAGTCGTGCGCGGATTTGCGCAGCGACATTTGCGTCGGTCACATTCTTGATTTGCGAGGCGACAGTGAGTTCAAGCTTCGTTAATGCGGATTGGATGTCGGGCATGGGCCGTTCGGTTTTGCGTTCCACGCGGTCCGCAAGATTGAGCAGCACCTCGGCGAGCGTGGCCCGGAATTTGGCCGACGCCTCGCGTAGCGGTTCCGGCACAGAAGACGGCCGCAGGTCGGGACGATGCTGGATGATCGCGAGCTGTTGCAGGAACAGCGACTGCGCCGCGTCGCGAACAGCTTCCAACCGTTTGCGCCGTTCCGCACCGGGTTCAAACTTCGCGCCTTCGAGCAATTCGCTGACCGTGCCAAAATCTTGATACACTTGCAGGCGCAGCGCGTAGGCTTCGGTCAATCGTGGCGCGTGATTTTCTTCGTCGGGCAGGCCGGCGATTTGCGCGAGCGTGCGCAGGACAGACGCCAGTTTCTCTCGTAATGTGCCCAGCGCCGTCACCGGCCACAGCCAGCTGTTGATGATTCCAAACACTACGAGTCCCAGCACTACGCCAACGAGCCGGTCACGCACCACGCGCAATTCCGTATAAGTTCCGTAGGTTTGCAAAACGCATTTGTAAAACGCCAGTCCGATCTGGAAGCCGCAGTAGGAAATTCGCGGACTACCAAAGGTGACATAACTCGCAAGTGCCGTTACCGCGCCGAACGGCAGCCAAAAACCCCCCAGCGAGTCGAGTTGCGGGAAAATATACATCAATGAAATGACGCCCAGCGCACCCCCGATGGCCGCGCCGGTGAAACGCAGCACGCCTTTTTGCAGGCTGGCTCCCACCGTTGAGAGCGAGCAAACGATGCAGGTGATGATCGAGGTGTAGATTGTTGGATAAGCCGCGAGCGTAAAAACGAGGTAGCAGATAAAAGCCGCGAGCGCGCCTTTGATCGCAAATTGAAGATGCTCTTGATTGGTGAGGGCGTCGGGAACCAAGACGCCGCTTTTGTCCGTCTTGGGCGCAGGCTTCAATTCATCCGTCAATTTCCGGCCCGGAAAGGTGAGTGGCATCAGTTCGGCGGCGCGTTCCATTTCCGCGAGCGATGGCACAGCATACTGATCCGAAATGGATCCGGCACTGCCCGGCGGAGATTGGGCAACGTCCGGCGGCCCGTGATTTTTTATCGCGGTCCGCCACCGCGCACACGCATCGGCCAGGTTAAGCAGCCGTTGTTGCACCGCTTTGTTCGCGAAGGGAACTCCTTGCGCTTCGAGCACGGCAGCCGCCGTCGCGAGGCGGTCGATGACGATGAATTGTGCGCGCAGTTCAGCCGCATATTTTTTAAGCCACGGCTCGATTTCGGCAGCCATCTTCAACAGGCCAATTTCTTTTGTGACACCTGCCAGCGCGAAAGGAGCGATTGACGAATGTTGCGGATCGGCCGGTTCGCTGGCGGCCAGCCGTCGCAACAGCATTTCGATCGCGTCGAGGCGGGCGGCCAATCCGCGCTGAAGCACCGACTGGGTGGTTTGCGGATTCAGCAGAAATTGCACGGCCAGATTGACCACCAATCCCAGAGTCCACGCCCGCCAATAGTAAAACGGAAAACGATTCAGCATCTCGACCGGGAAACCGCTGTCGGGAAGTGTGACGCCGAAACCGAGCACGGTGGCGATGCCTATCCCGATTACGGGAGGATTCACAACCCGGCTCACCCACAATCCCAGCCCGATACAGGCAAAAACAGACAGCACGCGAAGCCAAGTTATGTCGAGCGCACAGAGGTAAAAGAGCAGCAGTAATCCGCAGCCGATGGTGATGCCGATGATTGCCAGAATCGTGCCGAGCACCGTGGTCGAGATGTCCTCCTTGGCAACCAGGAACATTCCAATCATCACGATGAGCGGTTGTGCCAAGTGAAAAGACATCACCGGCACGGTGCAAGCAATGCACGCCAGCGTGATGCGCAGAGTGGCCTGCCAACGACCGGGTGTCGGGGCGAGTTCGCGGCGCAGAAATTCCACAAATTGGGAAACCATCAACCCTGGTATGGCGAGTGTCGTGGTCACAAGTTCAATTTCTAGGGATTTTCTGCACCGCTTGGACGCGTGGCATTTCCCATGATGGTAACGACGGCCGACGCGCCGACGCGGAAGTTGTCGTCAGGATTCTCAATCTGAATGCGCACCGGAAAGCGTTGCGCCAGCCGCACCCAGTCCAAGTTGCGTGGTATGCTGGGCAATCCCCCCATGCTACTTCCGTCTTCGGGAACGACGGCCCACGCAAGGCCGACGACTTTACCCTTGAAGCGCTTGCCACCCTTGAATTGCAAATAAATGTCCGCTGGCGAACCTTCCTTAATGTGCTTGAGTTGCGTCTCGCGGAAATTCGCCACCACATACCAGGTTCGCGTGTCCACCAGTGTGAAGACATCCACACCCACACGGGCAAACTCACCTACGGAGATGTTAAAGTTCACCACCTTGCCACTGAATGGCGCTTTCACGCGGCAGTATTCCAGGTTCAACTCCGCCTCGTGCAGTTGCGCCTCGGCGGCAGCGATGCGCGCGTTCACGTCACCTTCCTGGCCGATGTCATTCTCGGCCTTGAGCCGTTCCACTTTCGCCTGCTCCACCGCCGCTGACGCCGCCGCCAGAAATTTCTGCGCCTCGCGGACGCTGGTGTCCGCCACAAGCCGGCGCGTGCGCGCCACATCGAGTTGATCGGCGGTGGCGAATTCCTTGGCCAGCAGCGGCTCAAGCCGTTTGACGTGGTCATCAGCTTCTTTGTATTGCGCCTGGGCGCGTTCGACGGAGGCTTCGGCCGCCAGTTCCTGCGCCTCGGCACGGACAATCGCAGCCCCGGCCGCTTTAAAAGCATTCTGCAACGCTGCCACCTGTTCGTGCGTGAGGGCCAGGTTGGCTTTCGCGCTGGCCACCGCGTGTTCGTAAGGACGCGGGTCAATCACAAACAACAGGTCGCCTTCCTTCACATATTGATTGTCCTTCACATGCAATTCGACGATGTGGCCGCTGGCATGAGGGGCGACGCCTATGAAATTCGCGCGGAGCGTCGCGTCATCCGTTTGCGGCCGGTAGTCATACGACCAGACCGCCAGAATGACAGCGAGCAAAGTGGCAATGACGATGGCAAGGGCGACTCTTTGACCGATGATTTTGAGGTTCGGCTTAGGATCAGGTTTTGGATCAGATTTGACCGGCGCGGATGGAGTGGGATTTTCTTCGGGCATAATATCAACTCCTGAAAAAAAGCAGCCATGAGGTAAGCGTGGTGCATACCCACAGGCAGAGATAGATGAAGACGCGCAGCGGCAGGTGTCCGTCAATACCGTTCTTGACGAAAATCTGGCGCACCACCAGCGTGCCGATCGCGCACAAGGCCATGCACAGCATCCAGCCCGGAAAAAAGGAGCCGACCAGGTTGATGGAAGGCGCGCACCGGCAGCCGGTCAGCAAAACCAGACTCATTCCGGCGGCAGTTCGCCACAGTATCCTGCCGGTGAAGCAATGGCCGACGGCCGCATGGATGTTTTTTGGCTTAATCAAATTCATGATTCAGTTTTCAGACCTCCAAGTTTTTCGATTCAGCAATTGCGGGCCAAGGTCGCCGGAAGCAAAGGCCAGCGCGGCGGTGGATTCGAGCAACGTCGCCCGCGTGTCGAGCTGCGTGTAGCGTGCCTGGCTCAGTTCACGCCGCGCCGCCAAAACATCCACAAGACTGCTCAATCCATTTTGGTAAGCCTCAAAGGTTTGCTGGTAGGATTTGTCCGAGGCATTGACCAATGCCTGGGCCACGTCCAACCGGCTGATCGCCAGCCTGGTATCCGTGTAGGCCCGCCACACCTGTGAGACGGCCTTGTCGCGGGAATTCTCCAGGGCGTGTTGCGCTTCTTCGTGCTCGGCCTTGGCCAGCGCCAGCTTGTGCTTTCTCAAACCACCGTCAAACAGTGACCACGACAATGTCAGCCCCACACCCCATACCGGTTGCTGGGTGGATGACCACGGAAGCGTGTTGCCGTTAAATTTCATCTGCGAATTGTCAAACGACCCGCCCGCTGCGCCTTCAAAAGCAAGAGTCGGATAATAAGCCGTGCGGGCCTGGCGGATTTGCGCCTCCTTCTGGCGCAAAACGGCTACCTGCGCCAGGAGGTCGGGGCGCTGTTTCAAAGTCCGGTCTATCACCAGTTCAACCGAGTCTTCGAGATTGGTGGGCACGGGCAGGGTAGAAAAATCCACGACGTGCAGGGGAACCGAGGGCGTGATGCCAATGGTTTCAGCAAGAATCACCTGGGCATCGCGCTCCTTGGCCAGCACGTCCTGTAAATCAAAGGTCGCCGAAGCAGCCTGTTGTTGCGCCTGCGACACATCGGGTGCGGTGGCCAGACCATTTTTGTGGCGCTCTTCCACCGCTTGCTGGACTTTCAGTGCCGAGTCGAGCGCTGACTGTGCCACTTCAATGCGCCCGCGTGCCTTGCAATATTCATAAAAGGCGCTTTGCACATTGAATACTATCTGCTGGTGCCGCGCATTGAAACCGAGGTTGGCCGCGAGCAACTGATTTTTTGCAGCGAGCACGCCGGATTTGCGCCGTCCGAAATCGAGCAGCACCCATTCGAGCGTTGCGACCGGCTGCGCTTGTTCGGTTTTGAGATCCAAGTAACCCGCTGTGGTGGCCGATTCCGGCACCGGCACCGGCTGGCGCGAATAATTTGCCGAAGCATTTAACGCAAGGATTGGAAAATATTCGCTCTGCGCGAGACCGACGGCTGCCGCCGACTGCTTGGCCTGCTCCCAGGCGACTTTCGTTTCCGGATTCGCGCGTTCGGCGAGATCAATGAGTTCGGCCAGATCATACTCCTTTTGGGGATCGGCCTCCGGTTCTCCCCTGACCTTGATCACCCCGGCAAATCCGGTCATGTCCGGCTGCTCCCAGGGCCTTTCAGCCGAAGGAGGCGCCTTGAGCCCTTTCAACACATCGGACGAAGAATCGGACTGTGCAGATGCACGCGATGCGCATAAGACGCTGATTGTGACAAGCCATGCAACCGCTTTGAAAGCGGTGTATGCGCCATTGGTTTTCATCTTAATAGATGTGTTCGGATTCAATCATGCGGTTAACTTCGTTACGAGCGGTGGCGACTCTACAGGCGCTCCATATTCACTGAACAAGATAATCAAAGGAGAATCATGCAACCATTAGGCGTCTGGCAGGCTTTGAACTCTTCATGTGGGGGGAATGGCGGCGCGCCTAGAAGAGGGGGTTTGCGCTATCCCGTTCGAGGGAGATTCAAACGAATTGAATTGACTCAAACAATTTCCCTCGAAAGAACCAATTGCCGAGCGGCCTGGTAACGCGTTCTTAATTTTCGGTCGGTCACGACTTGAGAGACCGCTTCGCCAGTCACTGCAATCACACCAAACAAAGGTAGGGCCAGAACCAGCCCGGTTGCTCCCGCAACCATTCCGCCCAGGAAAAGCATCAGCACCGTTAAGACCGGATGAATGCTAAGTTTGCGACCGATGGTGAGCGGCAGAAAAACAAAATCGTCAAGCAACCGGACACCGAGAAATAAAGCCAGACAGGAATAAGCCGTGCGGGCACTTTCCGGATGGTCGGTGGCGGCAACCAATACAACCATGATGCACCCGATGAAGGAACCGAGGTAGGGTATCCAAGCCAGCACGGCGGCGGCCAGTCCCAGCCAAATGGCGTTCGCAATTCCTAGTATCTCTAGTCCCAGCCCAAGACAGGTCGTATCCAAAAGTGTTAGCAGGAGCAGCCCTTGAAAGTAATTTTGCAGGCTGGTGTCCAGACGAGAAAACAAGAGCAGCGACTTTTCAAAGAAGGCATTGGGCACGCTTCGGATGACGTATTTCTTGAGCCGCACCGAGTCGTTCAACATGAAGTAAATGATGTAAGGAACGAGCAGCAGGAACGGCAGCCACTTCAATGACTGGAGAAAAACCGGCAACAGTTTTTTTTCCGCGAACCGGTCGGTGAACTGCGCGAAATTCTGGTCAACCTGAGTGCCCAGATTCATGCTTTGGAAGAGCGGCACCGCCCGCTCCAGTGCCCCGGCGGTTTCCCGCAGCAGAGTCTGTCCGCCGGCGACATATCGGAGGATTTCATTTTGCCACGTCCCGGCCTTCGCCACCACAAGCAGTCCGCCAGCAAACACGATGGTTGCAGCCATCAATTGCAGGACAAGCCAGACGAGTTTTGCGGCGGTTTCATGCTGCATTCCGCGAATTACCAAGGTTCGCATGACCGGCCGGACACAATAATAAACCATCAGCGAAAGCAGCAACGGCACCACGAGCCAGATTATTTTCTGAAACAAAAAGAGTGCCAGGCAGGTGATTAAAATAACCACCAGCAATGTGATCGCACCGGGTTGCGGGAACGTCTTCATAAACTTGGCAGATGTTTCTCTTGCAGCAGGAGCTGCCGCGCCCGGCGGCTTAAGGTTCGCGCAATCTCAACCAATACCTTGACGCCGATGTTTTTATTTTTTAGCAACAGCGAAGAAAATTCCGCTTGAAACAACGCCACCGTCACCGTGCGTTCGATGGCTATAACTTTTGCGGTGCGCGGCGCCTCGTCGAAGAGAGATAATTCTCCCATCAATTCGCCGGGGCCAAAATCAAGCACTGTGTTCTTCAACAACCTGTGGCTGGGATCCGCCCGAAGTTTGCCGCTGACGATGATATAAACCCCGTGGCCGGGGTCTCCTTCATCAAAAACGATCTCGCCGGTATCGTAAACCCGTTCATGCAGGAGTTCATCCACCTCCAGGATTTCTTTGCGGCTAAGCTCGTGGAAAATCGGGATGTTTTTCAACATCTCAAATTTCTGTGCATTCATGTCCGCGCCGAAGAATCTCATGGTATCCGGTTTGTCCAGTGACATCGCCAACATTTGTCCTGACAAGCTAGACCTTGCCAAAACAGAACTCGACTGAACTTAATGCGGGTTCTCTCCTGCCCACAAAGAGAGAGGTAAAATTCGGCGCAGAGATTTATGCCAGACGAACCAGTCCGAGATGAACCGCTTCTCGAACCGCCGCCGTCCGGCCTGGGGCTTTGAGCTTGCTCAGCAAGCTCTTGACGTGGGTCTTCACTGTGCCTTCGGCAATCCCAAGTTGATCGCCGATGATCTTGTTGCTTTCTCCCTTGGAAACAAGGTTTAGAACATCCAGTTCACGCACGCTCAATCCGGGACGATTCATGCTTTCAACCAGCCTTTGTCCGATGCGCGGGGGAATGCACGTCTTGCCGCCGTTCACCTGCCTGATCGTATCCAATAGCATTTGCCGGCAGGTATCTTTAAGCAAATAGCCGCGCGCCCCAGCCTTGAGAGACACACGAACATCCTGTTCGCTCTCGAAAGTTGTCAAAACGATGACTTTGCTCGAACCGTGGCGAGATTGGATTTGTGCAATGGCATCCAACCCGTCCAGCCGCGGCATTCGCAAGTCCAACAAAACAATGTCGGGCAGAAGTTTTTCGGCCAGCTCCACGGCCTCCACACCGTCTTCTGCTTGCCCGACGATGCGCATATCTTTTTCCACTTCGATGATGGAGACAATGCCATCGCGAACCACGGGATGGTCGTCCGCGATGAGAATTCTAATTTTTGACTGTTTCATTTGGTTTGACGCAGTTGACATCCTCCTTATTTTCAGCCAGCGGCACCCTAACGCGGATTAAGAAGCCGCCGCCAGCCGTGCATTCAATCTCCAGCGCGGCGCCGATGCGCTTCGCTCTTTCGCGCATGCACGTCATTCCATATCCGCACCGGTTCCCGGGAGCTTTGGCGTCTGCAAAACCGATACCATCATCTTGAATCGTGAGAACCAACTGGTTAATTTTGAACTCCAAAGTAATCCAAACCGACTTGGCCCGCGCATGTTTCTGAACATTGGTCATCGCCTCCTGCGCAATGCGGAACAATTCCGTTTGAACTTCTTCGGGCAGTTTGAAGACCATGCCGCGCTGAATCGATCTGCAGAAGAGGCCGGTTTCACACAGCTGCTCCGTTGTTTCTTCCAGCGCTCCGGCGAGCGTCCGGCCATCCAACATTTTTGGTCGAAGTGCCTGGACCGAACGGCGGGCCTCATCCAAACCTGACCGAGCCAATTTTTGAATGGTCAAGAGCATCTGCTGGCTTCGGGAATTGTTCACGTCCAAGGAAGTTCCCAAAGCTTCCGTATGTAAAACAATGCCGGCGAAAGATTGCACCAGCGTATCGTGAATTTCGCGGGCCAGCCGGCTGCGTTCTTCGGTCACCGCCATCTCCCAGATGACACGAAGGTTTCCACGTTGGCGGTCTGCCATCTCCAAATATTGAAAAGTGGTCTCCATTCATCAAGTAATGCGACGCCCATGTTAAAAGTTT
>DATJYM010000233.1:0-12589 GCA_035499615.1 Candidatus Acidiferrales bacterium | reverse complement strand
AACGCGCAACGCTGGAATTCTCCATCGCATGCGGACACGTCAAAGTATTCGATTTCGGGTACTTGCGACCAACACTCGCGCAAGGCGGCAGCGGGAGCGGCGAGCTCGACGATGATTTGACTTTTCCCCGCCACAAGCCGTTGCAAATTTTCCGGAGTATCGGCAGCAAGAATCTTCCCGTCGTACATGATCAGCATCCGGTTGCACGTCATTTCCGCCTCGGGCAGAATATGGGTCGAGATGAGCACCGTGTGGGCGCTCGCCAGGCTTTTGATCAACTGCCGAACGGCGCGGATTTGGTGCGGATCCAGACCGATGGTGGGTTCATCCAGAATGATTAATTCCGGGTCATGCACCAGTGCATCCGCCATGCCCACGCGTTGCCGGTAACCTTTTGAGAGCTGTCCGATGATGCGGCGGCTCACGTCCGTCAGCCCGCACTGCTCCATCACCGTGTTGACCCGCTCGCGGGAACGCCGCCAGCCCAGTCCCTTCAGCCGCGCGCGAAATTTCAGGTATTCGCGCACCCGCATCTCCAGATAAAGCGGGTTGTTCTCAGGCATGTACCCAATCCGTCGGCGGACCTCGCTGGACTCGTGAAAAACGTCAAAGCCGCCCACCCGGACCGTGCCCGAGGTCGCCGGCAGATAGCACGCCAGAATCCGCATCGTCGTGCTTTTCCCGGCGCCATTTGGACCCAGCAGACCGACGATTTCACCGCGGGCGACGGTAAACGAGATGCCCGCCACGGCGGTGCGACCCGCGTAACGTTTCGTGAGGCCTTTCACTTCAATCATCGCATTCCCGTTCATCGCCATCTCGCCCAGCTTAGCCGGAATAGCATGGTTTCGGCCAACAAAAACTTGCCCCGCAACCATGGCCTTTTCTATAAACAGGCAAATTCGGCATTTGATGCGTTCGATTTTTTACGCGTTGACTTGACTTTGGGTCGGCACCGGCGCAAAAGCAATTTCAAGATGCCTCCGTCTCCCGGGAATTTCTATGCCTCCTGGCGCGCGCACGCGGGTGTCGTGAACGTCCTGCGCGACCAAAACGACGTGCCGGCCGAGCGCCTGCTTCAGGCCATCTGGCTCCATCAACGCCTGTGTCGGGACCGGCTCAAAACCATTGAGGGAAAAACCGTTCGGGTTTTCCATCCCGGTTTCGCCAACCCCGAAGGCGGACCGGATTTTTCGGGCGCGGTGATCCAAATCGGCGAGGAAGCGCCGCGTTCGGGCGACGTGGAAATAGATGTATACGCCGGCAATTGGCATGCCCACGGACATGACGCCAATCCCAATTTCCAAAACGTCCTGTTGCATGTCGTCTGGGACGACGCGCGTCCGGTGGCCGGCGCGCCCCCCAGGTTGTCCCTGAGTGGTTCGCTTGACGCGCCCCTGGGCGACCTCTGCAACTGGCTCGAAAGCGAACCGCTTCGCCGCTTTCCCGAAAATTTGCGCGGCAAATGTTGTGCGCCCCTGCTGGAGTCGGACGAACGGCAATTGACCGGCCTTGTGCACGAAGCCGCCGGTCTGCGTTTTCAAGCCAAAACGGCGTACTTGCGTCTCCGGGCCCGGCGTGTCGGCTGGGAACAGTGCCTCTGGGAAGGGTTGTTCCGTGCGTTGGGTTATAAACACAACGCCTGGCCGATGCAAACTCTGGCGGAATCCCGCGAGCGCTGGGCGCGCGCCGGGGATTCGGTGCCGGGCTTGCAGGCGCGGCTGTTCGGCATCAGTGGTTTGTTGCCGCTCGAATTGTCCCATGTCCCGGCCGGTGGCGATGGCTATTGGCGGCGCATTTGGGACTGCTGGTGGCGTGAACGCCATGAATTCAGTGATTGTATTCTGCCGCGCGGCGCCTGGAAATTTCGCGGCGTCCGCCCGGCCAACCGGCCTCAACGCCGGCTGGCGCTCGCCGCGCACTGGCTGGCGGCTGGAGACGTGGTGGCAAGACTGGAACAGTGGTGCACCCAGGAGGTCCCGGAGGCGGCGTTGCCCGGTTCACTTCGTAAAATCCTCGAAGTGGAACGCGATGAATTCTGGTCCTGGCACTGGACATTTGGTTCGGGGCGATTGCGGAAACCACAACCACTGCTGGGTGACGCGCGCGTGACCGACCTGGCCGTGAACGTGATTTTGCCCTGGCTTTGGACGCGGGCGGTGGCGGGAAAAAACGGGACCTTGCAACGGGTCATCGAGCGGCGTTATTTTGCCTGGCCGCCCGCCCAGGATAATGCGGTGCTGCGTCTGACCCGGCAGCGGTTATTGGGGCCGGGCCGGAGTCGCCTGTGCCGGGGCGCTGCGGCGCAACAGGGTTTGATGCAAATCGCTCGTGACTTCTGCGGACACGCCAATGCCCTGTGCGAAGGCTGTCGTTTTCCGGAGTTGGTATGCGCCTGGCGGGCGCAAGCCGTTAATTGATTTCCATTTTTGCGAATGGATCGTTCGCAAAACCGCCGGCTTTTTGTTCGGGTGACGCTGGCGGCGGCGCCGGATGGTTGTTCGCTGACGGCGGGGGTTGGCCGCCTTCGCCGACCCGCGGATTTTTTGCGCGTTTATTGCGGGGCAGCGGGCTGACCATCACATTGATGCCGCGTCCAATAAGCTTGGGTTCAAAATCCGGGTGGCCATAGGGCGCAAGTTCCGCCAGACATTTGCGAACGACCTGGAAACCGAATTCCGTATGCGCCATCTCGCGTCCGCGGAATTTCAGCGCGATCTTCACCTTCATATCTTCGCACAGAAAATCGATCGCATGGCCGACTTTGATGCCAAGGTCGTGCGGATCAATGCGCGGGCTGAGTTGGACTTCCTTGACCGTGGAGGCGTGTTGATGCTTTTTCGATTCCTTTTCCTTTTTGGCCTGTTCATACCGGAACTTGCCAAAATCCACGAGCCGGCACACCGGCGGTGATGCGTTGGGAGAGATTTCCACCAGGTCCACGCCCTGCTGCCGTGCCATGGCCAGCGCCTCGTTGAGCGACAGCACCCCGAGGTTCTTGTCGTGCACGTCAATGACCCGGACTTCACGGGCGCGAATCTTGCCGTTGACCCGGACGAACGAGGCGGAGGAGAAACTGCGTGGAGCAAAAGGGCGGCTCAAGACACCCTCGTCGGTTGTGACTGTGCTGAATAGTTCTGCATCAAAAAAAACCGGCAACTGCCAAAATAGATTACAGCAGGTAATCTAAGCAATTCACGGGCCTTCGCGCAAGGAAAATAAACAGGATTATGATGCCAAAATGGCCTGGTTTGCCGCTTCATAGACCCTTTTTAACGGAATTTTGGCCCGGACCGCCTGTTTTTTGCACGACTCATATTCCGGTGTGGCGTGGACAACTTTTCCGTTCAATTTCCCCAATTTCACAGTGATTTTGCCATACGGCGTTCTGACCTGGGCGAATTCCCGCCGCAACTTGCGGCGTTCGGCAATGGTGCGCCGCACCCCGAAGGCAGTGGTCTCGCGCAAAATCATTTCACTGAATTTATCCGCTTCTGTTTCCCCGCACAAAATCGACAGCAACACCCCGGGCCGGTTCTTCTTCATCTGAATCGGCGTATAAAAAATGTCCAGCGCCCCCGCCGCCAACGCGCTTTCCATAAAATGCCCGAGAATTTCCGGGTGATGGTCGTCCAGATTGGTTTCCAGAACTGCGATGTGCTCGGATTCCCAATCCAAATGTGGCCAGTGATGGGAGACCGTTGAACGGTTTTTCAAATCGCTGGTGTTCGCGCGCTTCGTGGCACTTGTCACCGGCCACTTGTCACTTTTTCCCAGCACGGCGCGTAAAACGTTGGGTCGCGTTTTGTTTTCGCGCAAGCCAAGACCAAAACCGATTTTTTCCGCGACCAAATTTTCCATCGGTTCAAAGCGTTCGGCGAATTCGGCCAGCAGCGCGGCGCCCGTCGGCGTCACCAGTTCATGCGGTTCATCGCATTGGGTAATGCCGATGCCGCGGGTCCCGAGAATGGCCAGGGTGGCCGGAGCGGGGACGGGGAATCGCCCGTGCGCGCAATCAATCCAGCCGGTGCCTTCGACGACCGGCGACGCAAACACCCGCGGCTTGCCAAGCATTTCCAACGCGACACATCCGCCCACGATGTCAACGATGGAATCCACCGCGCCGACTTCGTGGAAATGGACTGCCTCCGGCGGCCGGCCATGAATTTTGCCCTCGGCTTCGGCGATACGCCGGAACACGGCCACCGACTTTTTCTTCGCCCAATTGGAAAGCCGGCTGCGCGAAATGAGCCGTTTGATGTCCGCGAAGTCGCGGCTGTCGTCGTGGTGATGATGATGATGGGAATGGTGGGCATGCCGGTGGGCCGGGCTGGGGTCCATCTGCACCTCGAATTTAATCCCGGCGATGCCCGATTTTTGTTTTCGCAGAACTTGAAAGCGCCAGCCGCCGAGTTGCAATTTCTTCAACTCGCGCTCCAGTTTGCGCGCGTCTGCGCCCAAATCAATCAGTGCGCCGAGGAACATGTCGCCGCTGATGCCGCTGAAAAGATCGAGGTAAAGCGTTTTCATTTTTCCAGCAACGCGTTGATCTGACTCGCGGCGTAACCGGCGCCGAAACCGTTGTCAATATTCACCACCGTCACGCCGCTGGCACAACTGTTCAGCATCGCCAGCAAGGCGGCGAGGCCGCCGAAACTCGCGCCGTACCCGATGCTCGTGGGCACGGCAATCACCGGGCGGGAAACCAGACCCGCGACGACGCTGGGCAAGGCCCCTTCCATCCCGGCAACGACGACCAACACGTTCGCGCTCTGGAAGGTTTCGAGATGCGGCAACAGCCGGTGCAGCCCGGAAACTCCGGCGTCGCGGATGCGCTCAACCCGGTTGCCCATGATTTCTGCCGTGATCGCGGCTTCCTCGGCCACTGGCAAATCGCTCGTGCCCGCGCAAATGACGGCGATGCGGCCGGACCGTTTCGGCAGGGGCTTCTTCTCCAGCGTCACGCAACGCGCCATCGGGTGATGGTCCGCCATCTTGAATTTTCGTTTCAATGCCCGGGCGTGTTCGCCGTTGATGCGGGTTACGAGGACGCGTTGTTCGCGCTCGAGCAGCGCGGCGGTGATCCTGACCACCTGTGCCGGCGTTTTGCCCGCGCCAAAAACAACTTCGGGAAAACCCTTGCGCAAGGCGCGATGGGTGTCCACCCGGGCAAAACCGAGGTCGGCCACCGGCGCCGCCTGAAAAGCGCGCAGCACCTGGTCGCGGCTGGCGCCGCCCGCCCGGAATTCTTCCAGCAACTGAATGGCTTCGGTCGTGGTCACGCCTGATTTATGGTTTGCGATTTGTGATTTTAATAAACAGCCGTCCGGGGTGCGTAGCAATCCTAAATCGAAAATCATCCATCACAAATACCTTAACGGGGTTGCCGGAAAAGCCGTTCCCGGTTCTGATAGAGATACCAGACGACCGCGATGTTGATGAGCAAAACAATTAAAAGCCCGATGAAATAACGGTGTGGTGCATTGGGGCGGGAGATCAATTCAAAGATTTCAATCGGGATGAAAAAGGCCGATTCCCCAATCGCGAGCCAGATGGCCCATTTGGCGCGGAAAGACAGGCCAATCCCTTCCACGACCAGAAACAGTCCGCACAGGGAAGTCCCCGAGGCCACGACGCGGACGTTGGCAGGTGTGACCGTGTCAAGCCAGTCGCCAATCCGGGCAAAAAATGTCCGTTCCGGATCCAGATGCACCCATCGCAGAAACTGGTCAAATACATCCGACAAATCCTTGTTTGCCAGGGTGAGGACCCCCAGCGCCAACAGCAGGAGCGCGACGCCCTTGATCAGCTTGATGGCGGCGATGAAATACAGCGTCGGCGCGCGTTTTTTGACAGATTTGGTTTCGGCGGCCATCGATTGAATCTCCGGTCTACTCCCTGAAGAACAAGGACATTACCACCATAATCACATGCGGGATATTCCCGGATTTGTTGGCGACATGCAAGTTCAACAAATTTTCAGCAACAACCAATCCCGCAAGGCTCCAATCGCCAGACGTTCCTGCCGGCCGTCATCGCGGTAGCGCATCGTTACCGTGCCTTTCAGCTCCGGCTTTTCGCCCAGCGTGTCAAAATCAATGGTCACGCAAAACGGCGTGCCCGCCTCATCCTGCCGGCGATAACGGCGGCCAATCGCACCCGCGTCGTCGTAGTAAACATTCATGTGCGGCCGCAGCAGGTCATGAACTTCCCGCGCCTGCTTTACCAGCTCGGGTTTGTTCTTGAGCAACGGGAGCACGGCCACCTTGATGGGGGCGACGCGCGGGTGAAATTTCAGCACCACCCGTGTTTCCGGTTTGCCCTTGTCGTCCGGCATCTGGTCTTCGTGATACGCGTTGCAAATCAGCGCCAGGATGAGCCGGTCCACGCCGGCGGACGGTTCGATGACGTGCGGAAGGTACTGGCCTTTGGCCAGGCTGTTCGCGTCTTCGGTCGCCTCTTTTGATGCCTGCTCTTCGGCGACGCCGGTTTTAACCAGATATTTTTTCCGGTTCTCGTAATAACGCCGCCAGAGTTCGTCCTGTTGCTCTTTTGACAATTTGGCCCAGGCAGCGCGAAGTTCCTCGTCAAACACCCCCATGGGCTTGCCGGAAAAACGTTCGTGCTGGCTCAAATCGAAATCACCGCGGGCGGCGATGCCTTCCAGTTCCTCGCCCGTCAATTCGCCCTTGTCGTCGCGTTTGCTGAACGGGAATTTGTAGAGAATGTCCACGGTCGCGCGGGCGTAATGCGCCAGTTCCTCCGGTTTTTGCCAATACTCGACCAGCGTGTTCCGTGGCAGGCCGATGCCCTCGTAAAAAGCGATCCGTTGTTCGACCCAGTATTTGTGCCAGGCTTCCCAGCCCCAATTCGATTGCGGATGGCAGATTGCGGATTGCGGATTGACGTCGCTGGCTTTGGCCACGTTGCCACTGATAGCTTCCACCACTTCGTCCGGTTTGATGAAAAATTCCAACTCCATCTGCTCGAATTCGCGCGAGCGAAAGGTGTAATTGCGCGGCGTGACTTCGTTCCGGAACGCCTTGCCGACCTGGGCAATGCCAAACGGAACTTTTTGCCGCGACGTTTCCAGGACATTTTTGAACTGCGCAAAAATCGCCTGGGCGGTTTCCGGGCGGAGGTAGGCAATCGCCGACGCGTCCTGCACCGGGCCTACGTATGTCTGAAACATCAAATTGAAGGCGCGCGGCGGGGTTTTTTCGCCATGACATTCGGAGACCATTTTGCTGGGCTTTTGCGGACAAGGAACCTCGGCCGTCTGATCGGCACGAAAACGACCTTTGCAGGTTTTACAGTCAATCATGGGGTCGCTGAACGTGTCCACGTGGCCGCTCGCCTTCCAGATTTGCGGCGACATGATGATGGTGGCTTCCAAGCCGACCACGTCGTCACGCTGGCGTGTCATGGTGTGCCACCAGAGTTCCTTCACGTTGCGCTTGAGTTCGGCGCCGAGCGGGCCGTAATCCCAAAAGCCGTTGATGCCACCGTAAATTTCCGAGGATTGGTAAATGAATCCGCGCCGCTTGCACAGCGACACGATTTTTTCCATGAAGGCGTTTTCTTTCGGATCAGCCACGGGATGGCCAGTGTTTGCGATGGGCACACGGCTGTAAATGAGATTTTAATCGGCTTTGACGCGCAAGATGCGTGAGTTTCACGCGGGAAGCGTGAAAATTTTACGCGGAACACCGTTTTGCCCCCGCCGGTATTCAGTTTTCGCGGTTGTTTTGCAAAAATTGCGTTTGGCACCGGTGGTGCTAAGGAATTCCCAGAATAGATGTTGACAGTCGGTACAGCTTGGCTAGAGTCCGCCAACCATCACCGAGAGACAAAAGTAAAAACCAATTGAAATTATGAAAAGAATTCTTAGACAAAAAAAGGCCTTCACCCTGATCGAACTGCTCGTGGTGATCGCCATCATCGCCATTCTGGCCGCCATGTTGTTGCCGGCGCTCGCCGCCGCCAAGCGCAAGGCGCAACGCATCAATTGCATCAGCAATCTCAAACAAATTGGCATCTCCTTCCGGATGTTTGGCGATGACAATAACAGCCAGTATCCCATGACCGTCCTGGTGGAAAATGGCGGGGCTGAGCAATATGTTTGGAGCGCGGCAAATCCTAGCCATTCCGTTGCCATGCCGACCACCACTCCTCAGCATACTGCGGGATACGGGGCACCGGCGCCCTTCGTCGTGATGTCAAACATTTTGGATAACCCGGCGGTGTTGGCTTGTCCCTCGGATGCCACCGGCGGCCACGGTCAAGCGGCTACCAATTGGAGCCAGTTTTTCCCGTCCGCTACTTCGGTTGATCCCACCTATCCGCTGTTTTTGAGCTATTTCTCTGGTGCGGATGCACTGGATACACAACCCCAGTCAATTCTGGCTGGCGACCGCAATTGCGGCAACAACAACGGCGGTGGCTCGTCGGCTCCCGCGTCGACGATGTTTACAGCGGGAACCATGCAAAATCCACAAATAGGAACTGCCTGTTGTGGTCTGGGCACTGGAGGCCAAGGCACCACGGGTGTGGATTGGAAGTATTGGGCATGGTCGGCCAACGACATCCACCTGCAAGCGGGTAACCTTTTGCTGGGAGACGGCAGCGCCCAACAAGCGTCGATATCGGATTTACAGAATGACCTGTTCAACTCAACGAACGGTCCCGCCGTGTATCCGTTTTATAATTTCCCGTAAAAACGGCGTTGAAATTGATCTTGTTGGTTCTGTAACGAGGCATCCCTTCCGGATGCCTCGTTTTTTTGCTTCAAGAACTACCGTACAGAGTAACGAAATGACTGACCGGCAAACCCTCAGAATTTACCAGGGTCGTCTTGGCCATTCTGCTTTCGGGGCTTGTCCGAAAGCCTTTGATCCGTGAAAAAGTTCTGCAACAGGGCGCGGCATTCCTTCTCACATACACCACTGGTGATTTCGCAACGATGGTTCAACGTCGGAAATTGCAGCAGGTTCATCGCGCCGCCCGCGGCGCCTGCCTTCGGATCGCGCGCGCCAAACAC
Organism: Candidatus Acidiferrales bacterium; assembly: GCA_035499615.1. Lineage (GTDB taxonomy): Bacteria > Verrucomicrobiota > Verrucomicrobiia > Limisphaerales > UBA11358 > UBA11358. The sequence goes on along the minus strand of DATJYM010000233.1, from coordinate 3,549 downwards.
CACGCGCGCCAGCCGCGTATGCACCACTGCGCCCGCGCACATCGGGCACGGTTCCTTGGTCACATACAGGGTGCAGCCAGTCAACCGCCAGTCGCCCATCACTTCCTCCGCCTGCGTCAGCGCCAGCATTTCAGCGTGCGCGGTCGCGTCCTTGAGCAGTTCAACCTGGTTGAACGCCCGCGCGATGACGCGCCCTCCGTGTACAATCACCGCCCCGATCGGGACTTCGCCCGCTTCATAAGCCCTGGCCGCCTGTCGCAATGCCTCGCGCATGAAATGCTGGTCGCTCTGTAAATCAATGACGGGTTCGTCAGACATTTAAGAGGTGCGATTTATGATGCATGATTGTGTTTTCGCGTGAAGGTTGGGGAAAAATCGTAAATCGTAAATCATCAATCGTAAATTCACAGCGATTCCTCCAGCGTCCAATCGTTGTGTCCGTCCGGATGGCAATGGCAGTGCGCGGCAAAAAAACCGCCGCGATGGCGCCAGAACCAGGGCCAGATTTGCTCCCGGTCGGTTTGCGGAATCTTCAGTGAGGCCAGCGCTGCGGGGTGGAAGAATTGAAACCGGCCTTCGGCATGGGGCGGCGGCAGCGTTTTCAACTTCACTTTCATTTCGAACAAAAACATCAACCAATGCGTTTGGCCTTGATAACCATGCTCGCTGACCAGGCCGGCCAGATGCAAATCGGCCGTCCGGACCTTGATGCCCAGTTCCTCCTCCGCCTCGCGGCCGGCACAGGTGTACGGCGACTCGCCGATGTCCATTTTCAGTTTACCGCCGCACGGGCTCCAGAAACCGCGGTTCGGCTCCTGCGCGCGTTCGAGCAACAGCACGTCGTCCCGCTCATTGAAGCAATAAAGCAGCGTCGCGATTTTGTAAGGCAAAACCATGGGCATTTTTGATCTAGCTTTGATGTCTGCTTCCCGCGAAACCCGCTAATCATAAATCATAAGTCATAAATCGCAAATTCTTCATTGTCACCGCGGGGCAAATTGCTAGGATAACCGGCCTTGTTTCGGTGGCAGGGACAATCACAAATGAAAACTTACGATATTGCAGTCATCGGCGGCGACGGCACGGGGCCGGAAGTCACCCACGAAGCCCTCAAAGTGGCGGAAGCCGCCGCCAAAAAGTTCGGGTTCAAACTCAACTGGCATCACTACGATTTCGGCGGCGATCGCTATCTCAAAACCGGCGAGGTCCTGCCCGACAGCGCCGTGGATGAGTTTCGCAAGTTCAAGGCGATGTACCTGGGCGCCATCGGCCATCCGCAGGTCAAACCGGGCATTCTGGAAAAAGGCATCCTGCTCCGCCTCCGTTTCGAGCTGGAACAATACATCAACCTCCGACCGGTCAAGCTGTACCGCGTGCAGGATTGCCCGCTGAAGGACAAGCGGCCGGAGGACATTGATTTTGTGGTGGTGCGCGAAAACAATGAGGGTCTTTACATCGGTGCGGGCGGTTTTGTGTTCAAGAACACCCCGAATGAAGTGGCGGTCCAGGAATCCGTGAACACGCGCCGCGGGGTGGACCGCTGCCTGAAATACGCCTTTGAACTGGCCAAAAAACAGCGCGGCGGCAAGCCGTGGAAAGGCCTCAAGCCCGAGGACGTCAAGGACGGCAAGACGGCGCAGCTGACGCTGGTGGGCAAAACCAATGTGTTGACGTTCGAGTTCGACCTGTGGGAACGCGCGTTCCATGAAATGGGCGCAAAAAAGTATCCGACCGTGAAGCGCGACTACGCCCACGTGGATGCCACCTGCATGTGGTTCGTGAAAAATCCGGAGTGGTTCGATGTCATCGTCACCGACAACCTGTTCGGCGACATTATCACCGACCTGGCCGCGATGATTCAGGGTGGGTTGGGAGTTGCCGCTGGCGGCAACATCAATCCCGAGGGGACCAGCATGTTCGAGTGCATGGGCGGCAGCGCGCCCAAATACACCGGCAAGAACGTCATCAATCCCATCGCCGCCATCAATGCAGCGGGTATGATGCTGGATTTCCTCGGAGAGTCAAAAGCGGGCGCGGCGATTGGAGCCGCCGTCGTGAAGGTCATCAACACAAAAATCAAATCCCTCGCCGCGGGCAAAATGGGTTTTGGTACGCGCGAGGTCGGAGATTTGATTGCGGCGGAAGTTTGACGCAGACTTGTGGCAGCGGTCTGCGACCGCCGGATTTCCAAATGCCGCGTCTTCCACCATTGCGGCCGGTGGCGGATTTGGTTTGATCTTACGTATATGAAATCTCTGACCGAATATCTCTGGTTTGACACGCCGCTTCGTCGAGATTACCTCAACATCACCGATACAGTCGGGCAACTCGTCCACAAAAGCGGCGTGCAGGAAGGGCTTTGCCTCGTCAATGCCATGCACATCACCGCCAGCGTTTATATAAACGATGCCGAAGACGGGCTGTTGCACGATTACGACGATTGGCTGGAAAAGCTCGCACCGCATGCGCCGACGTCGCAATACCGGCACAACCGTACCGGCGAGGACAACGCCGATGCGCATCTGAAACGCCAAATCATGGGGCGCGAGGTCGTCATGGCCATCACGAAAGGCAAGCTCGACCTCGGGCCCTGGGAACAGATTTTCTACGGCGAATTTGACGGCCGCCGCCGCAAACGCGTGCTCGTAAAAATCATCGGCGAATAAGGTCCGCGACGATTAACGTTTGACCCGGTAAAATTGCTGCGAACCGTTCATGGCACACACGGCGCGGAAATGCCCCGGGCTGGTTTGCGTGATGGTCGCGGCCGCGTCGCCGAAGACATCCGAACACCGGCCGACACATTGTATCATAAACGCGGACGGGCTGTCGCCGGTATCGCCGGTGAAATCTATTTGCGCGTTTCCATTGGTAAGCACGATGCGGGTAATGGAAGGCGGAGCAGCCAAAACGCTGTTCGTGGACCAGGAGAGGGAAAAATTATCGATGCCGAAGGTGTCACGCGTGCCCGAGCCGGTCGCCGCCGAGAGTGCGGCGATTCGAATCCAGACATTGGAGGACGAGCCGCTGGCATCCGCGCCGAGGTTGTAACTCCGGGTTGTCGCCCCGAAAACACCCGGGTCGGAAAAATCACCCAGGGTGACAAACACCGAAGGTGAATCGCCGATTCCGTACTGAATGGTCCAGGTCGTGGAATTCGAATTTGTCCGCAACAGGTCCAGGTCCACCCTAAACATGAGATTGCTCCGACCTATCGTATTTGCAATCTGCAACGTAAAGGCGGCTCCCGGATCGCCGAAGCTGCCGGTTTGACGAATGGCCAGCGCACGGTTGGTGCACCCGGGTTGGATGGTGGTGGATTCGCTGCCGTTGAAATTCGTGCCCGAATTGGCCATGGTCGAGGCGCAGTTGCCAAACTCTCCGCCGGTGTCTCCCCAGGTTTTGGATGCCGTCGGAAAAACCACATTCGTTCCGAGGCCATTCGTCGTGGCGTTGAGCCGGACCGACCACCCGGCCGGCAGACCATTGCTAATGGCGTTGAAGTCCTGAATGTAATTTGGGCCGTTGAGGGTCAGTTGCCCGTGAACG
>DATJYM010000232.1:0-3061 GCA_035499615.1 Candidatus Acidiferrales bacterium | reverse complement strand
TATTTACAACAACACATATTTTTTGCTCCTAACCGGAATTATCGTGGTCACAGGCAACCATTTTTTTAATCAGTTGCGATTTCGTGAATTTGCCTTGCGTTACGAACTGGAGAAAAATCGCAAGGCGCTCGAAACCAGCCTCGCCCAGCTCAAACAAAACGAGGCGCAACTGGTCCATTCCGAAAAGCTGGCATCACTGGGCCGGATGAGCGCGGGCATCATCCACGAGATCAACAACCCGCTCAATTTTGCCACGACCGCCCTGTTCACGCTCCGCAAGAAGGGCGTTTATCTGCCCACGGAACAACAGCAGGATTTTGCCGAGACGTTGCACGATGTCGAGGACGGGGTGGGCCGCGTGAAAACCATCGTCTCCGACCTGCGGGTCTTCACCCGGCCGGATTCCGAGCATTACGACGCGGTGCCGGCCGCGGAAGTGGTTTCGGCCGCGCTGCGTTTCCTGAGCAACGAACGCCGGGAACAGGAGGTCGAGTTCCAGGTGGAACTGGCCCCCGAAATGACCATTTGGGCGAACAAAAACAAATTGATTCATATTCTCGCCAATCTGCTGCAAAACTCGCTCGATGCGCTGCAGGCCAAGACGTTTACCGAGGGCAAGCCAACGATCCGCATCGTGGGCCAGGTGGAAGCCGGGGCCAGCACTCTATCCGTGCGTGACAACGGGCCGGGCATCGCCTCCGAACATCTGAGCAAGATCTTCGACCCTTTCTTCACCACCAAGAATGTAGGGGCCGGCATGGGCCTGGGATTGAGCATCTGTTACCGCCTGGTGGAAGAGGCGCACGGGAAAATTGCGGTGAACACCCTGCCGGGCAAATATTGCGAATTCACGCTGGCGTTTCCGGTCCACAAGCAACAAGCTGTCGCCAATTAAACCATGGATAATCCCTACGATTATCGGAAGTACGCCATCCTGTACGTGGATGACGAAGAAAAGTCTTTGAAATATTTCACGCGCGCTTTCGGCGATGAATTCCGCGTGCTCACCGCCTTGTCCGCCGAAGAGGGCCTGAAGCTGCTGGAACTGCATGCCGATGAAATCGGCCTGCTGTTGACCGACCAGCGCATGCCCGGCCAGCAGGGAGTCTGGCTTTTGGAACGCGCCCGGCACTTCCGGCCACGCATCGGGCGCATCCTCGTCACCGCTTACACAGACACCGACGCCATGATCGCCGCCATCAACAGCGGCTCGATCAGCAAGTTCATCACCAAGCCCTGGGACCCGGCGCAGCTGCAGATCATTCTCCGGCAAAGTCTGGAATTTTTCATGGTGCAATCCGAGCGCGACCAGTTGCTCCTCGAAAAACTCTCGGTCTTGCGCAACATGATGATCGCCGACCGCATCGTCAGCCTGGGCCTGCTCGCCGCCGGTTTGAGCCACCACATCCGCAACTCGCTCGTCGCCGTCAAGACCTTCCTCGACCTTGCCCCGTCGAAAATGGCCGAGGAAAAGGCGGATCTGCAGGGTCTGCGGAATCCGGATTTCTGGCGTGATTACCACCAGAACGTCCAGTCGCAGATCGGCAAGATAAACAATTTGCTGGCCGACCTGCGCTCCTCGGCGGATAGCCATGCCGCCACCCAGTTTGCCGACGAGGTTTCGCTCGGCGACGCCGTCAGTGCTGCGTTGAAATTATATGCGGAACAATTTGCCGCGCGTAAAATCGAGATCGACAACCAAATTCCCGGCTCACTGCCGGCATTGCGCGCGGACAGGGGTAAATTTTACCGTTTGTTTGAATTGCTGTTCAAGGATGAGCTGGACTCACTGCCCGCCGGCAGCAAGATTTCCCTGACGGCGGAACTGCAGGAGACCGGAGCAAAACCGGAAATTGCCCTGCAAATTACGGACAACGGACCAGGCCTGCCGCAGGAGGCGTTGAGCGTGATTTTCGACCCGTTCGTCACGTCCACCGCGGCGCCATCGGAATATGGCGTCAATTTAATGGCCTGTTTTTTCATCGTTCATCATCATGGCGGCAAAATCGAGGCGAAAAGCCAGCCCGGTTATGGCAATCGCTTCACCTTGCGACTGCCGCTGAACCCCGAAAGCAACGGACCCTCCTCCAGCGACTCGGAATTCATCCAAAAAGCACTGTTAAACGAAGGATTGTGGGAAAAACTGCTGGCCACAGGTTGATTCAACCTGAAGGCAGCAAGATTCATTGACCCAACGGGAGATTTGTGGGATTATTACAGTTAATGATGTCCACAGGGTTGAACCCATTTTCCTGACGTGCACGATGAGAACAATTCTGGTTTTATCGTTGCACCCCGATTTTGCCGAGGCCATTCGCGCCGGCTTGAATGCTAACCAATACCGGGTCGTTCACCGTTTAAACGTGGATGATGCGGAACCGTTGCTCGTACATGGGCTGGCCGCCGTTTGCCTCGTGGATGTGGACTTGATGGGGGTTGAAGGCATCTGGCTCATTGAACGCCTTCGCCGCCATGATGCCAAGGTGCCGGTGATTGCTTACACCGACGGCATCCAATCCGAATGGGAAGAGGAGGCATTTTTACGGGGTGTGACACACGTCCTAACCAAACCGGTCCGTCCCCGGCTGCTGAATTCCCTCCTTGCCGGCCTTGCGGCGCCGACCGGGCAAGCCGCCCGACCGCCGGCACCCAATCCATTTGACCGGCCGCCGGAAGCTGCCCAGCCCCGCGCCATTATCGCCACCCCGACACTTGACATGTTGCGGGATTTTTCGCCGATCCTCACTTATTCGCTGAATGCGGAAGCGATGCTGAATCAGTTCCTCTCGTTTCTCCGCGAAATATTGGGGGTCAATCGCGCCGCCATTTTTTTAAACCGCCCCGTTGCCCCCGACCAGCCACCGTCGCCCAAGACCAGCCGCAGCCTGCATCACGCCGCCGCCATCGGGCTCTCCACCACGCTGCTCGATCATCTGGAACTGTCACTCGATGAGGGAATTGGCGGCCAGATCTTCCGGCTCGGACGAATATTACGGCGCGACGGCCCCGAGACGCGCAGCGATGCCGGAGCCCAGAGGGAGTTCGAACTGCTTGGCGGTCA
>DATJYM010000231.1:0-3222 GCA_035499615.1 Candidatus Acidiferrales bacterium | reverse complement strand
GTCCAGGTGAAAACTATTTGACGGCGGTTGAGTTGTCGGCGGGCGTCGGAAAATTTCTTTTGGGTCGGGATTTCTTACTTGCTCCAGTGCACGGTTGCCGGCTTCGCCCGGGTGTCCGAACTGCCCCCGATCCGGACGATGAACTCTCCCGGTTCCCAGTCATATACCAAGTTACTGTTGTAAAATTTCAAATCTTCCGGGGTGATACGAAATGTTACTCGTTTGCTTTCGCCCGGCAGCAGGCGGATTTTTTGGAATCCGCGCAGGTCTTCCACGCTGCGGGTAATGCTGGCCACGGGCTGGCTTATATACAGTTGCACGATCTCATCCCCGACCCGCTTGCCGGTATTGGTCACCGCCACCGAAGCGAGCAGTGTTTCGTCACCAGTAAGGTTGGTTTTGCTCAACTCAATGTCACCGTAGGAATACGTGGTATAACTCAAGCCGTAGCCGAACGGATACAGCGGATCGTTCGGCACATCCAGGTAACGGGAAACATACCGGTAGGCCGGGTCGCCCGAGTAGGGTCGGCCCGTATTCTTGTGGTTATAATAAATGGGTATCTGGCCGATATCCCGCGGGAAGGTGGCCGTCAGTTTCCCGGAAGGGTTGTAATTGCCAAACAGGACATCGGCTATGGCGTTGCCGGCTTCGGTGCCGCCGAACCAGGTTTCGAGAATCGCGCCACAATGTTCCGCTTCCCAGGACAACGTCAAGGGCCGGCCGTTCATCAGCACCAGGACGAGCGGTTTGCCGGTTTTCACGAGCGCCCGCAGGAGGTTTTCCTGGCATTCGGGAAGTCCCAGATGGCTGCGGCTGGCGGCCTCGCCACTCATACCCGAGGATTCTCCCAGTACCGCCACGACGACGTCGGCCCGGGCCGCGACGCTTACGGCTTCCGCGATCATCTGCCGGGGTGAACGTTCGTCCACCGGAACGTATTCACCGAACGTGCGCAGGGTCGCGAGGAGGGCGGGGTCGTCGACGAGATTTGCGCCCCGGGCATACAGGACGGTCAGCGCGGAACCGGCCACATTGCTGAATCCCGCCTGCACGCTGACGGCCAAGTGCCAGTCGCCGGCGGCGCGCCAACTGCCCAACAGATTGGTCTGGTCATCCGCCAGCGGCCCCACCAACGCCACGACCCCCGATTTCTTCAACGGCAGGACGTGCCTGTCATTCTTCAGCAGGACAAACGATTGTTCGGCCAAATCACGCGCGGTCTTCCGGTTTTCCGGCGTGAGGAAGGCGGCACGGGCACGTTCCTCCGTACAACCGCGATAGGGGTCGGTAAACAATCCGAGTTTGTATTTGGCCTCCAAAATCCGCCGGCAGGCTTCGTCAATTGTCGACTCCGGAATTTCTCCGTGCGCAACCATTTCCGGCAAATGACTGAGATAGGTTTCATGGGAAGTTCCGCTCGACATGTCCATGTCCAGCCCCGAGGTCAATGCCAACCGGGCGACTGCCGGCAAATCGCCCATGCCGTGCTGGGTCATCTCGGAGACGGCCATATAATCGCTGACTACGAAACCCTGGAATCCCCACTGTTTTCTCAGCACCTCTGTGAGCAACCAGCGATTACCCGTGGCCGGCACGCCGTTGATGTCATTGAAAGAAGACATGACGCTGCCGACTCCGGCTTCGACGGCAGCCTGGTACGGTGGCAAATAATACTGGTACATTTTTACCGGGCTCATATCCACCGTGTTGTAGTCGCGACCCGCCTCAGCGGCGCCGTACAGGGCAAAGTGCTTTACACAGGCCAGCAGGGCGTTACTCCGGTCAAGCGCTTCGCCCTGATAGCCGCGCACCATCGCCCGGGCGATCTGTGCTCCGAGATAGGGGTCTTCACCCGCGCCCTCGGCAATTCTTCCCCACCGGGGGTCGCGGCAGATGTCCACCATGGGTGAAAAGGTCCAGTTCACACCGTCGGCGGTCGCTTCCGTCGCGGCAATGCGCGCGCTGTGTTCGATCGCCTCCGGATTCCAGGTACAGGCAAGTCCGAGCGGGATCGGGAAAATGGTCCTGTGACCGTGGATGACGTCGAACCCCAGCAGCAACGGGATGCCCAAACGGCTCTGGTTCACGGCCAGCGATTGCAGTTTGAGCGCCGCCGTCGGTGTATAGAGGCCGAAAACTCCGCCCACCAAACCGTGTTGTAATTGCGCCTCCGCTTCCTGGTTCAGCAGTGGCCCGTTGGTGTCGAAGCCCATCGACAACAGATTCAATTGGCCGATTTTCTCCTGCAAGGTCATCCGGTTCATCAAATGGCCAACGAAAGCATCCATGTTCGCGTCGCTGGCGGGCGGTGCGGCCGGCAGGCGGCATGACAATATCACCCCCATCAAGGCCGAAAGCATCCTGGTCTTATTCATTTCCCTATTATCAGTAATCAGTGATTGGCCGGCAGGTGTGCCTTTAGCACAGGTGGCCGGTCGATGTCACAATAAATTTCCAAGGTTCCGAAAGACCGGCGAGCTGATGCGGATTCCACGCTCAAAAAACCGCTGGAGAATTGACTGGCCATGGCAGCGGTGTGGAACTGGTCCGGAGAACATTTCGGACCGGAGGATCGCGGCGAAAATGGCGATGCCGGCAACAACCGCGGGCAACTTAATCAAGCCAAACCCGCGCCGGAGCCCTGGTTTGAGAGGTTTTTCCAGGAGCCGGCGCGGGTTGTGTACTCGATACTCGATTTATGGGGACGTCACCTTGTAATACCGCAGGCTGCCCGAGGGATTGGAGTCCGTCGCCGTTTTAACTGTACCGTCACCGAGTACCGAGGTCAGCTGGATCCAGTTGCCGGCTGTCAAACTCGTCTTGTAAAAGACGCGGTAGTTTCCTCCCGGCTGGGTCGGGAACGATATATTGATGTTGTTGCCCACTCTCGTGGCCGACAGGTTAATGCCGGACGCGGGGACGAGCATGAAGTAATTCGGATAGCAGTCGCCAGTGGGAGTCCCGACTTGAAGCGTGCTGACGCCGCCCAGTTTCAAGATGACCGGCGCTACTCCGCCGGCATCCGTCAACGGCAGCCAGCCATAATTATTGATGCCGGTCCCCAAGGCGCTCCATTGACCGAGATGCTTGATCACCTGATTGGTGGTGCCGGCGCCACTGACGACCTGACCGAGGTTCATGGTGTTGAAGCTCACACCCGACGAACGCGCGTAGACGTTAAAACTGCCCGCTGGAAAATCGCGGGTGTAGTTGGCCCAG